>WHUB01000013.1 GCA_009377395.1 Actinophytocola sp. | reverse complement strand
CCGAGTCACACCGGCCCCGGGGAGGACACCCCCATCCTCACAGCAGGACACGACGCCTGGGGCCACAGCCGTAAGTGACTCGTAAGCGGGCGTGGGGCTCTTGGGGCCGAGTGGGGCGGCCATGATGGGGGCATGGACACCGCGCGTGACAAGTCGGGGCTTCCGCTGCGCACGGCCGCGCTGGTCGGCCTCCTTGCGCTGCTGGCGGCGCTGGCCGCCGGACACCTCGTCGCGGCGTTCGTCGAACCCACCGCGTCGCCGTACCTTGCCGTCGGCGACAGCGTCGTCGATCTGTCGCCGTCGTGGCTGGTCGAGTTCGGCAAGAACACCTTCGGCACCGCGAACAAGCTCGTCCTGCTGCTCGGCATCGCCGTCGTGCTCGCGCTGTTCGCGCTGCTCATCGGCGCCGTCTCCCGGCGGCGGGCGGCGCCGGGCACGTGGCTGGTCGCTGCGCTCGGCGCGATCGGGCTCGCGGCCGTGGCGACCCGCCCCGAACTGGGCCAGCTCGCCATCGCCGCCCCGGTGGCCAGCCTCCTCGCGGGCGTGGCGGTCTTCCGCTGGCTGTACCGGCGCGCCTTCGACACCGTCGAGGGGTTCCCGACCAACGCCTCCCGCCGTCGCTTCATCGGCTCCTCCCTCGGCGTGGTGGCGGGCGCCGGTGTCGCGGGACTGACCGGACAGGCCTTCGCCGGTCCCGACGTCGAAAAATCCCGCGCCACGGTCGGCCCGCTCGTCCCCAGCCGGGACGCCCCGCCGATCCCGAAGGGCGCCGACTTCGCCGCGAGCGGCACGCCGACGCTGGTCACGTCGAACCGCGACTTCTACACCATCCACACCGCGCTGATCCCGCCCCGAGTCTCGGCGGCGGACTGGTCGCTGCGCATCCACGGCATGGTCGACCGGCCGCTCACCCTCAGCTACGACGACCTCCGCTCCCGCCCGCTGGTCGAGCGCACCCTGACGCTGTCCTGCGTCTCCAACCCGGTCGGCGGACCGCTGATCTCGACGGCGAACTTCGTCGGCGTCGACCTCGCCGGCCTGCTCGCCGAGGCAGGCGTCCAGGACGGCGCCGAACAGCTGTACTCGACCAGCCACGACGGCTTCACCGCGGGCACCCCGGTCGACGTCGTGACGGAGCCGGACCGGCGCGCGATGATCGCGCTCGGCATGAACGGTGAGCCGTTGCCGGTCTCCCACGGCTTTCCGGCGCGGATGATCGTGCCCGGCCTCTACGGCTTCGTCTCCGCCACCAAGTGGCTCGTCGACCTCGAGCTGACGACCTGGGATGCCCGCCAGGGCTACTGGATCCCGCGCGGCTGGGCGCGGGAGGCGCCGGTCAAGACGCAGTCGCGGATCGACGCCCCCGCCGACGGCGACGTCACGGCGGGGGAGGTCGTCGTCGCCGGCACGGCATGGGCGCCGCACGTGGGTATTGACGCCGTCGAGGTTCGGGTCGACGATGGCCCGTGGCAGCAGGCCGAGCTTGCCACCGAGGTCAGTGCTGACACCTGGCGGATGTGGCGCGCGCGGGTGCGGGTGCCGTCCGGCGACCATCTGCTGACGTGCCGGGCGACCGATCGCACCGGCGCGACGCAGACCCGGCAGCGGGCGCCGGTGGCACCGTCCGGAGCGACCGGATGGCACAGCGTGACCGTCGTCGCGAGGTAGGTGGCGATCAGGTGGGCCTGCTCACCCGCCATGACCACGGATTTTGTGCACGCATTCACAAGCGGCTACCGTGGACATCTACATCTTGTGCCGCGCGGTGACTTCCTTGTTTCTCACTCCCCGCAGGGATCGCACGCGCCGGCACGACCGGTAGCAAGGAGAGCAGGTGGCACGGGTACAGCGTGATGGCGGCGACGATGCGGCGCCGACCACCGAGCTGCCCGCCGTACGGGGCCAGGGGCCCGCGGCGGTCAACGGGCCGGCCGGCGCGCAGGGCAACGGCCGGGCGCGAGCGATCCCCGAGGCGGCCGTGGCGCGGCTCGCCGTCTACCTCAGGGTGCTGTCCGCCATGGCCGAGCAGGGCTCGGTCACGGTCTCCAGCGAGGAGCTCGCCACCGCGGCCGGGGTCAACTCGGCCAAGCTGCGCAAGGACCTCTCCTACATCGGCACCTACGGCACCCGGGGCGTCGGCTACGAGGTCGACGTCCTGACCAGTGAGATCCAGCGGGTGCTCGGGCTGACCCGGCAGCAGAACACCGCCGTCGTCGGCATCGGTAACCTCGGCCACGCGCTCGCCAACTACGGCGGCTTTCCCGGCAGGGGTTTTCCGGTCACGGCGCTGTTCGACGTCGACCCCGACCTGATCGGGGTGCCGGTCGGCGGCCTCCCGGTCTGCCACATCGACGACATCCCCGAGGTCTGCGCCGCGCGCAACATCGCCATCGGCGTGATCGCGACGCCGCCGGCCGCCGCGCAGGCGGTGTGCAACCGCCTCGTCGAGGGCGGCGTGCACTGCGTGCTCAACTTCGCGCCGGTCGTGCTCCAGGTGCCGGATCACGTCGAGGTCCGCAAGGTCGACCTCGCGATCGAGCTCCAGATCCTGTCGTTCCACGTCGCGCGGAATGCGGAACAACGCGGGCGTGGACGGACGGCCGCGGCGCGCGCATCCTCAAATGGTGAGGTGGTCTGAAATGAATGTGCTCGCCGTCGGGCTCTCCCACCGCACCGCGGACCTGAACACGCTCGAGCAGGTCGCGGTGACCCAGGCGGACCTGCCGAAGGTGCTGCACCAGCTCCAGCAGTCGCCCGACATCACCGAGGTGATGCTGCTGTCGACGTGCAACCGCATCGAGGTCTACGCCATCGTCGAGGCGTTCCACGGCGGGCTGACGTCGGTGTCGACGGTGCTCGCCGACAAGGCGGGCGTCGAGCCGACGGCGCTGTACGACAACCTCTACGTCCACTACGCCGCCGCCGCGGTCGAGCACATCTTCTCGGTCGCGTCCGGCCTCGACTCCATGGTGCTCGGCGAGACGCAGATCCTCGGTCAGGTGCGCTCGGCCTACGCCGAGGCCGGCGAGGCGGGCACGGTCGGCAGCGCGCTGCACAACCTGGTGCAGACCACGCTGCGGGTCGGCAAGCGGGTGCACACCGAGACCGGGCTCGGCGAGGTCGGCGCGTCGGTGGTCTCGGAGGCGCTCGCGGACGCCGGTGACGTCACCGGCCGCAACGCGGTGATCGTCGGCGCCGGGTCGATGGGCGCGCTCGCGGCCTCGCAGCTGCGCAAGTCGGGCGTCGGGCGGATCGTCGTCGCCAACCGCACCATGGACAACGCCCGCAGGCTGGCCGAGAACATCACCGAGACCGGCGGCGACGCGCACGCGATCGAGCTGGCGGGCCTCGCCGACGCGCTCGCCGACGCCGACATCGCGGTGTGCTGCACCGGGGCGCGGGCCGTCGTGGTCAAGGACGAGCACGTGCTGCCCAGGCAGGGCAGGCCGCTGATCGTCTGCGACCTCGGGCTGCCGCACGACGTCGACCGGGACATCGGCGAACGCGACGACGTGCGGATCATCGACCTCGAGACGGTGCGGCGCAGGATGGACGCCAGCGCGACGTCGGACACCGCGAAGCAGACCGCGCGGGCCTCGGGCATCGTGCTCGACGAGGTGCGCGAGTACCTCGCCGGGCAGCGCAGCGCCGAGGTGACGCCGACCGTCGCCGCGCTGCGCAAGCAGGCGGCCGAGGTGGTCGACGCCGAGCTGCTCCGGCTGCACCGGCGGATGCCGGAACTCGACGGCGAGGTGCGCGACGAGGTCGGCAAGACCGTGCGCCGGGTCGTCGACAAGCTGCTGCACACCCCGACCGTGCGGGTCAAGCAGCTCGCGGCGGACCCGGCGTCCACCGACTACGCCGGTGCGCTGCGGGAGCTGTTCGGGCTCGACCCGGCGGCGCCGGTCGCGGTGTCGAAGCCCGCCGCGCACACCCCCAAGCACGAGCAGATCGACACGGACGGTGAAACCCAGTGAGGGCAGTTCCCACGGTGACCAAGACGATCAGGATCGGCACCCGTGGCAGCGGGCTCGCGCTCGCCCAGACGGCGACCGTCGCCGAGCGCATCGAGCAGAGCGGTCAGCGGGTGGAGATCGTCAAGATCTCTACGCCCGGCGACCGGTCGAACGCGCCGATCACCGAGATCGGGGTCGGCGTCTTCACCTCCGCGCTGCGTGAGGCGCTCGTCTCCGGCGAGATCGACGTCGCCGTGCACTCCTACAAGGACCTGCCGACGGCGCCGGAACCCGGCCTGGTGATCGCGGGCGTGCCGCCGCGAGAGGACCCGCGTGACGCTCTGGTCGCGCGGGACGGGCTGGTGCTCGGCGAGCTGCCAACGGGGTCGGTCATCGGCACCGGCTCGCCGCGCCGGGCGGCGCAGCTCAAGGCGGCGGGCCTCGGCCTGGAGGTCACCGGCATCAGGGGCAACATCGACACCAGGATGCGGAAGGTGTTCGACGGCGAGGTCGACGGCGTGGTGCTGGCCCGCGCCGGGCTGGCCAGGGTCGGGCGGCTGGCCGAGATCACCGAGACGTTCGACCCGATGCAGATGGTGCCCGCGCCCGCGCAGGGCGCGCTCGCGGTGGAATGCCGCGCCGACGACGTCGACATCGAGCATCTGCTCGCGTCGACGGTCGACGACGAGGCGACACGCGCCGCCGTGACGGCGGAGCGTGCGGTGCTCGCCCGGCTCGAGGCGGGCTGCAGCGCGCCGGTCGGCGCGCTCGCCGAGGTCGTCGAGGACCTCGCCGACGACGGGTCGGTGGTGCTGCGACTGTCGCTGCGTGGTGTCGCGGCGACGGAGACCGAGTCCGGCGGCACCGACCTGCTGCGCGCGTCGGCCACCGGAGAGCTGGCGGATGCCGAGTCGCTCGGCCGCGACCTCGCGGTCGAGCTGCTCGACCTCGGCGCCTCAGCTCCCTCCGGTCCCGGGGCCTGACCCGCCCGGGGCCAGGTGACCACCGCCTCGTGAGCGGCGATCGCGGCAGCAGCCGCTGTCGCCTCTGACGAGGCGGGGTCGCCGTGCACAACACACCCCAGTAGCGAGAACGACAGAGGAGAACGCAGGACATGACCCCCGCACGGACCTCAACCGGGCGAGTCGTCTTCGTCGGTTCCGGCCCAGGCGACGTCGGCCTGATCACGGCGCGGGCGACGGAGCTGCTCGGCAAGGCTGATCTCATCGTCACCGACCCCGACGTCCCGTCCACGGTGCTCGCGCTCGCGGGTGGCGCGGCCGAGGTGCGGCCCGCCGTCGGCGAGTCGAACGAGGTGGCCAAGGACCTCGCCGACGCGGCCGAGTCCGGCAGGCTGGTCCTCCGGCTCGTCTCCGGCGACCCGCTGACCCGCCCCGGCGTCGTCGCCGAGGCCAACGCCGTCGCCGCCACCAGCGCGGTGTTCGACATCGTGCCCGCCGTCTCGCCGAGCATCGCGGTGCCCGCGTACGCCGGGATCGCGCTCGGCGGCGAGCACACCGAGATCGACCTCCGCGGCGAGGTGGACTGGGCGGGCCTCGCCGGTGCACCCGACCCGCTGGTGCTCAGCGGCACGTCGGTGCACCTCGCCGAGGCGGCGTCGGCGCTGATCGAGCACGGCCGCAAGCCGGACACCCCGGTCGCGGTCACCACCAACGGCACGACCAACACCCAGCGCACCATCGCCACCACGCTGTCGAGCATGGCGGCCGACGTGGGCGAGGCGGCGGGTCCGCTCGTCATCACCATCGGCGAGGCGGTCGGCGACCGCGCGAGCCTGTCCTGGTGGGAGTCGCGCGCGATGTACGGCTGGAAGGTGCTGGTGCCGCGCACCAAGGAGCAGGCCGGGCCGATGGCGGAGCGGCTGGAGAGCCACGGCGCGACCTCGCACGAGGTGCCGACGATCTCGGTCGAGCCGCCGCGCAGCCCGGCGCAGATGGAGCGCTCGGTCAAGGGACTCGTCGACGGTCGCTACCAGTGGGTGGTGTTCACTTCGGCCAACGCGGTCCGCGCGGTGTGGGAGAAGTTCACCGAGTTCGGTCTCGATGCCCGCGCGTTCTCCGGCGTCAAGATCGCCTGCGTCGGCGAGGCGACCGCGGCGAAGGTGCGCGGTTTCGGCATCGAGCCGGAGCTGGTGCCGGAGGGGGAGCAGTCGAGCGAGGGCCTGCTGGCCGAGTTCGCGCCGTTCGACGACATCCTCGACCCGGTGAACCGGGTGCTGCTGCCGCGTGCCGACATCGCCACCGAGACGCTGTCCGCCGGGCTGGCCGAGCGCGGCTGGGAGGTCGACGACGTCACCGCGTACCGCACCGTCCGGGCGTCGCCGCCACCCGCCGAGACCCGCGAGATGATCAAGACGGGTGGCTTCGACGCGGTGTGCTTCACCTCGGCGTCGACGGTGCGCAACCTGGTCGGCATCGCGGGCAAGCCGCACGCGCGCACGCTGGTGGCCTGCATCGGCCCGAAGACGGCGGAGACGGCGACCGAGTTCGGCCTGCGGGTCGACGTGCACGCCTCGAAGCCGCTGGTCTCGGTGCTGGTCGACGAGCTGGCCGAGCATGCGGCGAAGCTGCGCGCCGAGGGCGCGCTGCCGCCGCCCCGCAAGGCCAAGCGGCAGCGCCGGTCGTCGGCGTCCTCCTGACGGGGGCGCCGTGCCGCCGTGGCCCGGCCGGAGTACGGTCTGCGGTGTGTTTCCCGAACAGCGACCACGGCGGCTGCGCAGCACACCGGCGCTGCGGCGGCTGGTGCGCGAGACGACGGTGCGGCCCCGACAGCTGATCCTGCCGATGTTCGTCGCCGAGGGACTGAGCGAGCCCAAGCCCATCGCCAGCATGCCCGGCGTGGTGCAGCACTCGCGGGACTCGCTGCGCAAGGCGGCGGCCGAGGCGGTCGCCGCCGGGGTCGGCGGCGTCATGATCTTCGGCGTGCCGAGCACACATGACGCCACCGGCTCCGCGGGCAGCCACCCGGACGGCGTGCTCAACGTGTCGCTGCGCGACCTGCGGGCCGATCTCGGCGACGATACCGTGATCATGGCCGACGCCTGCCTCGACGAGTTCACCGACCACGGCCACTGCGGCGTGCTCGACGCCGGGGGCAGGGTCGACAACGACGCCACGCTGGCGCGCTACGCCGACATGGCCGTCGCGCAGGCCGAGGCCGGCGCGCACATGCTCGGGCCGAGCGGCATGATGGACGGTCAGGTCGCCGCGATCCGGGACGCGCTCGACGGGGCGGGCCACACCGACGTGGCGATCCTCGCCTACGCCGCCAAGTACGCCAGCGCGTTCTACGGCCCGTTCCGCGAGGCCGTCGACTCGCAACTTCGTGGCGACCGCAAGACCTACCAGCAAGACCCGGCCAACGGGCGGGAGGCGCTGCGCGAGATCGAGCTGGACATCGCCGAGGGCGCCGACGTCGTGATGGTCAAGCCCGCGATGTCCTATCTGGACATCGTGTCGGCGGCGGCGGAGATCTCCACCGTGCCGGTCTCGGCGTACCTGGTCTCCGGCGAGTACGCGATGATCGAGGCGGCGGCCGAGCGCGGCTGGCTCGACCGCGAGCGCACCGTGCTGGAGATGTTGACGTCGATCCGTCGGGCCGGGGCGGACATGGTGCTGACCTACTGGGCGGCGGAGGCCGCAGGCTGGCTGGATTGACGGTGACGGCGTGACTGGACCCGACAGCCCCTACGGCCCGGCCGACGAGCCGGAGGAGTCCGACCGCTCGTCGCGCGAGACCGAGTACCCCATCGACGAGCGCGAGCGGGAGGCCATCGGGCTGCCGCCGCTGTCGTCCGACCGCCGCGACCGCCCCGACCCGCCCCAGCTCGTGCGGATCTCGGTGCTGCTGTGGGTCGCCGCCGCCATCGTGACGGTGGCGGGGTTCGTGCTGATGCTCAGCAGCCAGCGCCAGATCGTCGCCGCGTTGCTCAACGCCTACGAGGTCGCCCGCAACGCCGGTGAGTCCATCGCCAACCGCGACCTCAGCGAGGCCGACATCGCCGCCGGCGTGCCCGGCCTGCTGTGGTCGCTCGTCGTGGGCTCGGTCATGATCGCCGGCCTGATCGGGCTGTTCGCCTACCGGGTGCGGGAGGGCACGCGCTCCGCGCGCACCGCGCTGCTGGCGCTGACGCTGGTGCTGCTGGTGTTCGTGTTCGGCATGCCCGGTGTGTTCGTCAACCTCGTGCACGTCATCGGGCTGGCGCTCGCGGTCATCGCCCTCGTGCTGCTCTACCTGCCCGCCGCAGCCGAGTACCTGCCCCGGCTGCCCTCGGTGCGACGGCGCTGGCGGGACCCCTCGTGACCGAGGCGGCGGACGACGTTCGCTACCAGGAGACGGCGGCGAGCTGGTGGTGGCTGCTGTTCGGCCCGGGCTTCGCGGCGGCGGGCATCCTGGTCGAGCTCGTCACGCAGGGGCCGGTGCTCTACCCGGTGTGGCTGGTCGCCGGGGTGACGCTGACCGGGTTCACCGCGATGTGGGTCTACGCCCGCAAGCGGTACGTCGTGGTGCGGCTGACCCGGAGCACGCTGCGGCAGGGGCAGGAGACGCTGCCGGTGGAGCGGATCGCCGGGCTGGCCGACGGCGACGACAAGCCGGGGGAGATGCCGGTGGTGCACGCGTCCCGGGTGCTCGGCGGCGGCCTGGCCGCGCCCCGCAAGTACGACGAGTTGCTGCTGCGCCTCGACGACGGCACCGTAGTGCTGGCGTGGGCGCGCGACGGCGCTGCCCTGCGCGAAGCCCTGCGGGAGCTGTTGTCGGCGTGATGCCACGGTGTGAGAGGTTGGTTTGGTGAGCGTGACGAGCAGGAGCGAGACCGACGCGGCGGAGACGGAGGCGGACTCCGCGCGGCAGGGTGCGGGGCGGTCGCGGCGGCGGCCGGGGCTGAACCAGCCGGTGCGCGCGCTGATCGCGGTCGTCGAGCTGGTGCTCGCCGGTGTCGCGCTGTGGCTGGCGTTCCGGTGGTGGCCGCAGGGCATCACCGAGATCGACGTCCCCTACGGCGGCAAGCAGATCCCGCAGAGCCTCTACCACGGCGACGTGCTCGTCAGGGCCATCGGAATCGGCACGCTCGCGTCGCTGTTGCTGCTCGACGCGATGCGGGAGCTGATGCTCGCGCTGCGGACACGGCCACTGCGCCGCTCGAAGCGCCGTGAGCGGGACGCGGCGGAGACGCCGGGGGACGCCGCCGCGTAGCTACGCCGCGAGCAGGGCGCGGATCCGCTGCTGGAGTTCACCCGAACCGATGACGTCGCGCGCCACCCGTTCGACGTCCTCCCCGGACGGCCGGTCGTCGTCGAGCGGCGCGACCACCCGCCGCAGTGCACCGAGCAGCAACGCCGGACCCTCACCGAGCCGCGGCGGTCGCGCCAGCTCGACCGCCTGCGCGGCGGTCACGGCCTCCACGGCGAGCACGCGCCGCAGCCGCGCCAGGATCGTGGCCAGCCGCCGGGCGCCGTACGCGGCGTTGGTCGAGTCGTCCTCGACCCCGTCCGCGCCGTGACACGGATCGATCGACACCGGCGTGGCGAGGTGCCTGATCTCGGTGACGAGCGCGTGCGCGGTCTTCGCCAGCGGCGCCAGCCCGGAGCGCTCGGGACCGTACGGGGACAGGGTGGCGGGCAGGCCGCTGAGGTTCGCCGCGAGCAGGCACTGCGTCCTGGCGGCGGACAGCGCGGCGGTCTGGCACAACGCGAGCGCGAGGGTGTCGAAGCCGAGCGCGAGACCCGGAGTGTGGAAGTTCCCGGTGGAGAGGATCTCGCCGGAGTCCGCGAACACCAGCGGGTTGTCGCCACTGCCGTTGAGCTCCGCCAGCAGCGTGTCGGCCACAAAGGACAGTGCGGAGCAGAGTGAGCCGTGCACCTGCGACACGCAGCGCACGCTGATCGGGTCCTGCACCCGGCGCGCGGCGCGCGGGTCGGGTAGCTCGCCGCCCGCCAGCAGCGCGAGCAGCCCGGCCGCGGCGTCGGCCTGGCCAGGCGCGCATCGCGCCCGCTGCGCTCGCGGGTCGAGCGGGCTGGTGTTGGCCCGGAACCCCTCGTAGGTCAGCGCCGCCACCGCCTGCGCCAGGTGCAGGGCGACGGTCGCGTCGCCGACGGCGAGCGCGCCCGCGCCCGCCGCCAGCGGACTGGCGCCGCACAGCACCAGCCCGTCCTTCGGGCCGAGGTCGATCGGGGCGAGACCGGCGCGGCGCAGCGCGGTGGCGCCGTCGAGCGTCTCGCCGGACAGCTCCGCCCTGCCCTCGCCCGTGACGACGAGGCCGACGTGCGCCAGCTGGTTGAGATCGGACGCGCCGATCGAGCCGGTCTCCGGCACCATCGGATGCACGCGCGCGTTGAGCATCCCGACCAGCAGCTCGAACACCGCGGGCTGGACCCCGCTGCCCCCGCCGGCGATGCCGGTGACGCGGGCCAGCATCGCGGCCCGGACGACCTCCGCGGGCAGCGGGTCGCCGACCGCGTTCGCGCGGCCGCGAACGGTGCGCAGGCTGAACGCGCCGAGCTCGTCGCGGGGCAGCGCGTACGTCGCCCGCGGCCCGAGCCCGGTCGTCACCCCGTACGCGGGCACGCCCCGGTCGACGATGTCGTCGACGACGGCACGGTCGCGAGCCAGCCGCGGCGGCACGCCGGGATCGACGCCGACGCGCGCGCCGTGCCGTGCCACGGCGACGACGTCGTCGGGGGACAGCGTCCCGTCGCCGACGACGATCGTCTCCATGGCCTAGATCAGGCCGTGTTCGGTGAGGAAGTCCCTGGCGACCGCCCCGGCGTTCTCGTGCTTGACGTCGATCCGCGCGACCAGCTCGGTCAGCGTCTCGGTGTCGAGCTCCGCCGAGATCTCGTTGAGCACCCGCTCCACGGTGTCGTTCAGCTCGCTCTTGCGCACCAGCGGCACGACGTTCTGCGCGATGTGGATGTGCCTGGGGTCCTCGAGGACGACGAAGTCGTTCTGGGCGATCGTGCTCTGCGTCGTGAAGAGCTGGGAGACGTCAACCTCGCCCGACTTGAGCGCCTCGACGGTGAGCGGGCCCGCGACGTCGAGCGTCTTGAACTCCGCGAACTCCAACCCGTAGACGTTCTGGAGACCCTTCAGGCCGGCCTTGCGCTCACGGAACTCCGGTGAGCCGCCGACGACCAGCTTCGAGTCGATCGGCTTGAGATCTTCGATGGTCTCCAGGTCGTACTTCTCGGCCGTCTCCTTGCGCACCACCAGCGCATCCTCGTCGACCGCCTCGGACTTCTCCAGCGCGACGAGGTTGTCCGGCAGCGCCTCGCGGAGCGCGTTGTCGACGTCCTCGGACTCGGTCTCGGTCGCCTTCGGCTCGAAGTACAGCAGCAGGTTGCCGGTGTACTCCGGCATGATGTCGATCGAGCCGTCCATCACCGCCGGGATGTAGACCTCGCGCGCGCCGATGTTGAGCTGCGTGTCGACCTGCATGCCCTCGGCGCGCAGCGCCTGCGCGTACATCTCGGCGAGCAGCACGTTCTCGGAGAAGTTCGCCGAGCCGACCGTGATCGTCTTCGGGCTGTCGTCGCCGCTACCGCCGGTGTCGAGGGGATCCCCGCCGCCGCAGCCGGCGAGCATGAGCGCCGCCGCACCGGCGGCGGCGAACCGAAGCACCCTGTTCCTGGTCATACATACTCCTGATCGGTTGTGGATTCAGTGGCGGGCCGCGAGTTCCGGGGCCCACGCCCGGCGAGGCCGTCGGAGACGACGAGTCGCCCGAATATCGCGAACACGACGTCGATCGCGATGGCGAGCAGCGCCACGAGCACGGCGCCGGCGAGCATCTCGGCGAAGTCGCGGACCGCGAGTCCGTCGATGACGTACCTGCCGAGGCCGCCGAGGGCGACGTAGGCCGCGATGGTCGCCGTCGCGACGATCTGCAGCGCCGCGCTGCGGAGGCCGGACAGGATCAGCGGTAAGGCGATCGGCAGCTCGACCTTGAACACGATGCCGCGTTCGGTCATGCCCATGCCCCGGGCGGCGTCGATGGTGGCCGGGTCGACGCCGCGGACTCCGGCGTAGGTGGACGCGATGATCGGCGGCACCCCGAGCACGACCAGCGCGACGAGCACCGGCGTGATGCCGAGTCCCGCGAGCAGCACGAGCAGCACGAGCACGCCGAGGCTCGGGAACGAGCGGGCCGCGTTGCCGATGTTGATCGCGAAGAACGCGCCCCGTCCGGTGTGGCCGATGAGCAACCCGATCGGCAGCGCGATCGCGGTCGCGATCGTCAGCGCCAGCGCGGTGTACCAGAGGTGCTCGAGGACCCGGGTCGGGATGCCGCCGGCGCCGGACCAGCGCAGCGGGTCGGCGAAGAAGCCGAACAGCTCGGCGAGGATGTTCATGTCGTCCTCCCCGCCCGCGTCCAGGGCGTGAGGAAGCGTTGCGTGGTCACGATGGCGATGTCGGCGCAGAGCGCTAGCAGCACCGACAGCACCATCCCGACGATGATCGGGGTGAAGAAGCTGCGCTGGAAGCCGTCGGTGAAGAGCTGGCCGAGACCGCCGATGCCGATGAGCGCGCCGACGCTCACCATGCTGATGTTGGCGACGGTCACGAACCGCAGCCCGGCGAAGATGAACGGCAGCGCTATCGGCAGCTCGATCTTGAGCACGCGCCGCCACCGCTCGTAGCCCACCGCCGTCGCCGACTGTCGGACCTGGTCGGACACCGACCGCAGGCCGTCCGCGACCGACCGGACGAGCAGCGCGCCCGCGTAGATGGTCAGCGCCACCACGATGTTGATCGGGTCGAGGATCTGGGTGCCGAGGATGCCGGGAAAGACGATGAAGAGCGCGATCGACGGGATGGAGTACAGCACGGCGCTCGCCGCGAGCATGGGTGGGTAGAGCCGGGCGAAGCGCGCGGTGAGGAACCCGATCGGCAGCGCGAGCGCGAGCCCGAGCGCGACGGGCACCAGCGCCAGATACACGTGCTGCGTCAGCAGATCGGTGATGAGCGCCCGGTTGCTGGTGAGCCAGTCCCAGTCCATCAGGCCCCCACGGCGACGTTTCCGAGGCTGGCGACGTGCCGCGCGATCTCGACCGCGCTCACCGCGCCGACGAACGCGCCGGAGCCGTCGACGCGGATCGCCTGCCCCGACGGCGAGCCGAGCGCCCCGTCGAGCGCCGCGCGCATCGAGCTCTCGCCGCCGAACGTGGTTCCCACGGTTCGCAGCGCCCGTTGTTCGACGCTGGTCACGTCCGGCTGCGTCGTGTCGAACCAGCCGATCGGCCGCCGGTCGGCGTCGAGCACGAGCAGCCACTGCTCGTCGCCCGCCGCCTGGCGCGCGTCGGCCATGCTCGCGCCGACGGTGACCGTCGGAACCGGATGCGCGGGCAGGTCGCCGATCGGGACGAAGGACAGCACGCGGTAGCCCCGGTCCTTGCCGACCAGGCCCTCGACGAAGTCGTCGGCCGGGTGGGCGAGCAGCCGCGCCGGCGGGTCGACCTGGGCGAGATGACCACCGGTTCGGAAGACGGCGATGTTGTCGCCGAGCTTGATCGCCTCGTCGATGTCGTGTGTGACGAGCACGATCGTCTTGCCGATGTCCTGTTGCAGCCGCAGGAACTCGTCCTGCAGGCCCGCGCGCACGATGGGGTCGACGGCGCTGAACGGCTCGTCCATCAGCATGATCGGCGGGTCGGCGGCGAGCGCCCTGGCGACGCCGACGCGCTGCTGCTGGCCGCCGGAGAGCTGGGCCGGGTAGCGCTTGGCGAACGCCGAGGGGAGGCCGACCCGCTCCAGCAGCTCGTACGCCCGCGACCGCGCCTTCTTCTTGCCCCAGCCCAGCAGGACTGGCACGGTCGCGATGTTGTCGAGGACTGTCTGATGTGGAAAGAGCCCGCCGTGCTGGATCACGTAGCCGATTCCCCGGCGGAGCTGGACCGCGCCGACGCTCATGATGTCGTCGCCGTCGACGCTGATGCGGCCGGACGTCAGCTCGATGCTGCGGTTGATCATCCGCAGCGAGGTCGTCTTGCCGCAGCCGGACGGTCCTACCAGGACAGTGATCTTGCCGGCGGGAGCGGTCAGGTTCAGGTCGCTGACGGCCACCGTGCCATCGGGGTACCGCTTGGTCACGTTCTCGAACTCGATCACGACGGCTCCCACCAGTTGAATGGACCTATTCATATTGATGCACCTGTGAAGACGGTGTCAAGATATCGACATGAATTCATCTTCCGTGCTGGTCGATGGCCGCACGCTCAGCTGTGAGTCGGTCGCGAGTGTCGCCGCGGGGGAGGCCGGCGTCGTCCTCGACGCGACGGCCCGCCGCCGGGCCGAGGACGCGTGGCACCTGGTCAAGGACCTGTCGGACCGGAGGCCCGTCTACGGCAGAACGACCGGGGTCGGCGCCAACCGGGCCGACGCCGTGACCGGGATCGACGCCGACACCCACGGCCACCGGCTGCTCGCCAGCCACGCGGGCGGCGTCGGCCCGCTGGTCTCCGAGCGGCTGACCCGGGCGATGCTCATCGTGCGGCTCAACCAGCTCTGCGCGGGCGGCTCCGGCGTCTCACCCCTCGTCGTCGACGCGCTGTGCGAGTCGCTCGTCGCGGGCGCGGTGCCCGCCGTGCACCGCTACGGCGCGGTCGGCACCGGCGACCTCGCCGCGCTCGCCGGGACCGCGCTGACGCTCACCGGCGCGCAGCCGTGGCGCAGCGGGCAGGTCGCCCCGGTGGCGTTCGACAGCGGCGACGCGCTGGCCTTCATCAGCAGCAACGCGCTGACCGTCGCGGAGGCCGTGCTCGGGTACGTCGAGCTGGCCCGGCTGATCGACATCACGCAGGTCGTCACGGCGCTGTCGTTCCTCGCGCTGGGCGGCTCCTGGGAGGCGTACGCGCCCGAGGTCCACGCCGCCCGGCCGCATCCCGGCCAGCTCACCTGCGCAGCCACGATGCGCGGGCTGCTCGGCATCGACGGCGGCGCCGTCCCCGCGCCGGGCAGGTTGCAGGATCCGTTCGGGCTGCGGGCGTTCCCCCAGGTGCACGGTCCCGCCCTCGACGCGATGAGCTCGCTGGCACGGGTGCTCACCGTCGAGATCAACGCCGCCGCGGAGAACCCGCTGGTGTCGCTGCCCGCGCAAGACGTCTTCCATCACGGGAACTTCCACCTGGCGGCGCTGGCGCTGAGCCTCGACCACGCCAGGGTCGCCGCCCACCAGACCGCCCAGCTCTCGGTCGCCCGGCTCGGCGACCTCGTCGAGCCGGAGTTCACCGGGCAGCCCGCCTTCCTCGCGGCGGGACCGGCGGGCAGCTCCGGGATCATGATCCTGGAGTACGTCGCGCACGACGCGCTCGCCAAGCTGCGGTCGGCCCTGACGCCGTTGACCACCGGCACGGTCGTCATCTCCCGGGGCATGGAGGACCACGCCAGCTTCGCCAGCCATGCGGCGCAGGAGCTGGGCGACACGGCGGACGCGTACCGGATCATCCTCGGCTGCGAGCTGGTCGCGGCGGTCCGGGCGCTGCGGATGCGGGCGGCCGAGCTGCCCGACATCCCGGTGCGGGCGGCGTTCGAGCTGGCCGCGTCGGCGCTGCCGCCGGACAATGAGGACCGGCCGCTGGGCCAGGACGTCGAGATCGCGGGCGCGCTGCTGGACCGGCTCGCGCCGTAGGCCGCTACTCGGGCACGAAGATCTTGGCCGACCGCACCATCCGCTCGAACTCCTCCAGCCGCCGCTGCGCGCGTTGCGGCTTCGCGTCGACGAGCGCCTTGAGCACGAGCATCGACAGCATCAGCGGGGAGGCGTGCGAGTCGAACACGAACCGGTCGTTGACGCCCGAGGTGAGCAGCTCGTCGGCGTAGTGCGCGAACGGCACCAGCGGGCGGTCGGTGATGATCGCGCAGTGCAGTCCGATGCTCTTGGCGTAGTCCAGCGCCTCGACCGCCGCGACCGGGTAGCGCGGCAGCACGAACGCGAGCAGCCAGCTCGCCCCCGACTGCTTCGCCCGGAGCAGCTCGTCGAAGACCACCTCGCCCCGGGTGATGACCCGGACGTCCGGGTGCACCCGCTTGGCGCGGTAGCCGAAGGACTGCGCGATCGACGACGAGATGCGCAGGCCGAGCAGCGGCAGCGGGACCGACCCGGCGAGCGAGCGCCCCACCCGCATCAGGGTGTCGGTGTTGGCCAGCTCGGCGCGCAGCGACTCGAGCCGCCGGATGTCGGTGTCGATGGCGGCCTGGAACTCGTTGCCGTCCGGCTGCGGCTCGCGGCCGTTCGACCGCACCGCGAGCGGCTGCAACTTCTTGCGCAGATCCGGGTAGCCGCTGAAACCGAGCGCGGTCGCGAACCTCGTCACGGACGGCTGGCTCACCCCGGCGCGCTCGGCCAGCTCCACACTGGACAGGAAGACCGACTCAGGCAGGTTGTCGAGCATGTACTGCGCGATGCGACGTTGCGCGGGCGACAGATGACGCCCCTCCAGCAGCCCGAGCAGACCTTCGTCCAGGCTGCCTGGCATCGAGTCATCGGCCGCGGTCATGAATGACAGTATGCAGCATCCCGGCCCGAGAAGAGGATCAGCCGAGCCGGCTACCCGTCGATCGGGCGCAGTTCGTCGGCGTAGGACACCGACACCCGCCGCAGCACGCCGCTCCGGGTCACGGCGTACTGGCCCATCCGCCACAGCGGCGGCGAGTAGGCGTGGACGGACACGGTGCCGTGGTCGCGGCCGGTCAGGCGGTGGATGTGGTCGGGGCCGAAGCAGAAGACGCGGCCCGCCTCGACGTCGGTCCGCACCCCGGTCCCGGCCACGGCGAGGTTGTGCTCGACCAGCGCGCCGCGCGCCACCGCGACGGCGCCGGAGGAGATGTCGTGGTCGTGCCAGCCGGTGTCGTTCTCCGGTGTCCAGCACACCAGCCACACGTCGACGTGGGCGTCCCGGTGCAGTGAGACGAAGTGACGCTCGTCGTCGTCGAAGGCGAGCTCGGCGTGCCACGAGTCCGGCCGGGCCGCGATGGCCGCGGCGAGCGCGCGCAGCTCGTGCGTGCTCAGTTCGCGGCCGGGCAGGTCGCCGGGCGACAGCTCGCCGGCGACCTCGGCCACCGGGACGGCGTCACGTGCGGGGATGGTTTCCTGCGCGGGTGACGGCATGGCCACGGGAATCTCCTTCCAGGAGTCGTTGCGGATTGGCGCATCGGATGGCGTGGGTGGCGGCGTCGCCCAGGTCCGGGTCGGTGGGCTCGGCGTAGGGCCGGTCGCTGCCGAAGACGATCGGGTCGATGCCGAGCACGCGGATGACCGCGTCCAGTGCTCTCGGCCCGTACGACGAGGTGTCGACGAAGACGTCCGGGTCGATGCGGGAGAACCGGCCGCCCCGGGCGACCAGCCGCTCGTGGTGGACGGGAGCGAGCCCGGCGCAGGCGGCGAAGCAGATGCGCAGCCGGGGAAACAGCGTCCGCCCGGCGGCGTGCCATGCCCACCAGGCGGCCTGGAGCTGGGCGACGTAGTCGACGACCGGAACCCACCAGCCCGGCAGTGCCGCCGAGGCGTCCACGGCCGCGGGGCCAGGATGTACCAGCACCGGCCGGGACCGCTCTTCGCAGAGCGCGAGCAGCGGCGCGACGTGGTCGAGCGCGGCGGGTGTGGCCATCGCGTCGGCCGGGAGCTGCAACCCGACACAGCCGAGGTCGAGCGCGTCCTTCAGCGGCGTGGTCGCCGGGTCGAGGACGTTCGCGGCGGCCCACGGGCGGAACGGGCGGGGCAGCTCGACCGCGCCCCGGTGCCAGGCGTCGAGCAGTGGCGCCGCGTCGTCCGGCGGGAGCCATTCGATGCCGAGCGGGCTGGACAACGACACCAGCGCCAGGTCGGCGCCGCCGTCGGCCTCGCGCGCGGCCCGCTTCGCCGTGTCGTGGTCGTCCGGCGCCACGTCGTACGGCGGCTCGCCGGTCAGCAGCAGTGTCCAGCCGGCGAGCCGGGGTGGTCGCACGCGGGCGCGCAGGGCCTCGACGAACCGCTCCGGCCACACGTGCTGGTGCACGTCGACCACCGCGGGCTGAGCCACCGCACACCTCCGTGTCATTCGAAAAGTCGGCCCTATTCACCTTGGCGTGCGCTGGCCGCAGCGAGCCTCACCCGCCCCGACGGGCCGGGTCCCGCCAGCTCACTTGGTGAATAGTCCGACAGGTTAACCGATTCACTGAACCGCTTAATTGAAGCGCTTCACCGAAGCGGGTGTCAAGGGGGTAATCTGTGCTGGTGCCGGAGCACCGCAAGCGCCCGACGCTGAAGGACATCGCCGCCGAGACGGGCCTGTCCACGGCAGCGGTGTCCTACGCGCTGCGCGGTATCCAGGTGCCGGAGGAGACGCAGCAGCGGGTGCGGGCCGCGGCGCGGCGGCTCGGCTACGAGGTCGACCCCATCGCCAGGGCGCTGGCCAGCGGGCGGACTGGCACCGTCGGGGTCATCGCCAGCTCGCTCGAAGACCTGTGGCAGCAGGCGATCACCGGAGCGCTCGGCAGGAGCCTGCTCGAAGCCGGGCGGCACGCGCTCATCGTCGACTCGGCCGGCGACCCCGAGCGGGAGGAAGCGCTCGCCAAGCGGCTCGTCGACCAGCGGGTCGACGCCATCGTCACGATCCCGGTCGACCCGCGATCCCGGCACTGGGCCGAGGTGGCGAGGCGGGTCGTACTGCTCTCGATCAGCGACAGCCTGCCCGGCGCCGCGACGGTGGCCGAGGTGGTGTTCGACAACGTCGTCGGCGTCACCGAGGCGCTGCGCACGCTGGCATCGGCCGGCCATCGCGACGTCGTCGTGCTCACCCCGGGCCTGCCGTCCACGCCGGACCGGCCCGCCGCCGAGATCGTGCAGCGCGTCGCGTCCGAGCTGGGGCTGAGCGTGCGGCTGCTGCCGTGCCCGCACGACCTCGACGGCGCCGCCGCCGTCGCCCGCAAGGCGCTCGACGTCGATCACCGCCCGACCGCGATGTTCTGCTTCGCCGACTCCATGGCCTACGGCGTCTATGCCGCCGCGAGCGAGCTGGGCCTCGCGATCCCGGCCGACGTCTCGGTGCTCGGCTACGACGACCACCCGGTGTCCCGGCTGCTCACTCCGCCGCTGTCGACCTTCCACTGGGACGTCTTCGCCCTGGTCGAGTCCGTTGTGGAGCGTGTCGTCGCCGCCATCGACACCGGGAAGCGCAGGCGGCGCAAGGTGCTCACCCCGGAGTCGAGGCCGCGCGGTTCGGTCGGGCCGCCGCCAGCTTGACAAGTCTGATTCACGACAGCAGACTTATGAAAGTTTCAATTCATCGGTGGGGGAAGGTGAGCGCGTGAACGTCCCGGCGCAGTCGGACCCGGGGGCATCGAGCTTCGACTCGTTGTGGACGTCGCTGCTGCCGATCGGCCGGAACGGCGCGACCGGCGGCTACCGGCGTTTCGCCTGGCAGGACGCCGACATGCAGTGCCGGGAGTGGTTCCGCGGCCAGGCGGAGTCACGGGGCCTCGACGTGGAGCGGGACCGCAACGGCAACCTGTGGGCATGGTGGGGCTCGCCCGGTCCCGGCGCGATCGTGACCGGCAGCCACCTCGACTCCGTGCCGGACGGCGGTGCCTACGACGGCCCGCTCGGGATCGTCTCCGCGTTCGCGGCCATCGATCTGCTGCGGCTGCGCGGCGTGCGGCCGTCCCGGCCGATCGCCGTCGTCGCCTTCAGCGACGAGGAGGGCGCCCGGTTCGGCGTCGCCTGTATCGGATCACGGCTGATGACCGGCGAGCTGGGCCGCGAGCGCGCGCTCGCGCTGCGCGACGACGACGGCCTCACCCTCGCCGAGACGTTGACCAAGGCGGGCGTCGACCACGGCGCGCTCGGCCGGGACGACGAGTCGCTCGCGCGCATCGGCACGTTCGTCGAGCTGCACGTCGAACAGGGACGAGGGCTGGTCGATCTCGACCGATCGGTCGGCGTCGCCACGTCGATCTGGCCGCACGGCCGCTGGCGGTTCGACTTCACCGGCGAGGCCAACCACGCGGGCACCACGCTGCCGCAGGACCGCCGCGACCCGATGCAGGCCTTCGCGGGCACGGTGCTCGCGGCACGCACCGCGGCGGCGAGCCGCGACGCGCGGGCCACCTTCGGCCGGGTGCTGATCGACCCCAACGGCACCAACGCGATCCCGTCCGCGGTCACCGGCTGGCTCGACGCCCGCGCGCGGGACGAGGCCACGCTGGACGACCTCGTCGCCGACATCGGCGCCGCCGCGACCGCCTCCGGTGAGGCCGACCGCGTCGGCGTCGCGGTCACCTCGGAGTCCTACACCCCGGTGACGACCTTCGACCCGGCGCTGCGGGACGGCATCGCCACGCTGCTCGACCGGGCGCCGTTGCTGCCGACGGCGGCGGGCCACGACGCCGGGGTCCTGGCCACGGCCGGTGTCCCTACCGCGATGCTGTTCGTGCGGAACCCGACCGGCGTCTCCCACTCGCCCGAGGAACATGCCGAGGACGTGGACTGCCTGGCGGGCACCGACGCGCTGGCGAGCGTGCTGGCCGACCTCGCTTGTTAGGGCGAGCCGCCAGCCTGGGAGACTGCGAGCATGAGCTTCGAGCAGTCGCAGGCATGGTTCGATCGCGCGACGGCGGTGACGCCCGGTGGCGTCAACTCACCCGTGCGCGCGTTCAGCGCGGTCGGTGGCACGCCCCGGTTCATGGTCGCCGGTGACGGCGCGTACCTGCGTGACGCCGACGGCAACCGCTACGTCGACCTGGTCTCGTCCTGGGGGCCGATGATCCTCGGCCACGCGCACCCCGCCGTCGTCGACGCGGTGCGCTCGGTCGCCACCGCCGGGCTGTCGTTCGGCACGCCGACCATGGGCGAGGTCGAGCTGGCGGAGGCGCTGATCGAGCGGGTGGCGCCGGTCGAGTCGGTGCGGCTGGTCAACTCCGGCACCGAGGCCACCATGAGCGCGATCCGGCTGGCGCGCGGCTTCACCGGCCGCAGCAAGATCATCAAGTTCGCGGGCTGCTACCACGGCCACGTCGACGCGCTGCTCGCCGAGGCGGGCTCCGGCGTCGCGACGCTCGGCCTGCCGAAGTCGCCCGGCGTCACCGGCGCGTCCGCCGCCGACACCATCGTGCTGCCGTACAACGACGCCGACGCGGTGCGCAAGGCGTTCGCCGACAACGACGGCGAGATCGCCGCCGTGATCACCGAGGCCGCCGCGGGCAACATGGGCGCCATCGCCCCGCTCGACGGCTTCAATGCCGAGCTCAAGCAACTCGCCGCCGACAACGGCGCGCTGCTGATCATGGACGAGGTGATGACCGGCTTCCGGGTGTCCGCGTCCGGCTGGTACGGCATCGACGGCGTCGCGGGTGACCTCTACACCTTCGGCAAGGTCATGTCGGGCGGGCTGCCCGCCGCCGCGTTCGGCGGCCGCGCCGACGTGATGGCCTCGCTCGCGCCGAGCGGCCCGGTGTACCAGGCGGGCACGCTCGCCGGGAACCCGGTCGCGGTCGCGGCGGGGCTCGCCACGCTCCGCAACGCCGACGCGGACGTCTACCGCGCGCTCGACGCCAACGCGCAGCGGCTCGGCACCCTGCTCGGCGACGCGCTGAGCAAGGAAGGCGTCGCGCACACGGTGCAGTACGCGGGCAACCTGGTCTCGGTGTTCTTCAGCGAGGGACCGGTGCACGACTACGCCGGGGCGGCCGCCGCCGAGACGTTCCGGTTCGCGCCGTTCTTCCACGCCATGCTCGAACAGGGCGTCTACCCACCCCCAAGCGCCTTCGAGGCGTGGTTCGTCAACTCGGCCATGGACGACGCGGCGTTCGAGCGCATCGAGGCGGCGCTGCCGCGCGCGGCGCGGGCGGCAGCGGAGGCGACGAGATGACCCGGACCGTGGTGCACTTCCTCCGGCACGGCGAGGTCTACAACCCGGACGGTGTCCTCTATGGACGGATGTCCGGGTACAAGCTGTCGGAGCAGGGCATGCGGCAGGCCATCACGGTCGCCGAGACCCTGGCGCACCACGACCTCGCGCACGTCGTCGCGTCGCCGTTGCAGCGGGCGCAGGAGACGGCGACGCCGATCGCGGCGGCACACCGGCTCGACGTCGCCACCGACGAGCAGCTGATCGAGTCGGAGAACAGGTTCGAGGGGCTGCGGATCTCGGTCGGCGACGGGGTGCTGCGGCACCCGAGGCACTGGTCGAAGCTGCGCAACCCGTTCCTGCCGTCCTGGGGCGAGCCGTACCGGGAGGTCGCGCGCCGGATGCTCGGCGCCGCTTACCGGGCGCGGGCCGCCGCCGAGGGGCACGAGGCGGTGTGCGTGTCGCACCAGCTGCCGATCTGGACGCTGCGGCGGTTCCTCGAGGCGCGGCCGCTGTGGCACGACCCGCGCCACCGGGAGTGCTCGCTCGCCTCGCTGACCAGCCTCGTCTTCGACGGCGAGACGCTGGTCGGCATCGACTACTGCGAGCCGGCGGGTCACACCGATCCGAAAGTGAGGGGCGCATGATGCGCTGGGTGGCCCTCGTCGCCGCGGCGCTGCTCGCGCTGACGAGCTGCACCACCGGGGAGGACGCCGTCGTCAGGGGCAGCGAGTTCACCTTCGTCTCGCCCGGCGGCAAGACGACCATCCACTACAAGGGTGCCGACCGGCAGCCGCTCGAGCTCGCCGGAAGCGACCTGATGCACGAGGGCAAGACCCTCTCGACGGCGGACTTCGAGAACAAGGTCGTCGTGATCAACATCTGGGGCACGTGGTGCGGGCCGTGCCGCACCGAGGCGCCCGAGTTGCAGCGGGTCTACGAGAAGACCAAGGACGAGGGCGTCGTGGTGCTGGGCATCGACGTCCGGGACTACTCCCGCACCGTGTCGCAGGACTTCATGCGTGACCGCGGACTGACCTACCCGTCGATCTTCGATCCGCCCGGCCGCTCGCTGCTCGCGCTGAAGGGCTACCCGCGCAACATCGTGCCGTCGACGATCGTGCTCGACCGGCAGCACCGCGTCGCCACCGTCTTCCTCAAGCCGCTGCTGGAGGAGGACCTGCTGCCGGTGGTGCGCGACCTCGCCCGCGAACCCGCCGCCCGGCAGCGGTAGGACGTGCGTCACTGCCTACCCTGAACCGCGTGGACTCCATCACCGAGCTGGCGACGACCGGCCCGCTGCTGCTCGCGGCCGGTCTCGCGCTGCTCGCGGGGACGATCTCGTTCGCCTCGCCGTGCGTCGTGCCGCTCGTGCCCGGCTATCTCGCCTACCTCGCCGCGCTCGTCGGGGCCGACGCACCCGCCGTCGACGCGGCCGAGACCGGCAAGCGGGGCAAGGCGAAGGGCCGGTACCGGGTCGTCGGCGCGGCGGGACTGTTCGTGCTCGGGTTCACCGCGGTGTTCGCCGCCACCGTCGGCAGCCTGGTGTGGCTGGCCGACATCCTGCTCGTCAACCAGGAGCTGCTCGAACGCGTCGGCGGCGTGCTGACGATCGCCATGGCGCTGGTGTTCCTCGGGCTGGTGCCGATGCTGCAACGGGACGTCCGGATCCACGCCGTGCCGCGCATCGGCGTCGCGGGCGCCCCGCTACTCGGCGGCATCTTCGCGCTCGGCTGGACGCCGTGCATCGGCCCGACGCTGGCGGGCGTGCTCGCCATCGCCAGCTCGACCGGCGGCACCGCGGCGCGCGGCTTCCTGCTCGTCGTCGTCTACTGCATCGGCCTCGGGCTGCCGTTCGTGCTGATCGCCTTCGGCGCCGGCTGGGCGGTGCGGGCGACCGGCTGGCTGCGCCGCAACGGCCGCGCGGTGCAGCTCGCGGGCGGCGGGCTTTTGCTGGTCGTCGGGATCCTGCTGGTCACCGGGCTGTGGGGGGACATGGTCGGCTGGCTGCGCGCCGCCTTCGTCTCCAACACGGAGCTGCCACTGTGACATCGGAGGACGGACCCGGCTACCGCTCGACCCCGCCGCGGCGCGCGCTGGCACTCGCCCGCAACACCTGGCGCGGCCTCACGTCGATGCGCACCGCGCTGATCCTGCTCTTCCTGCTCGCGGTGGCCGCGATGCCGGGCGCGATGCTGCCGCAGCGCTCGCTCAACGAGCCGAAGGTGCAGCAGTACATCTCCCAGCACGGCTGGTGGGGCGAGCTGCTCGACCAGCTCGGCTTCTTCACCGTCTACAGCAGTGTGTGGTTCTCGGCGATCTACCTGCTGCTGATGGTCTCGCTGGTCGGCTGCCTGGTGCCGCGCAGCGTCGAGTACCTGCGTTCGATGCGCGCCAGGCCGGTGCTCACCCCGCGCAACCTGGCGCGGCTGCCGCACCACGCGGGCGGCACCGTGACGTCGAGCGCGGACGACGTGCTCGCGGCGGCACGCTCGCGGCTGCGGGGCTGGCGCAAGACGGAGCACGACGAGGGTGACGGCAGGCGCAGCATCAGCGCCGAGAAGGGCTACCTGCGCGAGACCGGGAACCTGATCTTCCACTTCGCGATCCTCGCCCTGATCATCTCGTTCGCGCTCGGCAAGATGTACACCTACGAGGGCCAGGTCATCGTGCACGCCGACGGTTCGCAGTTCTGCAACTCCGGCATCTACGCCTACGACTCGTTCCAGCCGGGGCTGCGGATCGACGGCACCGAGCTGACCCCGTTTTGCGTCAAGGTCAACCACTTCACGCCGACCTACACCCCGCTCGGCCAGCCGCTGCGGTACACGGCGGACATCGAGTACTCGTCCGGCGCCGACCTGACCTCCGGCACCTGGCGGCCGTACCAGCTCGAGGTCAACGAGCCGCTGCGCACCGTGGGCGACCGGGTGTACCTGCTCGGACACGGCTTCTCGCCGGTGTTCACGGTGACCTTCCCGAACGGCGAGACGCGGACCCAGACGACGCAGTGGCAGCCGGTCGATCCGACGACGCTGCTGTCCAGCGGCGCGACGAAGTTCGACCCGCCTGGCATCTCGGACCCGGAGAAGCGCAGGAACAAGCAGCTCGCGGTCACCGGGCTGTTCGCGCCGACCGCCGCGTTCAGCGGCAAGATCCTCACCTCCGCCGGCCCGGTGCTGACCCAGCCCGCCGTCGCCGTCGACATCATGCGCGGCGACCTGGGCCTCGATTCCGGCCGGGGCCAGTCGATCTTCTCCATCGACCGGTCGATGGTGGCGAAGGGCGCGCTGGAGCGGGTGGAGCGGGAGAACCTGCGACTCGGCCAGTCGGTCACGCTCGACGACGGCACCAAGGTCAGGTTCGACGGCGTGCAGCGCTGGGTGTCGTTGCAGGTCTCCCACGACCCGACGCAGGTGTGGGTGCTCGGGTTCGCGGTGTCGATGCTGGTCGGGCTCGTGCTCTCGCTGCTCGTCAAGCGACGGCGGGTGTGGGTCCGGGTGGCCCCTGCGACCGGCGGCGAGGCTGGGGGCCGTACCGTTGTCGAGGTCGGTGGGCTGGCGCGAACCGACCAGGCGGGCTACGGCGACGAGTTCGAGAACACCGCCGCCGACCTGCTCGACCAGGACACGAGGAGTTCCTGATGCCGATTGACGAGACGTTGTCGCGCTTCAGCGACTGGTCGTACAACACAGCGACGCTGATCTACGTGGTCGCGATGATGTTCTTCGCCGTCGAGCAGTCGTTCGGCCGCGTGGGGCGGCTGCGCGCCGAGCGCACTGCGGTACGACGGCGCGAGCTCGTCGGCGCCTCGGTCGGCGGATCGGCCGAGGCAGCCGAGGGAACCGACACCCCCGAGCCGCCGTCGCTGACGCCGTCGGCGAAGAAGTCGATCGCGCGGGCCGCCCGGTTCGGCCGGATGGGCGTCTCGCTGCTGGTGCTGGGCGGGCTGCTGCACCTGTCGGCGCTGGTGCTGCGCGGGCTGGCGACCAGCCGTGTGCCCTGGGGCAACATGTACGAGTACATCATGGCCGTCTGCCTGATGGCGGTCATCACCTGGCTCGTCGTGCTGCGCAAGTATCCCTCGGTGCGGCATCTGTCGGTGTTCGTGCTGCTGCCGGTCGTGATCCTGCTGTTCCTCGGCGGCACCGCGCTGTACGTGACGGCGGCGCCGGTGCAGCCCGCGTTGCAGTCGTACTGGCTCGCGATCCATGTCACGGCGGCGATCGTCGCGTCGGGCATGTTCCTCGTGCCTGGGGTGGCCAGCATGCTCTACCTGGTACGGGACGCGCACGAGGCGAACCCGGCGCGGTTCGCCAAGCTGTCGGGACATCTGCCGGGCCGCGAGGTGCTCGACCGGATCTCCTACCGCACCACCGTGCTCGCCTTCCCGATCTACACCTTCGGGGTGCTGTGCGGCGCGATCTGGGCCGAGGCGGCATGGGGCCGGTTCTGGGGCTGGGATCCGAAGGAGACGGTCGCCTTCGTCGCCTGGGTCGTCTACGCCTGCTACCTGCACGCCAGGGCCACGGCGGGCTGGCGCGGCAAGCCGGCCGCGTGGGTCAACGTCGCCGGCTTCGCGGTCATCATCTTCAACCTGTTCTTCATCAACCTGGTCACCGCGGGCTTGCACTCCTACGCCGGCGTCTGACCACGGCTAAAAGTCGGCCACCAGGGCGTCGGGTTCCAGCGTGACCGGGAACGGGAGGCTGGCCGTCCACGTGGTGCCGGGCTTGACGGTGGTCACGATGCCGTATTGCCCCTGGTCGACGAGGGCGTGCACGGTGATCGTGCCGTCTCGCGCGACCCGCCAGTACGCGGGAATACCTGCCTCGGCGTACTTGAAGGCCTTGCTGGTCTTGTCGTTGACCTCGGTCGACGGGGACGCCACCTCGACGACCAGCGCGATCTGCTGCGGATCGTGCCAGGTCGCACCGAGGTCCGCGCCCGGCTCGAGTACGACCAGGTCCGGCACGAAGTTCCCGCCGGGCACGCGAACGCCCAGCTCCGGCAGCACCCGGCAGCCGGACGGCGCGGCGGTGCGTAGCAGCACGGCCAGAGCGAGTCCGATGCTCTGGTGGTAGCCGTCGGCCAGTGGAGTTATGTGTAGGCTCCCGTCGAGAATCTCGTAGCGGTGCCCGTCATCCGGCAACGAGTCCAGGTCAGCCTCGGTCCAGTAGTCCGGGAACTGGTAAGCAGGCTGTGCCATCAGCACCCCTTCCGGTTCGTGCCAGCATACGGCAGCGCTGCGTTTTGTCCTGCTCATGCCGCCATGCAGGTGGCGGCGCATGCACCGGGGCCACCTGACGACTACCGTCGTTGCTGGTGGGCCGTGCTGATCATTCGCCGTGCCCAGCGACACACAGGAGGACCGGAGTGAGCGAGCCGAACGACGAAGTCAGCGCCGATGACGTCGGCGAGGTTCCGGGTGACGGCCGCACCGACTCACACCCCTTTCCCTCGACCCACGGCCAGCACGCGGCGCCGCAGGCGCAGCCGGTCGGCCACAACGAGGTCCCTCCCGTCGTGCCGGGGCAGCAGCCGTATCCGCCACAGCCGCCGCGGGCGCAGCAGCCGCTGCCGCCGCTCGGCCCGCACTACCAGATGCCGCCGCAGCCACCGCCCCACCAGCAGCGGCCGAGGCGCGGCAGGCACACCGCCGGGCCGACCGGGGACCTCGCGTCGGCGCAGCTGATCCGGCCGGTGAAGCGGCGGCCGCAGTCCGGCTGGCGCAAGGCCGTCTACGTCGCGAGCGGTCATCTGATCAACCCGGGCGAGAGCGCGGAGGACCGCAGGCAGCGCGACCTGGTCATGCGGGTCAACCAGCCGCTGCGGGGCTGCTACAAGATCGCGATGCTCAGCCTCAAGGGCGGTGTCGGCAAGACGACCACCACCACGACGCTCGGCTCGACGTTCGCCTCGCTGCGCGGTGACCGGGTCGTCGCCGTCGACGCCAACCCCGACCGGGGCACGCTGTCACAGAAGATCCCGATGGAGACGACGGCGACGGTGCGGCACCTGTTGCGCGACGCCGATCGCATCACGCGCTACAGCGACATCCGCGCCTACACCTCGCAGGGGCCGAGCAGGCTGGAGATCCTGGCCAGCGAGCAGGACCCGGCGGTGTCGGAGGCGTTCTCGGAGCACGACTACCGGCGCGCGGTCGACCTGCTCGAGCACTTCTACAACATCGTGCTCACCGACTGCGGGACCGGGCTGATGCACTCGGCGATGAAGGGCGTGCTGGAGCTGGCCGACCAGCTCGTGCTGGTCTCGTCCGGCTCGGTGGACGGCGCCCGCAGCGCCTCGGCGACGCTGGACTGGCTGGACGCGCACGGCTACGGCGAGCTGGTGAAGCGCTCCGTCGCGGTGATCAACTCGGTGCGGCCGAGGGCGGGCTCGGTCGATCTGGACAAGCTCGAGGCGCACTTCGCGGCGCGGATGCGGGCGGTGTGTCAGATCCCGTTCGACCCGCACCTCGAGGAGGGGGCCGAGATCGAGCTGGACCGACTGCAGGAACACACCCGCACCAAGCTGCTCGAACTCGGCGCCGCCGTCGCGGACGGCTTCTCGGGGCAGTAGGCATACCAAGAAGACCGGAAGTAAGCCGACTGGCATCCTTGGCCTTGCCTGCCAGTCAGGATTACTTCCGGTCGGATTGGTATCTACTGGCTCGGCTACTCGTCCTCGTCGCGCTTCTTGCGCTGCTGCTCGCCGAGCTTGCGCAGGAAATCGGGGTCGTCATCGGGTGCGACGTGTCGCCGGGTGTCGGGTATCCCGACGCGCTCGGAGCTGTACACGCGCCACAGCAGCACCGCGATCGTCACCGCGCCGACAACGGCAAGCAGGTAGAGCATTCTCGCTCCTTCCGTGGCGGGCAGAAGTTCCTAACCCCGAGCGTAGCCCTCGGAGCTGAGATGTGTGTAAGGCGCTGGTAGATACCAATCCGACCGAAACCAAGCCGACTGGCAGGTCAGCCGAGTGTGCCAGTCGACCGGCTTTCGGTCTTCTTGGTAAATGCATCGAGCCGAAGGCGGCAGGTGGGTGCTCGCGGCACACCCTGCCGTCTTCGGCTCGATGCCGGGCTCGGTGAACGGGCCCGGCTTTACTCGACCAGGTCGGTCGCTTCCGTCGTCAGCTTCGCGAGGAGCTCGTTGACCTCTTCCTCACGGAACCTGCGGTGCCCGCCCGGCGTACGGATCGATCCGATGCGCCCTGCGGCCGCCCACCTGGTCACGGTCTTGGGGTCGACACGGAACAGGGATGCCACTTCGCCAGGGGTGAGCAGACGTCCCCCCGTTTGAGGCACTGTTGCTGTCATCCTCGAGCCTCCTTCACGACTTTCGCTACAATCCCCGCATGACGTGCGTGCGGCATACGGACGCCCACTATGGGCGAATATCACCATAATCATTGCACCAGTCACGCCAGGTACTCGAACGCTTGGGTGATAGTAAAGCGGAGGTAAGGGCACGAATCGGGCGTTAGGCGCCGGTCCTGCCCTCACGGAGTTTCCCCGCATGCGGCCGCAACCTGCGGAACCCGCACCATACCGGCAGGTCCGGGGGTACGTAACCCGGGTGGGCCAAGCGTAACGTTGTCTTTTGTGAGTGAACGGACCAACGATCGTTTCGGTGCCGACCTGGCGTTGTACCTGCTGGCCCGGTTCGGGCTCGTTGCCCTCGTGACCGCGTTGCTCGTGCTGGCGCAGGTGCCGCTGCCGGTCGCGTTGATCATCGCCATCGTCGGCGGTTTCCCGCTCGGCCTGCTGCTGTTCCGCAGGCTCGCCACGCGGGTCACCGCCGGTCTCGCCGTCAGGGGAGAACGACGTAAAGCCGAGAAGGAACGCCTGCGCGCCGAGCTGCGCGGCGACCGCGATCCCAACGCGGTGGAGGGCTCCGAGGGGTGAGCCGTCCCGATCCCGCCTGGGTCGACGAGGCGGTGCGCATCATCGACGCCGACGCCAACCGCAGCGCCGACACACATCTGCACGTCTTCCCGCTGCCGCCGGAGTGGGGCATCGACCTGTACCTCAAGGACGAGTCGGTGCACCCGACCGGCTCGCTCAAGCACCGGCTCGCCCGGTCGCTGCTGCTGTACGGCCTGGTCAACGGCGACATCGGCGACCGGACCGTGCTGGTCGAGGCGTCGAGCGGGTCGACGGCGGTCTCGGAGGCGTACTTCGCCCGGATGCTCGGGCTCGACTTCGTCACCGTCGTGCCGCGCGGCACGAGTAAAGAGAAGATAGAGCTGATCGAGTTCTACGGCGGGCGCTGTCATTACGTCGACCGGCCGCCGGAGATCTACGCCGAGGCCGAGCGGCTCGCGGCCGAGTGCGGCGGGCACTACCTCGACCAGTTCACCTATGCCGAGCGGGCGACCGACTGGCGCGGCAACAACAACATCGCCGAGTCGATCTTCGCGCAGCTGCGCCAGGAGCGGCACCCGGTGCCGTCCTGGGTGGTCGTCGGCGCGGGCACCGGCGGCACCAGCGCGACGCTGGGCCGGTACGTGCGCTACCGGCGGCACGCCACCCGCGTTGCGGTCGTCGACCCGGAGAACTCGTCCTTCTACCAGGCGTGGCGCACCGGCGCGATGGACTACTGCACCGGCATGCCGTCGCGGATCGAGGGGATCGGGCGGCCCAGGGTGGAGCCGTCGTTCCTGCCCGGCGTGATCGACGAGATGCTGCCGGTGCCCGACGCGGGCTCGTTCGCCGCGATCCGGCTGCTGCGGGAGAAGACCGGGCACTGGGCGGGCGGCTCGACCGGCACCAACCTCTACGGCGCGTTCCAGCTCATCGCGCGGATGCTGGCCGAGGGCCGCACCGGCAGCGTGGTGACGCTGGTCTGCGACGGCGGCGAGCGGTACGCGCACACCTACTACGACGACGGCTGGATCGCCGAGCAGGGCCTCGACCTCGCGCCGCACCGCGAGCGGCTGGAGTCGTTCCTGGCGACCGGACGCTTCTAGGCCGCCGCGAGCACCGCGCCGGTGATCACCGCCCACAGCAGCAGCGCGAGTCCGGTGTCGGCGAGCACGGGAATGAGCGCGCGACCGGTCGCCCGGCCGAGCACGACGCGCACCGGACGGATCAGGGCGGGCGCGGTGACGCTGGCCAGCAGCAGCGGCGGCAGCGCGACCGCCATCGCGATGGTGACCGCGAACGGCAGCACCACCAGCGCGAGGTACAGCCGCCGGGTGCGCAGATCGCCGAGCCGCACCGCGAGCGTGCGCTTGCCCGCGTCGGTGTCGCTCGGGATGTCGCGCAGGTTGTTGGCCAGCAGCGCCGCCGACGAGAACGAGCCGACCGCGACCGCGCCGCCCAGCGCGAGCAGGCTGAGGCCGCCCGCCTGGACGTAGACGGTGCCGAGAACGGCGGCGAGGCCGAAGAACACGAACACCGCGACCTCGCCGAACCCGGCGTAGCCGTACGGACGCCGTCCGCCGGTGTAGAACCACGCGCCGCCGACGCAAAGCGCCCCCACCGCGAGCAGCCACCACGCGCCGCTGAGGATCACCAGCGCGAGCCCGGCGATGCAGGCGAGCAGGAAGCAGCTCAGCGCCGCGGCCAGCACCGACCTCGCCTCGGCGGTGCCCGACGCGACCAGCCGTAGCGGACCGACGCGAGCGTCGTCGGTGCCGCGCACGCCGTCGGAGTAGTCGTTGGCGTAGTTCACGCCGACGATCAGCGCCAGCGCGACGAGCAGCGCCAGCGCCGAGCGCAGCCAGGAGAACCCGCCCAGCTCGGCGGCGGCTCCGGCGCCGACGACGACCGGGGCGACGGCGTTGGGCAGGGTGCGCGGCCGCGCACCCTGCACCCATGCGGTGATCATTGCCATGCGGGCATTCTTCACCGGAGCATCCGGCGCACCGCGTCGCGGTCGGGCTTGCCGGGTCCGCGCAGCGGCAGCTCGGGTAGGAATCGGATCCGCTTGGGCGCTGACGCCGCGCCAAGGGCGGTCTTGACGTGGGCCGTCAGCTCGCCCTCGGACGGCACGTGCTGGCCGGCGGCCACCACGGCGGCGACGACGGCCTCGCCCCAGTCCGGGTCGGGCACGCCGACGACGCAGGCGTCGGCCACGCCGGGGTGACCGCGCAGCGCGTCCTCGACAGCGCTCGCGGGGACCTTCACGCCACCGGTGTTGATCACGTCGTCGGCCCGGCCGACCACCTCGAGCCGCCCGTCGGCCGTGATGCGCCCCAGGTCGCTGGTGTGGAACCAGCCGTCCCGGAACGCCTCGGCCGTCGCGGCGTCGTCCCCGAGGTAGCCGTCCGCGAGCACCGGCCCGGCCAGCCGCACCCGGCCGCCGTCCGTCGACACCCGCACGCCGTCGAGCGGGACGCCGTCGTACACGCAGCCGCCCGACGTCTCGCTCATGCCGTAGGCGCTGACCAGCCGGATGCCGGCGTCCTCGGCGCGCCGCCGCAGCTCGGCGGGCAGCGCGGCGCCGCCGACGACGATCGCGTCGAACGAGGCGGTCGCGGCCGCCTGCCCGGCGTCGAGCAGCCTGCCGAGCTGGGTGGGCACCAGTGCGGTGTAGCGCGGGCCGTCGGCGGGCAGGGCCTTCGTGAGCTGTGCGAACGCCTCGGGCTGGAAGCCGTCCGACAGGTCGAGCACCGCGGGCTCGGTGCCCGCGAGCAGCGACCGCACCAGCACCTGGAGGCCGCCGACGTAGTGCGCCGGCGTCGCGAGCAGCCAGTGGCCGGGGCCGCCGAGCCGGTCGTGGGTGGCCCGCGCGGACGCGGTCAGCGCCCCGGCCGACAGCAGCACGTCCTTCGGCGTCCCGGTCGAGCCGGACGTCCTGATCACCACGGCGGCGCTGGTGGGTGCCGCCGTCGGCGGCGGGCCGGCACCGGGTGCGACGGGCAGCACCGGCTGGCCGCCGTCAAGCGCGGCGGCCAGCGCCGCGCGCAGCTCTCGGACGCTTTCCGGCGTGCCGTCGACAGTCACCACTCGCACCCGGCCATTGTGCGTCGCCGTGAGATGGAACTCGACCCTGCCCGAAATCGGGCAAGAAACTTGCTGAAGCCGCTGTCCGGGTGCGAGGCTGTCCGTTGTGTCCGCTTACGACTCCGGGCTGCCGGAGGACCTCGTCCGCCACGTCGCGGGCACGACCGGGCTGCCGGAGAACGTCGCGGCGCGCGTGATCGCCGACGTCATCGCCTACTACGGCGAGACGCGGGAGCAGTACGTGCGGCGGCGGCACGCCGAGCTGCGCCGCAGGGGGCGCAAGAACGCCGAGGTGTGGACGCAGCTCGCGGCGGAGCTGGCGCAGCGGCCGGTCGGCGCGGGCGAGGTGACGGAGCGCCAGTTGCGGCGCATCGTCTACGGCTAACGAGGGAGGACCACATGTGCGGCATCGTCGGGTATGTCGGCGGCAGGCAAGCGACACCGATCCTGCTGGAGGGACTGCACCGGCTGGAGTATCGCGGCTACGACTCGGCGGGCATCGCGGTGCCGCATCGGGGGCGGCTCAAGGTCACCAAGGCGGCCGTCCGGGTCGGGGAGCTGCGGGAGCTGGTCGGTGACGGGCTGCCCGCGACGTCCGGCATCGCCCACACCCGCTGGGCCACCCACGGCGAGCCGACCGACGCCAACGCGCACCCGCAGCTCGACGCGGCGAGGCGCATCGCCGTCGTCCACAACGGCATCATCGAGAACGCCGACGAGCTGCGGGCCTCGCTCGCCGCGGACGGGGTCAGCTTCGCGTCGGACACCGACACCGAGGCCATCGCGCACCTGGTCGCGGCGGCGTTCGAGGACGGCGCCGAGTCGCTGGAGCAGGCGGTGCGCACGGCGTTGCGGCAGGTCAGCGGCGCCTATGGGCTGGTGGTCATGGACGCGAGCAGGCCGGGCGAGCTGGTCGTCGCGCGCAACGGCAGCCCGATCGTGCTCGGCGTCGGTGACGGCGAGATGTTCGTCGCGTCCGACGTCGCCGCGCTGGTCCGCTACACGCAGAGCGTGGTCTACCTCGACGACGGCGAGCTGGCGACGCTCACCGCCGAGGACTACCGCACCAGCACGTTGCAGGCGCACAGCACCGCGAAGTCACCGACCACAGTGGACGTCGACGACGCGGACTTCCAGCTCGACGGCTACGAGAACTTCATGCACAAGGAGATGTTCGAGCAGCCGGAGGCGATCCGCAGGGCGCTGCTCGGCAGGCTGGACGAGCGGTTCTCCACCGCGCGGCTCGGCGGCATCAACCTCGACGCGCGGGCGTTGCGGTCGGTGCGTGCGGTGAAGTTCCTCGGCTGCGGCTCGGCGTACTACGCGGGCCAGCTCGGCGCGAACCTGGTCGAGGAGCTGGCGCGGCTGCCCGCGGACGCCGAACCGGCGTCGGAGTTCCGCTATCGCAACCCGGTGATCGACGGCGACACGCTCTACGTGGCGGTGAGCCAGTCCGGCGAGACGGCTGACACCCTCGCCGCCGTGCGCGAGCTGCAACGCAAGGGCGGGCAGGTCATGGGTGTCGTCAACGTGGTCGGCAGCGCGATCGCGCGGGAGTGCGGCCACGGCGTGCTGCTGCACTCGGGCCCGGAGGTGTCCGTCGCGTCGACCAAGGCCGTGACCAGCATGAGCGTGTCGTTCGCGCTGCTCGCGCTGCTGCTCGGGCGGGTGCGGGACCTCTCCGTGGCCGACGGTGGCCGGATCGTCGCGGCGCTGTCGAAAATGCCGGAGCGCATCGCCGAGGTGCTGGCGACCGAAGACCAGATCGCTGAGGTCGCGGACCGGTTCCGCGACGCGCGCGGGATGTTCTTCATCGGCCGGGTCCGCTGCTGGCCCGCGGCGCGGGAGGGCGCGCAGAAGCTGAAGGAGATCTCCTACGTGCACGCCGAGGCGTACCAGGCGTCGGAGCTCAAGCACGGGCCACTCGCGCTGATCGACGCCACCATGCCGTCGGTGGTGCTGGTGCCCGACGACGAGCTGCTCGCCAAGAACATCGGCACCATCGAGCAGATCAAGGCGCGCGGCGGCCCGGTGATCGCGGTGACCAACGCCGAGCTGCCCCCGGGGCTGGCCGACGCCGAGATCCGGGTGCCGAGCGCGACGCCGGAGCTCGACCCGATCCTGCTGACCATCCCGTTGCAGTTGTTCGCATACCACCTCGCGCTGCGGCTCGGCCGCGACATCGACAAGCCTCGCAACCTGGCCAAGAGCGTCACGGTGGAGTAGATGTTGGTGGAGTACAATTCGGATGTACATGGCATACATCCGGAGGTGCGCCGTGACGGTGACCCAGATCGACCTCGACGAGGACGCCCTCACCGAAGCCATGCGGCTGTCCGGGGCGAAGACGAAGAAGGAGACCGTGAACCTCGCGCTGCGCGAGTACGCGGATCGTCACCGGCGGATCGAGGACCTCGAGCGCTACGCGGCCGCCGCCCGCGACTGGGACTACGACGGCTGGCGGCGGCTGCGTGACGCGGACAAGAACCCCACGGCGTGATCCGGTACCTCATCGACTCGTCGGGACTGTGGCGCGTGCTGCGCGATGACGAGGTCCGTGCCGCGTGGGCGGACGTGCTCGCCGGCCGGGTCGTCGGCTCCTGTCATCCGCAGCGCGCCGAGTTCCGCCGCAGCGCGCGCGATCGCGACGAGTACGACGACATGACCGAGATGTTCGCCGCGTTGTACCCGGATGTGCCGGTACCGAAAACCGTCTGGTCGTGGGTCGACGCGGCGCAGCACCGGCTGGTCAGGGCCGGAGTTCACCGCGCGTTCTCCCTCGTCGACCTGCTCGTGTGCGCGACGGCCGCGATCCGGGGGCTGGTCGTCCTCCACGACGACAACGACTTCGCGACGGCAGCCCGTCACCTCGCGGACGTCGCCGCGCGCCGGGTGTACGACCTGCCGGGTCAGTAGAAGTACGGGTACTCCGACCAGTCCGGCTCTCGCCGCTGCAGGAAGGAGTCGCGGCCCTCGACGGCCTCGTCGGTCATGTACGCCAGCCGCGTCGTCTCGCCCGCGAACAGCTGCTGCCCGACGAGCCCGTCGTCGACGAGGTTGAACGCGTACTTCAGCATCCGCTGCGCGGTCGGCGACTTGCCGTTGACGTCCCACGCCCACTCCAGCGCCACCTTCTCGAGCGAGGCGTGCGGCACGACGGCGTTGACCGCGCCCATCGCGTGCATCTGCTCGGCGTCGTACTCCCGGCCGAGGAAGAAGATCTCCCGCGCGAACTTCTGCCCGACCATCTTGGCCAGGTACGCCGAGCCGAACCCGCCGTCGAACGACCCGACGTCGGCGTCGGTCTGCTTGAACCGAGCATGTTCGGCCGAGGCGAGTGTGAGATCGCACACCACGTGCAGCGAGTGCCCGCCGCCCGCCGCCCAGCCGGGAACCACGCAGATCACGACCTTCGGCATGAACCGGATCAGTCGCTGCACCTCCAGGATGTGCAGCCTGCCCGCCCTGGCTGGGTCCACCGTGTCCGACGTCTCGCCGCTGGCGTACTGATATCCCGTCTTGCCGCGAATACGCTGGTCACCACCGGAGCAGAACGCCCAGCCGCCGTCCTTGGCGGACGGGCCGTTTCCGGTGAGCAGGACGGCTCCGACGTCGGAGCACATCCTCGCGTGGTCGAGCGCCCGGAACAGCTCGTCCACCGTGTGCGGGCGGAACGCGTTGCGCACGTCGGGGCGGTTGAAGGCAACCCGGAGCACCCGCTTGCCGGAGCGGCTCTCGGTCGAGCGGTGGTAGGTGATGTCGGTGAAGTCGAACCCGTCGACCGCCTCCCACGCGGAGGGGTCGAACAGTTCGGACACTGGGGTGGCTGACATGTCTGGGAGGATATGCCGTGTGCCGACAGCCAGTGATCGCAGCAGCGGGGCCACCCGGTGAACCCGTCGACAGCGCAGGCGAGGGTGCTCGTCGACGAGTTGGCGCGCAACACCGTGTCGCACGTGGTGCTGTGCCCCGGTTCCCGCAACGCGCCGCTGGCCATGGCGTTCTTCGACGCGGCCGAGGCGGGCCGGGTCGGTCTGCACGTCAGGATCGATGAGCGTTCCGCCGCCTTCCTCGCGCTCGGCATTGCCGCCCGCACCGGACGTCCTGCCGTCGTGGTCTGCACCTCCGGCACCGCCGCCGCGAACTTCCACCCCGCCGTGCTCGAGGCCGACCGCGCCGGGGTGCCGCTGATCGTGCTGACCGCCGACCGGCCGCCCGAGCTGCGCGCGGCTGGCGCGAACCAGGTCATCGACCAGGACCGGCTCTACGGCGACGCGGTGCGCTACTTCAACGAGCTGGCAATCGCCGACGACCACACCGGGCAGAACGCCTACTGGCGCAGCCAGGTCTGCCGGGCCTGGAACGCCGCTTACGGCGAGTGGCGCTCCGGCCCGGTGCACCTCAACGTGCCGTTCCGGGAGCCGCTGGTGCCCGACGTCGGGCCGGACGCCGACGTCTGGTGCGAGCCGCTCGACGGCAGGCCCAACGGCCAGCGCTGGACCGAGTTGCCCGACTACGGCGCGCTGCCCGCGTTCGTGGTGCCGTCGACCCGCACCGGGCTCGTCGTAGCCTGCGACTCCGGGGTCGCCGCCGCCGCCGAGTGGGCCGAGGCCAACGGCTGGCCGCTGATCGCGGAGACCGGCGGCGCCGGGGTGTCCGGCGACTCGGCGATCACCAGCGGCGCTTGGCTGTTGGCGGTGCCGGAGTTCGTCGCCGCGCACAAGCCGGAGCAGGTGCTGTGCATCGGACGGCCGACGGTGTTCCGCCAGATCCAGGGCCTGCTCGCCGACGCCGACGTCGAGGTGCTGCTGGTCCGGCCGGACACCGACTGGCCGGCGCCCGCCCACAACGTCCGGCAGGTGGGGCAGTGGTTCGCCGAGCCGACCAAGCCTGCCGACCCGGAGTGGCTCGAGCGCTGGCGGGCCGCCGACGCCGCCGCCCGCAGCGCCGTCGCCGCCGCGCTCGCCGATGAGCCGTGGCCATCGGGGCCCGCGGTCGCCGCCGACGTCGTCGCCGCGCTGCCGCCGGGCTCGCTGCTCGTGGTCGGCTCGTCCAACCCCGCTCGCGACATCGCGCTCGCGGCGGGGCCGGTGCGGCCGGATCTGGTGGTGCACCGCAACCGGGGCGTCGCCGGGATCGACGGCACCGTGTCGGCCGCCGTCGGCGCGGCACTGGTGCACGCCGGGCCGTCGTACGCGCTGCTCGGCGACCTGACCTTCCTGCACGACAGCAACGGGCTGTTGACCGGCACGCTCGAACGTCGTCCCGATCTGACGATCGTGGTCGTCAACGACGACGGCGGTGGCATCTTCTCGCTGCTGGAACAGGGCGAACAGCAGCACAGCCGCAGCTTCGAGCGGGTGTTCGGCACCCCGCACGGCGCCGACATCGGCGCGCTGTGCGCCGGCTACGGCGTGCCGCACACGCTGGTGACGAGCGGCGACGAGCTGCGCGCCGCGCTGCGACGTCCCGAGGGACTGCGGGTGGTCGAGGTCAAGATCGAGCGCGACGCTCGCCGGGACCTGCACGCCAAGCTCCGCGACGCGGTCTCCCGTGCGTTGAGCGGGGGTCAGTAGCCTTCTCAGGCGTGACAGTCCTGACCCGGCAGCGGCGGCGAGCCCAGCTCGCGAGCCGGGCCGTGCTGGGCGTCGCCGGGCTGCTCACGCTGCTGGTGCTGGTGCTGCTGCTCGCCGCCTACCGCAACGACGCCGCGATCGACTCTCACCTCGGCACCGCCAACGCAGAGGTGCTGTGGGTCGGCTGGGACCGCACGATCGTCCGGTTCGAGACGCCGGACGGCGCGGTGCACATCTCGCAGGACGGCGTGCTCTACCCGGACGGCCTCACCGAGGGGCAGCTCGTGCACGTCGAGTACGACGTCACCGACCCGAACCTGGTCCGCGTCGCAGGCCGGTCGTTTACCCTCGCCTTCCTGCCGGTCGGCACCACCATCGCGATCACCTGGCTCGCCGCCGCCCCGCTGCTGTGGTGGCTGCGCCGCCGCGCGGGAACGTCGTAATTTTCCGGATCCCGGTATCCGTTCGCTTCATGCCTCGTTGGTGAAGTTGAAAGATTGTCCTGTCTGCCCGGGTCCGCCGGGCGGTGAGGAGTCTCCATGCGACGCCGTCGAGCCGCCGTCAGCCAGCTGTCCGTTCTCGCCCTGCTCGCTGCTGCCGTGGCCGCGGCTCCGGCCGTCGCGTCGCCCCCGCCCTCGGTCGCACCGGACGTCTCGCTGATGGACTATGCGCCGATCGGTCACTTCGCGCCGGGCCACCCGCTGCCGCCCGCCGACACCGGCTGCGCGGAGATCTCCGGTGACCAGCGGCTGCTGACGTTCAACCCCTCCGGCACCTGGAACGCCTACGACAGCAACGTCTTCGAGGTGCTGTGCCTGCCCTACCGGCAGTCCGACGACCAGAGCGCCGACGACCCGTACGGCAACGGCGGCGACCCGCGCCACGGGTACTGCGCGCAGCCGAGCGACCCGATCGCCCGCCCCGGCAACCCGGCGCTGATGCCGGGCGTGTGCCCGAACCACCAGCTCGAGTACGTCGAGTACTTCGGGGAGACGATGCGGCAGGTCCTCGGCGACTTCGGCGTCACCATCCACGAGTACGAGTTCGAGGTCGAGGACCCCGGCGTCGGCGGCAACACCCTGGGCGGCAGGGCGATCAACGTCGCCGCCGTGGTCCCCGGCGCCGAGCACCCGGAGGAGACCGTGCTGGTCTCCGGGCACTTCGACCAGACCAACGACGGCCCGGCGTCGGCGTGGGACTCCGCCGAGGGACACGCCCAGGTCATCCGGATGGCCAAGATCATGGCCGACTACTGGCGGGCGACCGGCACCCGCCCGGCGGCCACGGTGAAGTTCATCCCGTGGGACGGCGAGGAGTCCGGCACGCTCGGCTCGCTCGACTACGCGACCAACAACATCGTGCCCGGCCAGGAGAACAAGGTCCGCTCCTACTGGAACACCGACCCGTGCGCGGGCGGCTACCCGGCCTTCCGGTTCGGCAATCCCGCCGACCGGGTGGACCTCGGCATCCAGATCGCCGACCCGGCGGCCGTGCCCGGTGACACCGCCCGGATCGAGGCGTTCAACGAGCGCGCCCCGCAGCTGGTGGAGGAGGTGTTCGAGCACCTCGACGACACCCTCGCCGTCGACGGCGAGCAGCGCGAGATCTTCGTCGCCACCAGCGAGGCCGACGCGGACACCCCGGCCGACATCGGCAACGACGTCATCATCGGCACCGGCCGCCCGCAGCTGTTCACCAGCGACTGGCGCAACTTCGAGGTGCTGGGTATCCCGTTCCTCAACCCCGGCCCGGAGATCACCGGCCCGAGCAGCGACGGCTCGGCGGGCAATCCGGACGGGCTGGCGATCCTGCACACCCCGAACGACAACCTGGAGACGCTCAACCGATACACCGGCCAGCTCGACGGCAGCATGTCCGAGGGCTGGATCAAGGGCATGGAGATGTGCGCTCACCTGCTCGCGTGGGGAATGCTCCAACCGGACGTCGGCAGCGGCACCCCGGTCGCCGACGGTGACGTGGTGGCCTACTTCGAGGCGCTGCCGAACGAGGCGACGGCGGGCAAGCCGGTCAGCTTCGACGCGGCGGGCTCGTACCAGTACGCCTCGATCGGTAGCCGCGAGCTGGTCGATCCGTCCGCGCTGCGCTTCCGGTGGGACTTCGGCGACGGCACCAGCGGCACCGGCCGCACGCTCGACCACGTCTACACCAAGCCGGGCGTGTACCAGGCCACGCTGACCGTCCGGGGTATCGACGCCCGCGACACCATGACGGTGCCGATCACCGTCCTCCCGATCGGCTTCGAACCTCCCATGCTGTCCGCCCCGGCGACCGACGCTGACGGCATGTTCGACCTCACCTGGCAGCACGAGGCCGAGGGCGTGACCGGCTATGTGGTCGAGGAGGCGCGGGACGCGCTCATCCACCTCGACGACGACGCGGCCTCGCTGGACGCCTGGCAGGTCAGCGCGCCGACGAACGCCGCGATCGACGGCTGGCAGCTGTCCGACTCCGGCAGCCAGAAGAACCGGGGCAACCTGTCGCACTCGGCGCCGACGTCGTTCTACACCGGCGTCGGGCGGGCGAGCCACACGCCGGGCGCCGGCCCCAACGACGGCGAGTCGGTCGTGACCTTCGGCGCGCCGATCACGCTGCCGAGGGGTGACTCGGCCGAGCTGAGCTACTGGTCGGACTTCGCCAACGACGCCAACGACAGCGGCCGCGTCGAGGTCTCGAACGACGGTGGGGAGAGCTGGCAGATCGTCGACTCGCTCGGCCGCGACGAGCGGGACCGCGACACCATGGCCGTGCAGGAGGAGCCGTTCGAGTCGAGCGCGCCCGCCTTCGAGCGCAGACGCGCCGACCTGACCCGGTTCGCCGGGCAGACCATCCGGCTGCGGTTCGTGTACGACCTCGGTGACGCGCAGTTCGTCAACGTCTACCGGATGGGCTGGTACGTCGACGACATCCGGCTGACCACCGGCGACTTCACCGAGATCGGCAGCACCGACGCCGCGACGAAGTCGTTCACCGTCGCCGGTCGCAAGCCGGGCGAGTACGGCTACCGGGTGCTGGCCGTCTTCGGCGAGCACGTGCGGACCGCGCCCTCCAACGTCGCGATCGTGACGGTGCCCCGCAGGCGCTGAGTGCCTGCTGCGGACGGTCCCGACTAGGCTGATCCGCATGTCCCGCGCGAGCCTCGACAAGGACCCCCGCGACGTCGCCGCCATGTTCGACGACGTCGCCAGCGGCTACGACCGCGCGAACTCGGTCATGACGTTCGGGTTCGACCGCCGCTGGCGCATCACCACCGGCAAGGTCCTCGACGCGCGGCGCGGCGAGCGGGTGCTCGACCTCGCCGCGGGAACCGGCGTGTCGACGGTCGAGTTTGGCCAGGCGGGCGCCTGGTGCGTCGCGGCGGACTTCTCGCTCGGCATGCTGCGCAGCGGCAGGCACCGCCGGGTGCCGATGGTCGCCGCCGACGCGCTGCGGCTGCCGTTCGCCGACGCCAGCTTCGACGCCGTCACGATCGCGTTCGGGCTGCGCAACTTCGTCGACACCAAGGCGGCGCTGACCGAGATCGCCCGCGTGGTCAAGCCGGGCGGCAGGCTGGTCGTCTGCGAGGTGTCGACGCCGCCATTCGGCCCGATCCGGCTGCTGCACCAGAAGGTGCTGATGCGCGCGCTGACCTGGCTCGGCAAGCGCAGGTCGTCCAACCCGGACGCCTACTCCTACCTCGCCGAGTCGATGGCGGCCTGGCCGGACCAGCAGGAGCTCGGCGAGATCATCGCGAGCGCGGGCTGGCAGGACGTCGAGTGGCTGAGCCTCACCTTCGGCGTCGTCGCCGTGCACCGCGCCACCAAGCCCTGACACAAGACCATCCCCGTAGAGTGTCGGACATGAGCCAGACGCCGAGCCGCCGCACGCCCGAAGAGGACGCCGACGTTCTCGTCGTCGGCGCCGGACCAGCGGGATCGACGGCAGCGACCTACCTCGCTCGCGCGGGCCTCGACGTGCTGCTGCTGGAGAAGACGTCCTTCCCGAGGGAGAAGGTCTGCGGCGACGGGCTCACCCCGCGCGGCGTCAAGCAGCTCATCGACCTCGGCATCGACACCCGCGAGGAAGCCGGCTGGGTGCACAGCACCGGGCTGCGGATCCTGGCGGGCGACATCACGCTCGAACTGCCGTGGCCCGACCTGGCCAGCTATCCGCCCTACGGCGTGTCCCGCACCCGCGACGACTTCGACCAGCTGCTCGCGCAGGCCGCGCAGAAGGCGGGCGCGCGGCTGTACGAGCGGACGTCCGTCACGGGCGCCGTCACCGACGACCGCACCGGCCGCGTCGTCGGGGTCACGGCGAAGGCGGGCCCCGACAAGACGCCGGTGACCTACCGGGCGCCGCTGGTGCTGGCCTGCGACGGCGTGTCGGGGCGGCTGGCGCGCAGCGTCGGCATCGACCGCAACGACAAACGCCCGATGGGCGTCGCGGTGCGCCGCTACTACAAGAGCCCGCGCCACGCCGAGCCCTACATCGAGGGCCACCTCGAGCTGTGGGACCGCAGCGACCCCGCCAACCCGAGGCTGCTGCCCGGCTACGGCTGGGCGTTCCCGCTCGGCGACGGCACCGTCAACGTCGGCCTCGGCATGCTGTCGACGTCGAAGGCGTTCCGGAACACCGACTACCGCGCGCTGCTGCGCACCTGGCTGGACTCGACGCCGGAGGAGTGGGGCTTCCGGGAGGAGAACGCGGTCGGCAAGATCGGCGGCGCCGGGCTGCCGATGGGCTTCAACCGCACCCCGCACTACCGCGACGGCCTGCTGCTGCTCGGTGACGCGGGCGGCATGGTCAGCCCGTTCAACGGCGAGGGCATCTCGGCGGCGATGGAGTCGGCCCAGGTCGCGGCCGAATGCGTGGTGCAGGCGCTCGCCCGCCCCGCAGGTCCGTCGCGCGAGCGTGCGCTCGAGGCGTACCCGCTCGCGCTGTCCGAGCTGATGGGCGGTTACTACCGGCTCGGCAACGTCTTCGCCAAGGCGATCGGCAACCCGAAGGTGATGCGCACGGCGACCCGGTACGGGCTGCGCGTCAACCGGCTGATCCCGTTGATATACAAAGGGCTCTCCGGCTGCTACGACCACCGGGGCGGCGACGCAGTGGACCGCATCATCGCGGCCGCGTCCCGGCTGGCGCCCTCGCCACGCTGAACCGAGCGTTACCTACTGTTGTGAGAACAGTAACAATCACGCCTCGGTGACCCCTCTCAGCAGGGAATTCGCGCGCGAGCAGGAGCGATGCCGGTCCAGGCGGCCGCTGTTGACCATCCCCCGCAGACAAGAACGTGATGTGGGTCCTAGACTGCGCACCAAAGCCTTGTGAAGCCCTTCACAACGTCGGTGCCGACGCTAGTGAAGGATTTCACAAAACCGGCCTCATCACGGAAGGACGGGTGTGGTCATGCCGGGGATCGCAGCTTCGGGCGGGCTCGACGCCTACCTGCCGCTGGTGTTTCTGCTCGCGCTGTCGTTCGGGTTCGCCGTGTTCTCGGTCGCGCTCGCGCCGTTCGTCGGGCCGAGGCGCTACAACCGGGCCAAGAGCGAGCCCTACGAGTGCGGCATCGAGGCGTCGCCGAACCCGGTCGCGGGCGGCGGCCGGATCCCGGTGAAGTTCTACCTGACCGGGATGCTGTTCATCCTGTTCGACATCGAAATGGTGTTCCTCTACCCCTACGCGGTCGCCGCGGACGCGGTCGGGATGTTCGGCTTCATCGCCGTCACGATCTTCATCATCGCGATCACGATTCCCTACGTGTACGAGTGGGCACGAGGGGGCCTGGAATGGGACTGATCGGAGGAGCCTGGCATGGGGCTTGAAGAGAAGCTGCCGAGCGGCATCCTGCTCGCCAGCGTCGAGAAGCTGGCCAACTGGTCGCGGCAGTCCTCGCTGTGGCCCGCGACGTTCGGCCTGGCCTGCTGCGCCATCGAGATGATGACCACCGGCGGTCCCCGCTACGACCTCTCCCGGTTCGGCATGGAGGTCTTCCGCGCCTCGCCGCGGCAGGCGGACCTGATGATCGTCGCGGGCCGGGTGAGCCAGAAGATGGCGCCGGTGCTGCGGCAGATCTACGACCAGATGTCCGAGCCCAAGTGGGTGCTCGCGATGGGCGTCTGCGCCTCGTCCGGCGGCATGTTCAACAACTACGCCATCGTGCAGGGCGTCGACCACATCGTGCCGGTGGACATGTACCTGCCCGGCTGCCCGCCCCGGCCCGAGATGCTGATCGACGCGATCATGAAGCTGCACGAGAAGATCAAGCACGAGCCGCTCGGCCCGGCTCGTGCCAGGCTCAAGGCCGAGCAGGGCGAGGAGCTGGCGCTGCCGCCGTCGTCCGTCGCCCACGCCTCCGCCAAGACCCGTGACGAGCGGCTGCGGACCGTCCCGCCCAACGAGGTGGAAGGCAAGCGCAGCAGAACCATCCCGCTGCAACTGCTAGAGGAGCGCTGACGCTGGCGTGACCGAATCTGACGAGCCCACCACCACACCGAGTCAGGACGACGCCGAGCCGCGCACCGGCGAGACTCAGTCGAGCGCGGAGCGGCCGGGCGCCGGCCTGGAGCCGTACGGCACCGAGCCCGCCCGAGCCGTCGTCGCGGGCCGGGAGCGCCGCGGCATGTTCGGCGTCCGGGGCACCGGCGACACCTCCGGCTACGGCGGACTCCGGCTGCCCGCCTACACCCCGCCCGCCGCGGAACGGCCGTACGGCGGCTGGTTCGACGACTTCGCCGACGAGTTCCTCGCCGCGCTCGCCGACAACGACATCGAGTCGAGCGCGATCCAGCAGGTGACCATCGACCGGGGCGAGATCACCTTCTACGTGCAGCGGGAGCGGATCGTCGACGTCTGCCGGACGCTGCGCGACGACGCCGGGCTGCGGTTCGAGATGTGCAGTTCGATCTCCGGCGTCGACTACGGCCCCGACGTGCCGCAGCGGCTGCACTCGGTCTACCACCTGCTGTCGATGACCTACCGGCGCCGGATCCGGCTCGAGGTCACCCTCGACGTCGACGACCCCCACGTGCCGTCGGTCGTCGACGTCTACCCGACGGCCGACTGGCACGAGCGCGAGGCCTACGACATGTTCGGCATCGTCTACGACGGCCATCCCGCGCTGACCAGGATCCTGATGCCCGACGACTGGGACGGCTTCCCGCAGCGCAAGGACTACCCGCTCGGCGGCATCCCGGTCGAGTACAAGGGCGCCGAGATCCCACCACCGGACCAGCGGAGGGCGTACTCGTGAGCGAGACGGACGCGATGGGCGACCACAACGGAGGCCACCCGTCGAGCGAACGGCCGGACGCGCGCAGCGAAGCGAGCACGGCCCGATCGACACAGAGCGAGACGGACAGGCTTTCGAACGCGACCACCGGTACCGACACCACCGAGAACGGTGCGGACAGCCAGCCGCCCGCCGCCGCGCGGATGACGACGGAGGGTCCGGTCTACACCGTCACCGGTGGCGACTGGGACGACGTGATGTCCGAGGTCGGCGGTGACGAGCGGATTGTCATGAACCTCGGCCCGCAGCACCCCTCGACGCACGGCGTGCTGCGGCTGGTGCTCGAGCTGGAGGGCGAGACCGTCACCGACCTGCGGTCGGTCATCGGCTACCTGCACACCGGCATCGAGAAGAACACCGAGTACCGCACCTGGACCCAGGGCGTCACGTTCGTGACGCGGATGGACTACCTCGCGCCGCTGTCCAACGAGGCGGCCTACTGCATGGGCGTCGAGAAGCTGCTCGGCATCGAGGTGCCGGAGCGGGCGCAGGTCATCCGGGTGCTGCTGCTGGAGATCAACCGGATCAGCTCGCACATGGTCGCGCTGGCCACCGGCGGCATGGAGCTCGGCGCGCTGACCGGCATGACGGCCGGGTTCCGGGAGCGTGAGGAGGCGCTGCACCTGCTCGAGTTCCTGACCGGGCTGCGGATGAACCACGCTTTCATCCGGCCCGGCGGTATCGCGCAGGACCTGCCGACCGACGCGCCCGAGAAGATCGACGAGTTCGTCAAGACCATGGACAAGCGGCTGCCGGACTACGACAAGCTGCTCACCGGGCAGCCGATCTGGCAGCAGCGGCTTCAGGGCATCGGCTACCTGCCGGTGGACGCCTGCCTCGCGCTCGGCGTCACCGGGCCGGTGCTGCGGTCGGCCGGACTGCCGTGGGACCTGCGCAAGACCGAGCCGTACTTCGGCTACGAGGACTACGAGTTCGACGTCCCGGTCGCGCACGAGGCCGACGGCTACGCCCGCTACCTGCTGCGGGTGGAGGAGATCCACCAGTCGCTGCGGATCATCAAGCAGGCGGTCAAGAAGCTCGAACCCGGCCCGGTCATGGTCGAGGACAAGAAGATCGCCTGGCCAGCGCAGCTGTCGATCTCCTCGGACGGTATGGGCAACTCGCTCGAACACGTTCGCAAGATCATGGGCCAGTCGATGGAGTCGTTGATCCACCACTTCAAGCTGGTGACCGAGGGCTTCAGCGTGCCGCCGGGCCAGGTGTACGCCGCCGTGGAGGCGCCGCGCGGTGAGCTCGGCTATCACATGGTCTCCGACGGTGGCACCCGGCCGATGCGGGTCCACGTGCGCGACCCAAGCTTCGTGAACTTGCAGTCCATGCCAGCGATGTCGGAGGGCGGCATGGTCGCCGACGTGATCGCGGCCGTGGCCTCGCTCGACCCCGTGATGGGAGGGTGCGACCGGTGACCGAGTCCACCGAGGTGTTCGACGCCGACAGCCACGTCAAGGCGGCCGAGATCATCGGCCGCTACCCGGAGTCGCGCTCGGCGCTGCTGCCGCTGCTGCACCTGGTGCAGTCGGTGCAGGGCTACGTCAGCCAGGAGGGCATTACCTTCTGCGCCGAGCAGCTCGACCTCTCCGAGGCCGAGGTCAGCGCGGTCGCCACCTTCTACACCATGTACAAGCGCAGGCCCTGCGGCGAGCACCTGGTGAGCGTGTGCACCAACACGCTGTGCGCGGCGATGGGCGGCGACGCGATCTACGCGAAGCTGGCCGAGCACCTCGGCGAGAACGGCACGCCGCTCGGCCACGAGCAGACCGCGGGCACGCCGGGTGAGACCGGCTCGATCACGCTGGAGCACGCCGAGTGCCTCGCCGCCTGCGACCTCGCGCCGGTGCTCCAGGTCAACTACGAGTACTTCGACAACCAGACCGAGCAGAGCGCCGTCGAGCTGGTCGACGCGCTGCGCAAGGGGGAGCGGCCGCAGCCGACGCGGGGCGCGCCGCTGACCGACCTGAAGTCGGTCGAACTCCAGCTCGCCGGGTTCTTCCCGGACGAGGAGCAGTTCACCACCGACGTCGACGGCCCGTCGGCCGCCGAGGAGACCCTGCGCGGGGCGAGGCTCGCGCAGGAACGGGGTTGGGTTGCCCCCGCGATGCGCGACGAGGAGGCGAACCATGGCTGATCCGATCACGCCGGTGCTCACCAAGCGCTGGCTGTCGCCGAACTCCTGGCGGCTGTCGACGTACGAGCAGCTCGAGGGCTACACCGCCGTCAAGAAGGCGCTGAAGAAGCCGCAAGAGCAGATCGTCGCGCTGATCAAGGACGCCGGTCTGCGCGGCCGGGGCGGCGCGGGCTTCCCGGCGGGCGTGAAGTGGTCGTTCATGCCGCAGAACGAGGACAAGCCGCACTACCTGGTGATCAACGCTGACGAGGGTGAGCCGGGCACCTGCAAGGACATCCCGCTGATGATGGCCGACCCGCACTCGCTGATCGAGGGCTGCATCATCGCGTCGTACGCGATCAGGGCGCACCACTGCTTCATCTACGTGCGCGGCGAGGTGCTGCACTGCATCCGCAGGCTGCAGGCGGCGGTGCGGGAGGCCTACGACGCCGGGTACCTGGGCAAGGACATCCTCGGCTCCGGCTTCGACCTCGACATCGTCGTGCACGCCGGAGCGGGCGCCTACATCTGCGGCGAGGAGACCGCGCTGCTCGACTCGCTCGAAGGCCGCCGGGGCCAGCCCCGGCTGAAGCCGCCGTTCCCGGCGGCGGCGGGGCTCTACGCCAAGCCGACCACGGTGAACAACGTCGAGACCATCGCGTCGGTGCCGTTCATCGTCAACGGCGGCTCGGACTGGTTCCGCGAGATGGGCAGCGAGAAGTCACCCGGCCCGAAGATCTACTCCGTCTCCGGCCATGTCGAGCGGCCGGGCCAGTACGAGGCCCCGCTCGGCACCACGCTGCGGGAGCTGCTGGAGCTGGCGGGCGGCATGAAGGACGGCGTCCCGCTCAAGTTCTGGACCCCGGGCGGGTCGTCGACGCCGCTGCTCACCGCCGACCACCTGGACGTCCCGCTCGACTTCGAGGGCGCGGCCGAGGCCGGGTCGATGCTCGGCACCACCGCGATCATGGTGTTCAACGAGACGGTGTCGGTGCCGTGGGCCGTGATGAAGTGGACGCAGTTCTACGAGCACGAGTCCTGCGGCAAGTGCACGCCGTGCCGCGAGGGCACCTTCTGGCTCGCGCAGGTGCTCGAGCGCATGGTCGAGGGCCGGGGCACCGAGGAGGACATCGACACCATGCTCGACGTCTGCGACAACATCCTCGGCCGGTCGTTCTGCGCCCTCGGCGACGGCGCGGTCAGCCCGATCGAGAGCGGCATCAAGTACTTCCGCGACGAGTTCCTCGCGCTGTGCGAGGACAACAAGGCCAAGCAGTCCGAGCCTGAGTTGGTGGGAACAACCGCATGACCATCGCACCGGAGGAAACCGAGACCGAGGTGCCGGAGGGCCACGTCAAGCTGGTCGTCGACGGCGAGGAGGTCATCGCACCGCAGGGCGAGCTGCTCATCCGCACCGCGGAGCGGCTCGGCACCGTCATCCCGCGGTTCTGCGACCACCCGCTGCTCGACCCGGCGGGCGCGTGCCGGCAGTGCCTGGTCGAGGTGGAGATGAACGGCCGTCCGATGCCGAAGCCGCAGGCGTCGTGCACCATCACCGTCGCCGACGGCATGGTCGTCAAGACGCAGCGGACCTCCTCCGTCGCGGAGAAGGCGCAGGAGGGTGTGATGGAGCTGCTGCTCATCAACCACCCGCTCGACTGCCCGATCTGCGACAAGGGCGGCGAGTGCCCGCTGCAGAACCAGGCCATGGCGCACGGCAGGTCGACGTCTCGGTTCGTCGACACCAAGCGCACCTTCCCGAAGCCGCTGCCGATCTCCAGCCAGGTGCTGCTCGACCGGGAGCGCTGCGTGCTGTGCCAGCGCTGCACCCGGTTCTCCGAGCAGATCGCCGGTGACCCGTTCATCGAGCTGCTGGAACGCGGCGTGCATCAGCAGATCGGCACCGCCGAGACGGCCGACGTGCTCGACATGGCGTCGAAGACGTCGAGCGGCAAGCCGTTCCAGAGCTACTTCGCGGGCAACACCATCCAGATCTGCCCGGTCGGCGCGCTGACCAGCGCGCAGTACCGGTTCCGCTCGCGGCCGTTCGACCTGGTGTCCTCGCCGAGCGTGTGCGAACACTGCTCGTCCGGCTGCGCGATGCGCACCGACTTCCGGCGCGGCAAGGTGATGCGCCGCCTCGCCGGTGACGACCCGGACGTCAACGAGGAATGGCTCTGCGACAAGGGCCGGTTCGCGTTCCGCTACGCCACCGCGAAGGACCGCATCCGCAAGCCGCTGGTGCGCGACGACTCCGGCGAGCTGGTCGAGGCGTCCTGGACCGAGGCGCTGCGGCGCGCCGCCGACGCGCTCGTCGCCGCCCGCGACGGCAACGGCGCCGGGGTGCTCACCGGCGGCAGGCTGACCCTCGAGGACGCCTACGCCTACGGCAAGTTCGCCCGGATCGCGTTGCGCAGCAACGACATCGACTTCCGCGCCCGGCCGCACTCCGCCGAGGAGCTCGACTTCCTCGCCGCCTCGGTGGTCACCACGACGCCGGAGCACGTCAGCTACGCGAGCATCGAGCGGGCGCCCGCCGTGCTGTGCGTCGCGTTCGAGCCGGAGGACGAGTCGCCGATCGTGTTCCTCCGGCTGCGCAAGGCCGCCCGCGACAAGGGCACCAAGGTGTTCCACATCGGACAGTGGACGACGACCTCGGTGCGCAAGACTTTCGGCGAGCTGCTGGCCTGCCCGCCGGGCGGGGAGGCGGCCGCCGTCGACGGCATCGCCGACCACGCCAAGGACCTCGACGCCGCGCTGTCGAGCGAGGGCGCGGTGGTCCTCGTCGGTGACCGCGCCGCCGAGGTGCCGGGGCTGTTCGCCGCCGTGACGCGGCTGGCCGAGCGCACCGGCGCCCGGGTGGCCTGGGTGCCGCGCCGGGCGGGGGACCGAGCCGCGCTGGAAGCGGGCGCGGTGCCGACGCTGCTGCCGGGCGGGGCGCCGGTCACCGACGCCGACGCCCGTCGCGCGGCCGAGACGTCCTGGGGTCTCGACGCGAGCACGCTGCCCGCCGAGCCGGGCCGCGACACCGCCGCCATGCTGGCCGCCGCGGCGTCCGGCGAGCTCGACGCGCTCGTCGTCGCGGGCGTCGACCCCGACGACCTGCCCGATCCGGCCGCCGCGCGGGACGCGCTGGCCATGGCCGGGTTCGTGCTCAGCCTCGAGATGCGGCCGAGCGCCGTCACCGAGCACGCCGACGTGGTGCTGCCGATCGCGCCGGTCGACGAGAAGACCGGCACCTTCGTCGACTGGGAGGGCCGGGAGCGGCCGTTCACGGTGACGCTCGACGGCACCGGCGCGCTGCCTGACTGCCGCGTGCTCGACACCCTCGCCGTCGAGATGGACGCCGACCTGTTCACCCAGACCGCGCGATCGGCGTACGCGGACTACGACCGCACCCGTGCCGGGACGGGAACCCGGCGGGCGGCGGACGCCGTCACGGCGACCGCGACGGCGACCGAGACGCCCGACGGCACGGTTCGCCTCGCCACCTGGCGGCAGCTCATCGACAACGCGTCGTTGCAGGTGGAGGAGCCGCATATGGCCGACACCGCACGGCGGCCGGTGCTGCGGCTGTCGCGGGGGACCGCCGAGCGGCACGGCGTCACGGCGGGGGAGCAGGCGACGATCAGCACCGAGCGCGGCGCGCTGACGCTGCCGGTGGAATTCGCCGACCTGCCTGACGACGTGGTGTGGGCGCCGGCGCGGTCGCCCGAGTCGATCAGGAGCGCGCTTGGCGCGGGCCATGGTGCGAGCGTGACGCTGTCCGGAGGTGCCCGATGACCAGCTACCTCGCGCAGGCGCAGCCGCTGAGCCGGGCGGACGTCCTCGCCGACGACCCGATCTGGCTCATCCTGATCAAGGTCGTCGCGCTGTTCGGCTTCGGCGTGCTGATGACCCTGTTCATGATCAACTGGGAGCGCAAGGTCGTCGCCCGGATGCAGCACCGCACCGGCCCGAACCGGGTCGGCCCGAACGGCTGGCTGCAGTCGCTGGCCGACGGCATCAAGCTCGCGTTCGCCGAGGAGATCATCCCGGACGGCGCCGACCGCAAGGTGTACTGGCTGGCGCCGGTGATCTCGGCGACGCCCGCGTTCGTGGCGTTCTCGGTGCTGCCGTTCGGCCCGCAGGTGTCGATCTTCGGCGAGCCGACCTTCCTGCAGCTGGTCGACCTGCCGGTCGGCGTGCTGGTCGTGCTCGCGGCGTCGGCGATCGGCGTGTACGGCATCGTGCTCGGCGGCTGGGCGTCCGGTTCGCCGTACCCGCTGCTCGGCGCGCTGCGGTCGGCGGCGCAGGTGATCTCCTACGAGATCGCGATGGGGCTCTCGCTCGTCGCCGTCATCCTGTACGCGCAGTCGCTGTCGACCGGCGAGATCGTCGACGCCCAGCGGAACGGCTGGTTCGCGCTGCTGTTGCTGCCGAGCTTCCTCATCTTCGTGGTGTCGATGGTCGGGGAGACCAACCGCGCCCCGTTCGACCTGCCCGAGGCGGAGTCGGAGCTGGTCGGCGGTTTTCACACCGAGTACAGCTCGCTGAAGTTCGCGCTGTTCTTCCTCGCCGAGTACGTCAACATGGTCGTGCTCGCCGGCTTCGCGACGACGCTGTTCCTCGGCGGCTACATGGCGCCGTGGCCGCTGTCGGCGATCGGCGGCGGCGTGCTCAACACCGGTTGGTGGCCGATCCTGTGGTTCGTCGGCAAGATGCTGCTGTTCCTGTTCCTCTACATCTGGCTGCGCGGCACGTTGCCCCGGTTCCGCTACGACCAGTTCATGCGGCTCGGCTGGAAGGTGCTGGTGCCCGCCAACCTGGTGTGGATCGTGATGATCGCGGGCGTGCGGGCCATCAACACGTCGACCGACGTCACCACCGGCCAGAAGGTGATCTTCGGTGCGGTCGCGATCCTGCTGATCGTGCTGCTGAGCCTGTTGATTCCGGAGCGCCGCGCCGAGGAGGACGACGGGGTGCCGACGACCGGCGGCGACTACCCGCTGCCGCCGCTCGACCTCGAGGTGCCCAAGCTGACGCCGCGGCAGGCCGCGTTCGAGAAGGAGGAGCGCAGGCGCAAGCGGACCGAGGTCGGCGCGGGCGCCACCACCAGCAAGGAGGCCGACGATGTTTGATGCGCTGAAGGGATTCGGCGTCACCTTCTCGACCATGTTCAAGAAGGTCGTCACCGAGCAGTACCCGGAGGACTTCTACCCGAGCGCGCCCCGCTACCACGGCCGCCACCAGCTCAACCGGCACCCGGACGGGCTGGAGAAGTGCGTCGGCTGCGAGCTGTGTGCCTGGGCCTGCCCCGCCGACGCGATCTTCGTCGAGGGCGGCGACAACACCGAGGAGGCGCGCTACTCGCCGGGTGAGCGGTACGGCATGGACTACCAGATCAACTACCTGCGCTGCATCGGCTGCGGGTTGTGCATCGAGGCCTGCCCGACCCGGTCGCTGACGATGGTCAACTTCTACGAGCTCGCCGACGACGACCGGCAGAAGCTGATCTACACCAAGGAAGACCTGATGGCCCCGCTGCTGCCCGGCATGGAGGAGCCGCCGCACCCGATGCGGCTCGGCGACAACGAGCAGGACTACTACATGCAGGGTCCCGAGCTGGCTCGCGGCCGGGGTGTGCCGCAGGGCGAGACGGTCGAGACGAGCAAGGAGGAGGCGATCCAGTGACGTCCTTCTCCCAGGCGTCGATGCTGCTGGCACAGCAGGGTGGCCAGGAGGTCGTCGGCACCGGCGAGACGCTCGCGTTCTGGGTGTTCGGCCCGCTCGCGCTGGCCGGTGGCCTCGGCATGATCTTCGTGCGCAACGCCGTGCACTCGGCGTTGTGGCTGGTGCTGACGATGCTCTGCCTCGGCGTGCTCTACCTGTTGCAGAGCGCGCCGTTCCTCGGCTTCACCCAGATCATCGTCTACACCGGCGCGGTGATGATGCTGTTCCTGTTCGTGCTGATGATGGCGGGCAGGGACAGCGCGGACTCGATGGTCGAGGTGCTGCGCGGGCAGCGGCTGCTCGCCGCCCTGTTCGGCGTCGGGTTCGCCGCGCTGCTGGTCGGCGTGCTGGCGCCGTCGCTGGTCAGCGTGCCCGCCGAGGCGCCGCCCAACCCGTACGACCCGGCGACCGGCGGCGGCGCGGGCGGACTCGGCAGGCTGATCTTCACCGAGTTCCTGTTCGCCTTCGAGCTGACCGCGGCGCTGCTGATCGTGGCCGCGCTCGCCGGGATCGTGCTCGCCTACCGCGACCGCCGCGAGGGGCCGAAGCGCAGCCAGCGGGAGCTGGTCGAGGCGCGGTTCCGAGGCGAGTACAAGCGGCGCTCGCCCGCGCCGGGGCCGGGCGTGTTCGCCACCGGCAACTCGGTCGCCACCCCGGCGCTGCTGCCGGACGGCTCGATCGCGCCGGAGTCGCTGTCCGAGCTGATCGAGTCCACCAACACCGCCCGGCTGATCGCCGAACACGAGCGTGTCCTCGGCGCCGGGGACTCGCACGATGACGCCCGCGCGCTGCTCGGCGGGGAGAGCGAACAGGAGGGTGAGCGGACTTGACCCCCACCTACTACCTGCTGCTGGCCGCGCTGCTGTTCGCGGTCGGCGCGGTCGGCGTGCTGGTGCGGCGCAACGCGATCGTCGTGTTCATGTGCATCGAGCTGATGCTCAACTCGGTCAACCTGACGCTGGTGACCTTCGCCAGGGTCAGCGGCGAGCTGGACGGTCAGGTGATGGCGTTCTTCGTCATGGTCGTCGCCGCGGCAGAGGTGGTCGTCGGACTCGCGATCATCATGGCGATCTTCCGTGCCAGGAGATCCGCGTCCGTGGACGACACGAACCTGCTGAAGTACTAGGAGAACCCACGTGATCGCATCGTCATGGCTGCTGGTCGCCTTCCCGGCGCTCGGCGCGCTCATCCTGCTGGCGGGGGGCAGGCGCACCGACGCCTGGGGTCACCTGCTCGGCTGCGCGACCGTGCTCGCGTCGTTCGCCTACGGCCTCGCGCTGTTCTTCACCAGCAACGGCGAGCCGGAGGACGTCACGCTGTACTCGTGGCTGCCCGCCGGCGACCTCCAGGTCGACATCGGGCTGCGGATCGACGCGCTGTCGCTCGTCTTCGTGCTGCTGATCACCGGGGTCGGCTCGCTGATCCACATCTACGCGATCGGCTACATGTCCGAGGACTCCGACCGGCGGCGGTTCTTCGGCTACTTCAACCTGTTCGTCGCCGCGATGCTGGTGCTGGTGCTCGGTGACAACTTCGTCTCGCTCTACCTCGGCTGGGAGGGCGTCGGTCTCGCCTCGTACCTGCTGATCGGCTGGTACCAGTGGAAGCCGTCGGCGGCGACTGCGGCCAAGAAGGCGTTCATCATGAACCGGGTCGGCGACGTCGGGCTGGCGCTGGCGATCTTCCTGATGTGGAAGAACATCGGCAGCGTGTCCTACGACGAGGTGTTCGCCGGGATCGGCGACGTCGAACCCGGCGTCTCGCTCGCGATCGGGCTGTTGCTGCTGCTCGGCGCGTGCGGCAAGTCCGGCCAGTTCCCGCTGCAGGCGTGGTTGCCCGACGCGATGGAGGGCCCGACGCCCGTCTCGGCGCTGATCCACGCCGCGACGATGGTGACCGCCGGGGTGTACCTGATCGCGCGGTCGAGCCCGATCTACAACGCCAACCCGGACGCGCAGCTCGCCGTGGTCGTCATCGGCGCGATCACGCTGCTGCTGGGGGCGATCATCGGCTGCGCCTACGACGACATCAAGAAGGTGCTGGCGTACTCGACGGTCAGCCAGATCGGCTACATGATGCTCGCGGTCGGGCTCGGGCCGTTCGGCTACGCGCTCGGCATCATGCACCTGCTCACCCACGGCTTCTTCAAGGCGGGGCTGTTCCTCGGCGCCGGGTCGGTGATGCACGGCATGAACGACGAGGTCGACATGCGCAAGTTCGGCGGGCTGTGGCGCAAGATGCCGATCACGTTCGCCACCTTCGGCATCGGCTACCTGGCGCTGATCGGCTTCCCGTTCAGCGCGGGCTACTTCTCCAAGGACGCGATCATCGCGGCCGCGTTCGGTCAGGAGGAGACCTGGCGTGCCTGGCTGTTCGGCGGCGCGGCCGTGCTCGGCGCCGGGCTGACGGCGTTCTACATGACCCGGCTGATGCTGATGACGTTCTTCGGCAAGCGGCGCTGGACCGAGATCACCAGCGAGGACGGCAGGGAGTTCCACCCGCACGAGTCGCCGCCGGTGATGACCGTGCCGATGATTCTGCTGGCGATCGGCTCGGCGGGCGCGGGCGCGTTCTTCGTGTTCAACCACCAGCTCGCCGAATGGCTGACGCCCTCGCTCGGCAAGCTGCAAGAGGCCGAGCACGGCGTCATCTCGCACAGCGTGGTCCCGTTCGTCGTGGTCGGCATCTCCGCGCTCGGCGTGCTGCTGGCGTGGCTGTTCGTCGGGCGGCAGGAGACCCCCGTCGAACGCCCCGAGGCGAGCGCCGTCGTCCGCGCCGCCCGCAACGACCTGTACGGCAACACGCTGAACGAGACGCTGGTCGCCCGGCCGGGCGTCTGGCTGTCGCGGGCGCTGGTCTACGTCGACAACAAGGGCGTCGACGGGTTCGTCAACGGGCTCGCCGCGTTGCTCGGCGGTAGTTCCGGCAGGCTGCGGCGGCTACAGACCGGCTTCGTCCGCTCCTACGCGCTGTCCATGCTGGCGGGCTCGTTCCTGCTGATGGGCCTGCTGTTGATGGTGAGGTTCGCATGACCATCCTCCTGGCAATCATCCTGCTGCCGCTGGTCGGCGCGGCCGTCGTCGCGCCGCTGCGCGGCAACGACCGGCTCGCGACGGCGACGGCGCTCGGGTTCTCGCTCGCCACGCTGGCGCTGGTGGTGCCGCTGTGGCTGAGCTACGACCCGGACGGCGCCCGGCTGCAGCAGACGAGCAGCGTGGACTGGATCCCGCCGTTCGACATCCACATCTCGTTCGGCATCGACGGCATCGCGCTGCTGATGATCGCGGTCATCGGCGTGCTGGTGCCGATGATCATCGGGCTGGTCGGCGTCACCGACAAGCTGCCCGAGGGCCGCAGCGCGGGCGGGTACCTGTCGCTGATCCTGGTGCAGCAGTCGCTGACCATCGCGGTGTTCGCCGCGACCGACGTCTTCCTGTTCTACGTGCTGTTCGAGATCATGCTGATCCCGATGTACTTCCTCATCGGTGGCTACGGCGGCAGGAGCAGGCAGTACGCCGCGGTGAAGTTCTTCCTGTACTCCTTCCTCGGCGGCTTGATCATGCTGGCGGCCGCGATCGGCGCGTACGTGCAGGCCGCCGACCAGCTCGGCGAGGGCACCTTCGACTGGCAGACGCTGGCCCAGGTCGTGCCGCAAGCGCCGCTGACCACCCAGATCTGGCTGTTCCTCGGCTTCTTCCTCGCGTTCGCGATCAAGGCGCCGCTGGTGCCGCTGCACACCTGGCTGCCCGACGCGGCCGGGGAGGCGCCGATCGGCGTCGTGGTGCTGCTCGTCGGCGTGCTGGACAAGGTCGGCACGTTCGGCTTCCTGCGCTACAGCATCCCGCTGTTCCCCGACGCCAGCCAGGAGCTGGCGCCGTTGGTGCTCGGCCTCGCGGTGGCCGGTGTGCTGTACGGCTCGACCCTCGCCGCGGGCCAGCGGGACATGAAGCGGTTCATCGCCTACGTCTCCATCGCGCACTTCGGCTTCATCGCGCTCGGCATCTTCGCGTTCACCACGCAGGCGCAGGTCGGCGCGGTGACGTACATGCTCAACCACAGCCTCGCCACCGGCATGCTCATCATCGTGATCGGGATGGTGATCGCGCGGGGCGGCTCGACGACGATCTCCGCGTACGGCGGCATGGCGAAGCTGACCCCGCTGCTGGCGGGGCTGTTCCTGATCGCCGGTCTCTCCACGCTGTCGCTGCCCGGCACGAACTCGTTCGTCAGCGAGTTCCTGGTGCTGATCGGCTCGTTCGACACCCAGCCGGTCTTCACCGCGTTCGCCACCGTCGGCATGGTGCTCGCCGCCGTCTACGTGCTGTGGCTGTACCAGCGGGTCATGCAGGGGTCGCTGCGCGGTGACGCGCTGCTCGGCGCCGCCGGCGGACCCGGCGCGGTCGAGGCGCCGGAGACCGGCGCGAAGAAGACCATCAGGGATGTGTCGTGGAGAGAACTCGCCGTGCTCACGCCGCTGGTCGTGCTCGTCATCGGGCTCGGGTTCTATCCCAAGCCCGCGCTCGACGTCGTCAACCCGGTGGTCGGTGAGACCGTGAGCATCGTGTCCGTCACGGAAGGTAGCAACGAGTGATGCCGCAGCAGTTCCTCGCGCAGGGCGGGGCAATCCCGATGCCGCAGATCGACTACGGCGCCGTGATGCCGGTCCTGATCGTGCTCAGCGCCGCGGCGATCGGTGTGCTGCTCGAGGCGTTCCTGCCCAAGCACCAGCGCTGGTCGGTGCAGGTGACGCTGAGCCTCGCCGCCGTCGTCGGCGCCGGTGTCGCGCTCGGCGCCTACCTCAGCGGCGCCCCGGACGGCGGCGTCACGACGTTCAAGGCGGACGGCGCGGTGGCGGGCGCCATCGCGGTCGACGCGCCGACGCTGTTCCTGTGGGGCACGCTGCTCGCGCTCGGGCTGGCCTCGCTGCTGATGATCGGGGACCGTTCGCTGGAGCCGGGCGGCGCGTTCGTCTCGCAGGCCGGGTTGCAGGGCGGCGGGCTACAGACCCGCGAGCGGGCGAACACGACCGGGATGCAGACCGAGATCTTCCCGCTGTCGCTGTTCGCGCTCGGCGGCATGATGACGTTCGTCGCGGCCAACGACCTGCTGACGATGTTCATCGCGCTCGAGGTGCTGAGCCTGCCGCTGTACCTGATGTGCGGGCTGGCGCGGCGGCGCAGGCTGCTCTCGCAGGAGGCCGCGGTCAAGTACTTCCTGCTCGGCGCGTTCGCCAGCGCGTTCTTCCTCTACGGCATCGCGCTGCTCTACGGCTACGCCGGGTCGGTCAAGCTGGGCGCGATCGCCGCCGCGACGGCGGGCACCGACCGCTCCGACACGCTGCTGTACGCCGGGATCGCGCTCGTCGTCGTCGGGCTGCTGTTCAAGGGCTCGGTCGGCCCGTTCCACACCTGGACGCCGGACGTCTACCAGGGCGCGCCGACCCCGGTCACCGGGTTCATGGCCGCCTGCACCAAGGTGGCGGCGTTCGGCGCGATGCTGCGGGTGCTGACGGTGGCGTTCGAGCCCGCGAGCTGGGAGTGGGAGATCCCGCTGTGGCTGATCGCGGTGATCTCCATGGCCATCGGCGCGATCCTCGGCCTGACCCAGCGCGACCTGAAGCGGATGATCGCCTACTCCTCGATCGCGCACGCCGGGTTCCTCGTCGTCGGCGCCATGACGCTCACCGAGGACGGGCTGTCGGCCACGCTGTTCTACCTGCTCGCCTACGGCTTCACCACGCTCGCGGTGTTCGGCGTGATCAGCCTGGTGCGCGACGCCAACGGCGAGGCGACCGACCTGTCCTCGTGGGCCGGGCTGGCGAAGCGGTCGCCGCTGGTGGCGGGGGTGTTCACGTTCCTGCTGCTCGCGCTGGCGGGTATCCCGCTGACCAGCGGGTTCATCGGCAAGTTCGCGGTGTTCTCGGCGGCCATCGACAACGGCAACGCGGCGCTCGTCGTGATCGCGTTGGTCGCGAGCGCCATCGCCGCGTTCTTCTACCTGCGGGTGGTCGTGCTGATGTACTTCTCGGAGCCCGCGCCGGAGGGGCCCGCGGTCAGCGTGCCCGGCGCGTTCACCACGGCGGCGATCACGCTCGGCACGGTGGCGACGCTCGTGCTCGGCGTGCTGCCGGCGTTCGCGCTGGACTGGGCGAGCGCGGGTGGTTTCGCGCCGTAGGGCGGTGTCGTGCGGAACGCACCGCCGTAGGCAGGCGGCGCGGCTACCTTTAGGCTGGCACCGTGTCTGATGCGAAGCAGCCCGCCGTGGCTGACCTGCAGGCGGCCGTAGGTCTGCGAATCGCCGACGAGGGCCTGCTCACTGACCTCGCCGAGGGGCTCGGGGAGGTCGAGGTCGTGCTGCGCGAGGTGATTCGCAGCGACGAGCAGTTCATCAGCGATGCGGCCGTCCACCTAGTCGACGCCGGGGGCAAGCGGTTCCGGCCGCTGTTCACGCTGCTGGCCGGGCAGTTCGGCGAGAAAGGCGAGGGCGACAGGACCGGCGTGGTCAAGGCGGCGGCGGCCGTCGAGCTGGTGCACCTCGCCACGCTGTACCACGACGACGTCATGGACGAGGCCACCATGCGCCGGGGCGCGAAGAGCGCCAACGCGCGCTGGGACAACACCGTCGCGATCCTCACCGGCGACTACCTGTTCGCCAACGCGTCACGGCTGGTCGCCGATCTCGGGCCGGATCCCTCCCGGATCATCGCGGAGACGTTCGGCGCGCTGGTGACCGGGCAGATGCGCGAGACCACGGGCGCGCGCGACGGCGACGACCCCATCGAGCACTACCTGACCGTCGTCGGGCAGAAGACCGGGTCGTTGATCGCGACGGCGGGGCGGTTCGGGGCGATGCTCTCCGGCGCCAGGCAGGCGTACGTCGACGCGCTGCGCAGCTTCGGCGAGCTGATCGGCATCGCGTTCCAGATCTCGGATGACATCATTGACATAGCGTCACCATCCGATGAACTCGGAAAGGCGCAAGGCACCGATTTGAGGGAAGGCATCCGGACACTCCCGATGCTGTACGCACTCGAAGACGATCGAGAGAACACTCGACTGATGGATTTGCTTCGGGCGCCGTTGACCACGAATGGGGATGTCGCCGAAGCTTTGGAGCTGTTGCGCGCTTCGACAGGCCTCAAGCATGCTCGGGAGACCTTGACCTACTACGCTCAGCGAGCACGAACCGAGTTGACGACGCTCCCCGCGTCACCTGCACGGGATGCATGCGAATCAGTAACCGACTACCTAGCGGAGCGCACGCACTGAGCCATGCTGGACGGCACCCTGGAGGGTGACCGCATACCGCAGCGGGAAGGAGACATCCGAAACATGTCCTCATTGTTCGGACAAGTCTGGTTCTGGAGTCTGTTCGCGTTCGTGGTGGGTGCGGTGCTGACCTGGGCGCTTCTCGTGCGCCCCGCGCAGCAGCGGGCGCAGCAGCTCGAAAAGCAGTCACGCCCCAACAGCCGCCCGACGCCACGGTCCGGCCCGGCTCAGCAGGCGCCGCCGCGTCCCGGTCAGCCGGCGGGGCCGCCGCGCACGGCGTACCAGCAGCCGCCCGCCGCGCCGCCGGCATGGCCCGGCCAGCAGGGGCAGAATCCCGCCACCGCCGAGCACCACGAGCGCACCCGCTGGCTCGAACGTGACAGCCTGCAGGGCACCGGCACGCCGCCCGCCGGTGCGCAGCCGCCGGAGCCTCCGACCCAGTACGCGCGCCCGGAGCCGTACCCCGAGCAGCAGGGCTTCCAGCGGGAGCTCGAGCAGCAGTACCCGGAGGACTTCGAGCGCGAGTATCCGCAGAGCTACCAGCCGGACTACCCGGAAGAGGACGAGCAGCGCTACGCGTCCGGCTACGAGCAGTCAGAGTTCGGTGGCTCGCACATGCTGGACCACCGCCAGATGGCCGACCCGCAGGCCGGCGGACTGTTCCAGCCGTCGCCGCCGCCCGAGCCCGAGGCCGGGCATGGCGACAACGGCCACGCGGTCGGTGACGTCGCGCCCACCGAGGCGCAGCCCGAGGCGGAAGAGGCACCGGACACCGACCCGGTCACCGGGCTGCCGAAGCGCAGGCGCGGTGCGACGAACCGAATCCGGGGTGGCTTCGCGCCGCCGCGTCCGATCGAGCCGTCGATGCGTCCGGTGACGCGGCGTACCCCGCAGGACTCCGTTAGCAGCAGCGGCTCGCTGTTCGAGCCGGGCCAGGGTGAACAGCAGCCGCCGGGCTCGGTCGCGCAGGCGAGCGGCCAGGCTGACGCCGCCGAGGTGCCTGCCGGGCCATTCGGGCCGGGGTCGGCGATGCCGTTGCCGGGTGGCGGCAAGCCGGATCCGGCGTTCACCGTGAAGGCGAGCGTGACGGAGCTGCGCTACTGCACCGAGGACTCACCCCAGTTCGCGGGCATGACCCCCGAGGTCTGGTTCGCCACTCCCGGCGACGCCGAGCGCGTCGGATTCCGCCGGGTGCCGTAGCGCGCGAGTCCCCGGTTCCGGTGCCGCGAGTCCCGGGTTCCAGTGCCGCGAGTCCCGGGTTCCGGCCGTGCCAGATCTCGGGACTCGCGACCCCAGATGTCGGGACTCGCGACGCCGCTACACGGTCCAGGTGTCGTTGCCGGTGAGCAGCCCTTGCAGGTCGGCTGGTTTGGCCTGTTTCGCCTGAGCGACCTGGGCGCGGGCGGCGTCGTCGTAGGTGGTGCGGCTGACCTGGCGGAGGATGCCGGTCGGCGTGTGCTCCAGATCCTGGCCGCCGATGCGGGAGAGCGCGAAGGCGTAGGCGGGGTCGGTGATCGTGGGGTCGTGCACCACGACGTTGTCGAGGCCGACCTCGGACACCTTGGCGGTTTCCAGCCCGGCGAAGCCGGAGCGGACGACGCCGTACTCCTCTTCCGGCCCGAAGGTGATCGGCTCGCCTGGCCGCAGCGGGATCAGGCGGCGGGCGGCCTCGTCCTTGTCCTTGATGACGTCGAACGCACCGTCGTTGAAGATGGGGCAGTTCTGGTAGATCTCGACGAAGGCCGAGCCGCGGTGCTGCGCGGCCGCCGTCAGCACCTCGGTCAGGCCCTTCTTGTCGGAGTCCAGCGCGCGGGCGACGAAGCTGGCCTCGGCGCCGATCGCCAGCGACAGCGGGTTGAACGGGTGGTCCAGCGAGCCCATCGGGGTGGACTTGGTGCGCTTGCCCTCCTCGGAGGTCGGGCTGTACTGGCCCTTGGTCAGCCCGTAGATCCGGTTGTTGAACAGCAGGATCTTCAGGTTCACGTTGCGCCGCAGCGCGTGGATCAGGTGGTTGCCGCCGATCGAGAGCGCGTCGCCGTCGCCGGTGACGACCCACACCGACAGGTCAGGCCGCGACACCGCGAGCCCGGTCGCGATGGCGGGCGCGCGGCCGTGGATGGAATGCATCCCGTAGGTGTTCATGTAGTACGGGAAGCGGCTCGAGCAGCCGATGCCGGAGACGAACACGATGTTCTCCGGCTTGAGCCCCAGGGTGGGCAGGAAGGACTGCATGGTGTTGAGCACGATGTAGTCACCGCACCCGGGGCACCAGCGCACCTCCTGGTCGGACTTGTAGTCCTTCGCCTTCTGCGGGGCGTCGGTGGTCGGGACGTCGGCCAGTCCGCCGAGGTCCGGCAACCCCAGATGAGTGCTCATCAGGACCCCCGCCTGCTCGACGCCGCATGGTTGCCAGGGATCACGCTGCTCACTCTTCGACCACTCGGGCAAACCTCCGGCCTGCCCTCGCTGGGCCGAGTCGAGCAGCGGGTTGGTGCGGTCATTCCGTGGCCTCCGTGAGCACGTGGTCGGTCTCGCCACTGCCTTCCGGTCGGGTGTCGTTGATGATGTCGGTGAACACTTCCGCCAGCTCGGCCGCCCGGAACGGCAGGCCCGCCACCTTGGTGTAGCTGCGGATGTCGGCCAGGTACCGCGAGCGCAGCACCATCGCGAGCTGTCCCATGTTCATCTCCGGAAGCACGACGGTGTCGTACTCCTCCAGTATGCGACCGAGATTGGCCGGCAGGGGGTTCAGATGACGGAGATGTGCCTGGGCGATTTCCATCCCGGATTTCCGCACTCGGCGGCAGGCGGCGCCGATCGGCCCGAAACTCGATCCCCAGCCCAGCGCGAGCACTCGCGCGTTGCCGGTCGGGTCGTCCACCGTGACGTCGGGAACGGTGATGCCGTCGATCTTGGCCTGGCGCAGCCGGACCATGCGGTCGTGGTTGTCCGGGTCGTAGGAGATGTGACCCTGGTTGTCGGCCTTCTCCAGCCCGCCGATGCGGTGCTGCAACCCCGGCGTGCCCGGCAGCGCCCACTCGCGCGCCAGGGTGTCGGTGTTGCGCACGTACGGCCAGTGCTCGTCGGAGCCGTCCATGGCATTCGGCTCGGCGGCGAACTCCACCGACAGGTCCGGCAGATCGGCGACGTCCGGCACCAGCCACGGCTCGGAGCCGTTGGCGATCGCCCCGTCCGACAACAGCATCACCGGGGTGCGATACGTCAGCGCGATCCGGGCGGCCTCCAGCGCGATGTCGAAACAATCCCCCGGCGAGCAGGGCGCGACGATCGGCACCGGCGACTCGCCGTTGCGGCCGAACATCGCCTGCAGCAGGTCCGCCTGCTCCGTTTTCGTGGGCAAGCCCGTGGACGGACCGCCCCGCTGGACGTCGATGACCAGCAGCGGCAGCTCGGTCATCACCGCGAGCCCGATCGTCTCCGACTTGAGCGCTACCCCCGGGCCGCTGGTGGAGGTGACGCCGAGCGAGCCGCCGTAGGCCGCGCCCAGCCCGGCGCCGATGCCGGCGATCTCGTCCTCGGCCTGGATGGTGGTGACGTTGAAGTTCTTGTGCTTGGACAGCTCGTGCAGGATGTCCGAGGCCGGGGTGATCGGATACGAGCCCAGCACGACCGGCAGCTTCGACTGCTGGCCCGCGGCCACGATGCCGTACGACAAGGCCTGGTTGCCGGTGATCTGCCGGTAGGTGCCCTGCGGCAGCTTGGCCGGTGCCACCTCGTAGGTGTTGGCGAACGCCTCGGTGGTCTCGCCGTAGTTCCAGCCCGCCCTGAACGCCAGCAGGTTCGCCTCCGCGATCTGCGGCTTCGCGGCGAACTTCTCGGTCAGGAACCGCTCGGTGCCCTCGGTCGGCCGGTGATACATCCACGACAGCAGCCCGAGCGCGAACATGTTCTTGCAGCGTGCGGCGTCCTTCTTGCCCAGCCCGGTGTCGGCGAGCGCGCCCTGCGTCAAGGTGGACATCGCGACCTCGTACACCTGGTACGGCTCCAGCGAGCCGTCCTCCAGCGGACTCTGCTCGTAGCCGACCTTGGTCAGGTTCCGCTTGGAGAACTCGTCGGTGTTGACGATCAGGATGCCGCCACGCGGCACATCGGCCAGGTTCGACTTCAGCGCGGCCGGGTTCATCACCACCAGCACGTCCGGCCGGTCGCCCGGGGTGAGGATGTCGTAGTCGGCGAAGTGCACCTGAAACGACGACACCCCGGGGATCGTGCCCTGCGGCGCGCGGATCTCGGCCGGGAAGTTCGGCAGCGTCGCCAGGTCGTTACCGAACGCCGCCGCCTCCGAGGTGAACCGGTCCCCGGTCAGCTGCATGCCGTCGCCCGAGTCACCCGCGAACCGGATCACCACCCGATCCAGCTTCGTGACCTCGGTCTTGCCGTTCGCGGGCGACGCCATTGTCTCGCGAGTCATGGGCGCGGCTGTCCCTCTCCTCTGCACGGTTCACACCGTCGGTGACAGTTTTCGGCCTTCTCGTCACCTTGGCGGTGTCGCTGGCGATCTGCCAGCGCATGTGCTCATGTTCACTACCGAGGCTAGCTCGGTTCGATGATCAGTGACCATCCGCTGTCGTCTCGTTCCAGTCGATGGACACTCTCGACGCCTATTCTAGAACACGTTCTAGTTGGCTGGCTTGTCGCCGCTGATCTTCGCCCGCATCGCGGCGAGCCGTTCCGCGAACTCCGGCGACTCGATGGAGCGCACCTGCGGCGCGATCTCGGTGTCGACGGCGTCGGCGTGCTCGGTGAGCGAGCGGGTGGTGCGCATCGAGCGTTTGGTGTCGAGCACCAGCTCACGCGGCGCCTTCGCCGCGTTCTGGGCCAGCTCGACCGACGCCGCGACGAGCGCGTCGTGATCGCCGTCGACGACCCGGTGCGCCAGCCCGGCGGCGTGGGCCGCCTCGGCGTCGAGGATCTCGCCGAACAGCGTCATCGCGGTCGCCGTCTGCGGGCCGACGATGTGCTGCAACATCCACGTCATGCCGCCGCCGGGGTGGATACCGAGTTTGAGGAACCGGGCATCGAAGCGCGAGGACGGCCCCGCCAGCCGGACGTCGGTGGCGAGCGCGAGGTTCAGCCCGGCGCCGACGGCGGCGCCACCGACCGCGGCGATGGTCGGCAGGGTGCAGTTGGCGACCGCGAGGAACCCGGCGTAGATCTCACGCAGCCCCTCGTCCTTGGCCTCGCCGAGTGCGCTCAGGTCGGCTCCGGCGCAGAACGCGGGCGGCGCGCCGGTGACGACGACGGCGTGGACCGACTCGTCGGCCTCGGCATCGGCGACGGCGGCCGCGAGGTCGGCGGAGAGCGGCAGCGTGAGCGCGTTGCGCCGGTCGGGGTCGTGCACGGTGATGACGGCGACGTTGCGGTCGTGAGCCACCCTGATCTCTGCGGTCATGCGGCCTCCTTAAGCGCGGCACGCCGTGCGGTCAATCCAACGTCGGCCAGCATGGTGTCCGATGATTCGGGCCTGCGAGCACTCCTCATGGGCGCGATCGTATCCGCGCGGTCTACTGCGGCATGGGCGGCCGTTCGAGCAGTGTCGACAGCACCATGGTCGACACCGTGCTCGCGACGATGTCCAGCGCCCGCAGTCGTTCCAGCGCGGCTTCGAGGTGGTGGATGTCGGCCGCGCGCAGGTGGATGATCGCGTCGGCCCCGCCCATCACGGTGTACGCGGCGACGACCTCGGGCAGCGCCTCGACGTGGGCCCTGATCCGCGACGGCGGGACGTTGCCCCGGCAGTGCAGCTCGACGAACGCCTCGGTGCCCCAGCCGAGCGCCTGCGGATCGACCACGGCGGTGAAGCCGCGCAGCACGCCGGAGTCGAGCATCCGGTCGACCCGGCGCTTGACCGCGGGCGCCGACAGTCCGACCACCTTGCCGATCTCGGCGTAGCTGGCGCGGGCGTTGCCGAGCAGTTGCGAAACGATTCGCTGATCGAGGGTGTTCATACGCAACATTTAGCAGATCAAGACGCAAGCCAAGCAATTGATGGCGCAAAATCTTCGCGACTAGATTCGATGGCATGACGGCAGTAGCGCTTCCCGCATCACGATCCCGCTCGCGCACCCCCGAGACCCGCAGCTACTTGATGTGCCCACCCCGGTATTTCGAGGTCAGCTACGCGATCAACCCGTGGATGGACCCCTCGCAGCCGGTCGACGCCGACCTCGCGATGGCGCAGTGGCAGGGGCTGCGTGACACCTACCTGGGGCTCGGCCACACCGTCGAGGAGATCGAGCCGCAGCCCGGGCTGCCGGACATGGTGTTCGCCGCCAACTCGGGCACCGTCATCGGCGGCCACGTGCTCGGCGCCCGGTTCCGCGCGCCGGAGCGGCAGGCCGAGGCCGAGCACTTCCGGCGCTGGTTCGCCGAGCACGGCTTCCGCGACGTCGTGATGCCGCAGGAGATCAACGAGGGCGAGGGCGACCTGACCTGGACCGGGGACGTGCTGCTGGCGGGCACCGGCTTCCGCACCGCCCCGGAGGCGCACGCGGAGGCGCAGGAGGTGCTCGGCGTGCCCGTGGTGTCGCTGCGGCTGACCGATCCCCGCTACTACCACCTCGACACCGCGGTGCTGGTGCTCTCGCCGGCGCGCGACGGCGAACCGGCCGAGGTCGTCTACTTCCCGGAGGCGTTCACCGAGGGCTCGCTGCGGGTGATGCGGCGGATGTTCCCCGACGCGATCATCGCCGGTGCCGACGACGCCGCCGTGCTCGGGCTCAACGGCGTCTCGGACGGCCGCAACGTCGTGCTGCCCGCGCAGGCGACGAAGCTCGCCGAGCAGATCGCCGACCGGGGCTACGAACCCGTCCCCGTCGACATGTCAGAGCTGCGCAAGGCAGGCGGCGGCCCCAAGTGCTGCACCCTGGAGCTCCGCGCCTGACCCCTGCGTCGTGTCCCACGCTCACGACACGACGCGGATTGACACCGCCTGAGCCGAACCGCCAGAATCACTGGTGCCGTATCAATCTACTGTTGCCGATATGGCACCAGGAGGCACCGTGATCGACTGCGACGTCCACAACAGCTGGCACTCGGCCGAGGTGCTGCTGCCGTACCTGCCGCCCGCGTTCCGGGAGTACCTGCAACGCGGTGAGCTCCCAGGCCCGCGCGGCTCGTTCCCGCACGCGCACCGGCCGTGGCTGCATCCCGAGGGCTTCATGCGCTACGACGCGGTGCCCGAATCCGGGGCGGCGGCGGGCTCCCAGTACGACCTGCTGCGCGAGCAGCTGCTCGACCGCTACGACGTCGACTACGCGATCCTGACCGGCGACGAGGCCATCGAGGCGTCCACGCTGGCCAACCCCTACTACGCGCAGGCGCTGACCAGCGCCTACAACGACTGGCTCGTGCACGAGTGGCTCCCGGCCGACCTGCGGCTGAAGGGCTCGCTCGTCGTCGCCCCGCAGGACCCCCACGGCGCCGCCGCCGAGATCCGCCGCCTCGGCGATCACGACGGCATCGTGCAGGTGCTGGTGTCCAGCGGCTCCCAGCGCCCCTACGGCGACCCGTTCTTCCACCCGATCTGGGAGGCCGCCGCCGAGTTCGACCTCCCGATCGCGGTCCACCTCGGCGGCCAGGGCGGGCTCAACGCCAACCCCATCGGGTGCGGCCCCACCACGTTCTTCTGGGAGACCCACGCCCTGCTGTGCGAGACCGGCATGGCGCACCTCGCCAGCACCATCGCCCATGGCGTCTTCGAGCGCTGGCCGAACGCGCGGCTGATCCTGATCGAGTGCGGCGTCGCCTGGGTCCCGCCGATCCTGTGGCGCCTCGACGAGGACTACCGCGCGCTGCGCAAGGAAACGCCCTGGCTGCGGCGGCTGCCGAGCGAGTACGCGCGCGACCACGTCCGCATGACGACCCAGCCGCTGGAACAGCCCCGCTCCCCGGAGGCGCTGTGGCCCGCACTCGACGACATCGGCGCGCGGGACATGCTGATGTTCGCCTCCGACTACCCGCACTGGGACTTCGAGGACCCGCGCTTCCTCCGGCTGCCCGAGACGTGGCGCGAGCCGGTGCTCGACGGCAACGCGCGCGAGGTCTACCGGCTGCCCGCACGGGACCGCATCGCCGAGGCGAGTCGATGAGGGGACAGCGTCACCTGGTGTGCCGCGCGTCCGAGCTGCCGCCCGGCGAACGCCGCATCGTCCGGCTCGGCGGGCGCAGCATCGGGGTGTTCAACGTCGGCGGCAGCTTCTACGCGCTCCACAACGGCTGCCCGCACAAGGGCGGCGCGCTGTGCGAGGGTCCCGTCTGCGGGACCACGGTGGACGCCTCGTTCGGCTACGGCCGGCACGGCGAGATCGTCCGATGCGCGTGGCACGGCTGGGAGTTCGACATCGCGACCGGCGTCGCCGTCGCCGACCCCGCGGTGCGGGCGCGCACCTACCCGGTCGTCGTCGAGGACGACCACGTCATGGTGGTCCTGCCCCGAGCAAGGAAGGAGCCCGACGATGAGTGACCTCGAGGTCCGGGTGGACACGTCGATCTGCATCGGCTTCGGCAACTGCGTCCGAACCGCGCCCGAGGCGTTCGCGTTCGACGACGAGCAGGGCGTCGCCACGGTGGCCGACCCGGCCGCCGCCGACGAGGAGCGTCTCGCGCTCGCCGAACAGGAATGCCCGACCGGCGCCATCTACGTCGAGTAGCCGAGCCGCGCGCTGACCTCGTCGGCGGCCGAGCACACCGCTCGCGCCAGCTCACCGAGCTTGTCCTCGGGCACCCGGTACTCCGGACCCGAGACCGTCAGCGCCGCGACGCACTGTCCCATGTGGTCCCTGACCGGCGCGGCGACGCCGTTCAGGCCGGGCTCGAGGTCGCCGAGCGAGGCCGCCCAGCCCCGTTCGCGCACCGTCGTCAGCTCCGCGCGTAACCGGGACGGCGGCTCGGCGGCGCCGAGCGCGAGGAACACCTTCCCGTCCGAACAGCTTCCGAGCGGCGCCCGGCGTCCGCTCCACTGCCGCGCGCCGACGAGGTGCGTGCCGTCCACCTGGGCGACGTTCAGCGACTCGCCGTTGTCCAGCACCGAGAGCACCACCGTCTCGCCGGTCCGCTCGGCCAGCCGCCGCATCGACTCCCGCGCGTCGGCGACGAGGTCGCGGGCGGCCATCGCGAGCATCCCGAGCCGCGTCACCTCGGGGCCGAGCCGGTAGGCGTCGCCGCCCGGTGCGCGTTCCAGGAAGCCTCGCTCGGCGAGCGTTGCCGTGAACCGTGAGACGTTGCTGCGGTGCAGGTCGAGCCGGGCCGCCAGCGCGCTCACGGTCAGCTCCTGGCCGGGGTGCTCGAACGCCTGCAACATCCGCAACGCGCGGTCGACCGTTTCCAGCTTCCTCGTCACAGGTGGCGTGTTTCCCCTCTGTTCCACGGTATAGAGACTTTCTATTAAAGCTATCAGGAACCGGTATCGGTTGCGATTCAATATGTATTGATTACCTTCTCCTCCCGTGTCACTGTGAGCGTTTCACGGTAACGGAATTTGTGCAGGAAGAAGCTTATTACTCTTTCTTTATAGAAGGGAAAGCGATTCATGCGACATCGACACCGGGTACTGGCCGTCTTATCGGCGGCGCTCGTCTCGCTCTCGCTCGCCGCCTGTGGCGGCGGTGGCCAGGAGTCGGCGGCGGAGGACACTGAGATCACCCTCGCGCAGCAGCCCTGGGAAGACCTGATGGTCGAGAACCAGATCGCCAAGTCGGTTCTCACCAAGCTCGGCTACAGCGTGACAATCCAGAATGTGTCGGTTCCCATCGGGGCCCAGGGGCTCTCCACCGGCGATATCGACGCCTATCTCGGAAACTGGTGGCCGAGCCAGAAGAGCGTATTCAACGAGCACCTCAAGGAAGGTGACGTCGAGGTGCTCGGCACGCTCGTCGAGGGCGTGTCGTACTCGCCCGCGGTGCCGAGTTACGTCGCCGAGAAGTACGACGTCCACTCGTTCGCCGACCTCGCCGAGAACGGTGACGCGTTCGGCCGGAAGATGCTGGGCATCGAGCCCGGCACGCCGGGCAACGAGACCATCCTGAACGCCATCAAGAAGGACGCGTACGGCCTCGGCGACTGGAACCTGGTCGAGTCGAGCACGTCGGCGATGCTGGCGGAGGTCGGCAACCGCGTCGAGGAGAAGCAGCCGGTCGCCTTCCTCGCCTGGAACCCGCACTGGATGAACGTCAAGTGGGACCTCGTCTACCTCAAGGACCCGCAGCACGTGTGGCCCGGCGCCGGTGAGATCCGCGTCACCGCCCGAGCCGATCTCGCCAAGGAGAGTCCCGAGGTCGCCCAGTTCCTCTCCCAGATGAAGGTCGACAAGGCGACCGCGTCGGAGTGGATCAACCAGGTGAGCCAGCAAGGCAAACCGCCCGCGGAGGTGGCCAAGGCCTGGATGGAGAGCAACCAGGACCAGATCGACGAGTGGTTGCAGGGCGTGAAGACCGCGTCGGGCAAGCCCGCGACGGCGTCATAGCAGAACCCATCGGGAGGGAGCGACAGTGAGCGAGCCGCACGGCGGCAGACATCACCTGCCCATCGCGGGCAGGACAGGACAGCCGGTGACGTCGATCGACGTCCACGACCAGGACCCGCCGCACCAACCGGCGCAGCCGTTGCGGCCGCCGCGGGGCGCGCCGAACGTGATCGTCGTCCTCGTCGACGACATGGGGTTCGGCGCGCCGAGCGCGTTCGGCGGGCCGTGCGAGATGCCGACCGCGGACCGGCTGGCCGCAGGCGGTTTGCGCTACTCCCGGTTCCACGTCACGGCGATCTGCTCGCCGACGCGGCAGTCGTTGCTGACCGGCCGCAACCACCACTCGGTCGGGATGGGCGTGACCACCGAGATGGCCAGCGCCGCGCCGGGGTATAGCGGTATTCGCCCGAAGAGTGCCGCCACCCTGGCGCAGGTGCTCGGCGGCAACGGCTACCGCACCGGCGCGTTCGGCAAGTGGCACCAGACCCCGGCCCGCGACGTCAGCCCGGTCGGGCCGTTCGACCGCTGGCCCACCGGCGAGGGGTTCGACTCCTTCTACGGCTTCCTCTGCGCCGAGATGAACCACTGGTACCCGGTGCTGTTCGACGGCACCACGCCGGTCGAGCCGTCGCGCAAGCCGGAGGACGGCTATCACCTCTCCGAGGACCTCGTCGACCGGGCGATCCACTGGATCAGCACCCAGCAGTCCCTCGAACCGGACGCCCCGTTCTTCGCGTATCTGCCGTTCGGGGCGACGCACGCGCCGTACCACGTGCCCCGGGAGTACCGCGACAAGTACAAGGGCGGGTTCGACCACGGCTGGGACCGGCAACGCGAGATCACGCTGCGACGGCAACGGGAGCTCGGCGTCGTTCCCGAGGACGCCGAGCTCGCGCCGTGGGCCGAGGGCGTGCCGCACTGGGACGAGCTGTCGGACGCGGAACGCCGGTCGGCGGCGTCGCTGATGGAGCTCTACGCCGGATTCGCCGAGCACACCGACGACCAGGTGGGCCGGCTCGTCGACGCCCTGCAGGAGATGGGCGTCCTCGACGACACCCTGATCTTCTACATCCTCGGCGACAACGGCGCGTCGGCGGAGGGCGGGCTCGGCGGCACGCTCAACGAGCACCGGTTCGCCAGCGGCATCCCGGACTCGGCCGAGTTCATCAACGCCAACGCCGACGCGCTCGGCGACGAGACGACGCACGCGCACTACCCGGTGGGATGGGCGCTGGCGATGAACACGCCGTACCAGTGGACCAAGCAGGTCGCCTCCCACTTCGGCGGCACCCGCGACGGCCTCGTCGTGCACTGGCCGAACGGGATCGCCGAGCGCGGCGGCATCCGGCACCAGTTCCACCACGTCATCGATGTCATGCCGACGATCCTGGAAGCCGCCGGTGTCCCCGAACCGACCACTGTGGACGGTGTGGCGCAGCAGCCCATCGAGGGCGTCAGCATGCGCTACAGCTTCAACGACGCCGACGCGCCGGACCGGCATCGGTTGCAGTACTTCGAGATGGTCGGCAACCGCGGCATCTACCACGACGGCTGGATGGCGGTCACCCGCCACGGCACGCCGTGGGAGATGGTGCAGAGCGGTCGCAGGTACTTCGACGACGACGTGTGGGAGCTCTACGACACCAATGTGGACTGGACCCAGGCCCGCGACATCGCCGCCGAACACCCCGGCAAGCTGCGGGAGCTACAGCAGCTGTTCCTGATCGAGGCGGCCAAGTACAACGTGTTCCCGCTCGACGACCGGATGACCGAGCGGGAGAACCCGCGTGAGGCGGGCAGGCTGGACCTGCTCGGTGACCGCAGCACGGTCACCTTCCACGGCGCCGGTCTGCGGCTGACCGAGGAGACCGCGCCGAACGTCAAGAACCGCTCCCACACCCTCACCGCGTCGGTCGACATCCCGGCGGGCGGGGGCATGGGTGTCATCCTGGCGCAGGGCGGGCGGTTCGGCGGCTGGTCGCTGTACGTGCACGAGGGGCGAGCCGCCTACGCCTACAACTACTTCGGCCTCACGGTGCACCGGGTCATCGCGCCGGAGCGGCTGACGCCCGGCAGGCACGAGATCCGGCTCGGCTTCGACTACGACGGGGGTGGTGTCGGGAAGGGTGGCACGGCGTCGCTGTCCGTCGACGGCAGGCAGGTCGCCGACGGACGGGTCGACGCCACCATCCCATACTACTTCGCCTTCGACGAGACCTTCGACGTCGGGCTCGACCGCGCCTCGCCGGTGACCGACGACTATCCGGTGGTGGACAACGAGTTCACCGGGACGCTGCACTGGGTGCGCGTCGATCTCGGCGACGACCTGTACAGCGATGTCGAGACGGAGGAGGAGCGGCAGCGGTTCCGGGCCTCGCACGAGTGAGCGTGTCAGTCGGGTGTGTCGTCGTTCGGCCAGTCCTTGACCAGCTCGACGAACGCCTGCGCCGCGGACGAGAGGTTGTCGGCCGACCAGACCAGCACGCCGCGGCGCGTGAGCGGCGGGTCGAGCCGGACGACGACCGCACCCTGCGCCGCCGCGTCCCTGGCGAGGCGTCGCGGTAGCAGGGTGGCGCCCGCGCCCGCGAGGACGAGCGGGATGATCGCGGCCCGGTGCGACGTCTCGACCGCGATCCTCGGCGGCGTGCCCGTCGTCGCGAGCACGCTGTCGAGGACGTTGCGTGTCGTGGTGCCGCGCGGCGTCGTGACGACGTCCAGTGTGGACAGCTCGGCGAGCGACAGCGCGTCGGTCGTCACCGTGCTCGGCGGCAGCACCGCGAGAACCTCCTGCTCCGGCAGGTTGAGCACCTCGAGCCCGGGCGCGGAGACGTCGTGCTCGGTGAGCCCGACCTCGCACTGTCCCCGGCGGACGATGTCGATCACGGCGGCGGCGTTCTCCGGGTCGACGATGCTGAACTCGACCCCCGGATAGCGCTTGCGGAACGTCCCGACGAACGCCGTCAGCGGGTCGACGGCCAGCGTGGTGACGGTGACGATGTCGAGTCGGCCGGAGATCAGGCCGGTGACCTGCTGCGCCGCGGTGAACACCCGGGTGAAGTCTCGCAGCACCTGTCGCGCCGGTCCGACCAGTGCCTCGCCTGCCGGGGTCAGCCGCACGCCCCGGCCCATGCGACGGAACAGCGACGCGCCGACCTCCTGCTCCAGCCCCCGGATCGCATACGACAGCGTGGGCTGGGCGATCCGCAGCGAGCTGGCCGCGCTGGAGAAGCTGCCATGGCTCGCGATTGCGAGGAAGTACTCGAGCTGTTTGCGCTCCACAGCGACACCCTCTGGCATCCGCGCGCCCCAGCGCAACTGTCGTGTCCCACGTCCAGGACGCCGTGTTCAACGAATCTTCTTCACGTCACGGTCGTTGAGCAGGCATGCGCAGCCTTGTCAGCCTGGCCTCGACGATCGTGGTGGCCGCCTTGATCGCGGTCGCCGCGCCGATGCCCGCGAGTGCGGACTCCCAGCAGCCGGTCGACGTGTGCATCCCGAGCGTGCCCGAGACGGACCCGCTCGAGCCCGGTCCGGTCGACATCTGCGTGAGCGTGTTCAAACCGGCCGGTGCGAGCAAGGACGACCGGGTGCCGGTGCTGCTGCACAGCCATGGCTGGGGCGGCAGCCGCACGAGCATGCCGGGCTCGTTCCAGCGCTACCTCGACGCGGGCTTCGGCGTGGTCAGCATCGACCAGCGCGGCTTCGGCGAGAGCGGCGGCAAGGCGCACGTGGAGGACCCGGCGTTCGAGGGGCAGGACGTCATCAATGTCATCGACTACGTCGCCGGGCTGGACTGGGTGCGGCACGACGGCCCGAACGACCCGGTGCTCGGCGCGGTCGGCGGCTCCTACGGCGGCGGGTACCAGTTCGCAGGAGCGTTCACCGAGCTGATGGAAACCGGGCACACCCGCTTCGACGCGCTCGCGCCGCAGATCACCTGGTACTCGCTCAACGAGAGCCTCGCCCCGCAGCGGGTCGTGCGCAGCACCTGGACCAGCCTGCTCTATGCCGCCGGCCTCGACGCACACACCTCGACCGTGCACGCCGGGTTCGCCGAGGGCGCCGCCACCGGCGACTGGCCGGTCAGCATGGACGACTTCTTCCGGAACAACGGTCCGAAGTTCCACGTCGAGCACGGCCGGAAGCTCGACATCCCGGTGCTGCTGCGGCAGGGCATCAGCGACAATCTCTTCCCGCTCGACCAGGCGATCAAGAACTTCGACCGCGCGCTGACCGACCGCGCCCGCCGCAACAGCATGCTCGTCGGCTACAACGGCGGCCACGCGCTGCCGAACGCCCTGCCGGCCGGGAGCGCGGTGGCGGGCGACGCCTGCTCCGAGCGGCTCGCGGGCGGCTACAACGAACTCGAGCTGCGGTTCTTCCAGGAGACCCTGCTGGGCGCGCCGCGCGAGCTGCCCGGATTCGGGCGCTACCACCTCATGACCCAGGGCGGGGACTGCCTCACGGTCGACTCGGTGTCGCCGACGGCGGAGTACTCGCTGCCGGACATCACGACGACCACGGTGGCCGGGGCGCCGCAGGCGATCAAGATCGCCGACGGGCCGCTGACCATCGCGGGCACCCCGCGCCTCGACGCGCTGGTCACCGCACTCGGCCTGGACGGCAGGGCGTTCTTCGCGCTCAGCGTGGGCACGTCGCCCGTCGACGCGCAGGTGATCCAGAACAACGTGCTGCCGCATCGCGAGGAGAGCATCAACCTCGGCGCTCGGCGGTCCATCGAGCTGCCGTCGGTCGCCGCGAGGATCGGCAAGGGTCAGTCGTTGTTCCTCACCGTGAGCCCGGCGTCCGACATGTTCGCCGTCCACGGCAGCCGCACCCCCGGTGCCCTGTCCCTGGAAGACGTCACGGTCCGGCTCCCGGTGGTGCCCTGACGTCGTGTCCTGCGTTCACGCCGCCGTGTCCTGCACTCAGCGCTACTCCGTATGGTGGAATACCGCTACGGAACTTGCTTGAGCCCCGAGACGTTGAACCGCTGGGGCAGTACTGAGGCTTCGCTGAATGTGGGAGGGCTCGTGCACAAGCATCGCAACGGTCTCAAGACCGCGCTGCTGCTCGGCGCGCTGAGCGCCCTCATCATCGGTGTCAGCAGCGTGTTTGGCAAAGGCGCACTGGTCATCGGCCTGCTCATCGCGCTCGGCGTGAACGGCTATGCGTACTTCAACTCCGACAAGCTCGCGCTGCGGGCGATGCGCGCGCGACCGGTGTCCGAGGCGGAGCAGCCCGCGATGTACCGGATCGTGCGGGAGCTGGCGACGTCGGCGCGCCAGCCGATGCCGCGCCTCTACGTCAGCCCGACGCAGGCGCCGAACGCGTTCGCCACCGGCCGCAACCCACGCAACTCCGCCGTGTGCTGCACCCAGGGCATCCTGGAGATCCTCACCGAGCGCGAGCTGCGGGCCGTGCTCGGCCACGAGCTGTCGCACGTCTACAACCGGGACATCCTGGTCTCGTCGATCGCGGGCGCGCTGGCCAGCGTGGTGACGTTCCTCTCCTACATCGCGATGTTCGGCGGCAACCGGGAGGGCAACCCGCTCCTCGGGCTGGTGCTGATGTTCGTCGGGCCGGTCGCGGCGGGCATCGTGAAGATGGCGGTCAGCCGGTCGCGGGAGTACCAGGCCGACCAGTCGGGCGCCGAGCTGACCGGCGACCCGCTCGCGCTCGCGTCGGCACTGCGCAAGCTGGAGCAGGGCACCGCGGCGGCGCCGCTCGCGCCGACGCCGAGGGTCGTGTCGCAGTCCCACCTGATGATCGCCAACCCGTTCCGCAGCGGCGAGTCGCTGACGAGGCTGTTCGCCTCGCACCCGCCGATGGCCGACCGCATCGAGCGGCTCGAGGAGATGTCGCGGCGCGGGCTGTGATCAGTCGACGGCGCCCTCGGAGCGCGCCACCGACATGACGTAGTCGCCGTAGCCGGACTTGGCGAGCTTGCGCCCGAGCGCGAGGCACTGGTCCGGGTCGATGTAGCCCATGCGCAGCGCGACCTCTTCCAGGCACGCGATCCGCACGCTGGTGCGGTGTTCGAGCACCTGCACGAACTGGCTCGCCTCGAGCAGCGAGTCGTGAGTGCCGGTGTCCAGCCAGGCGAAGCCCCGGCCGAGGTCGACCAGCCGCGCGCGCCCTTGTCGCAGGTAGGCGAGGTTGACGTCGGTGATCTCCAGCTCGCCGCGTCCCGAGGGCGTCAGCGAGCGGGCGATGTCGACCACCTGGTTGTCGTAGAGGTACAGCCCGGTGATCGCCCGATTGGACCCGGGGTTGTTCGGCTTCTCCTCGATCGAGAGCAGCTTGCCGTCACCGTCACTCACCCCGACGCCGTAACGCTCCGGGTCCGTGACGGGGTAACCGAACAATGTGCAGCCGTCGAGCCGGGCGACCTCGTCGCGAAGCCGCGCCGAGAAGCCCTGGCCGTAGAAGATGTTGTCGCCGAGCACCAGCGCGACGTCGTCGTCACCGATGAAGTCGGCGCCGATCAGGAGCGCCTCGGCGAGGCCGTTCGGGCTCGGCTGCTCCGCGTAGCGCAGGTCGAGCCCGAGCTGCTGGCCGTCACCGAGCAGCTTGCGGAACTGCGGCAGGTCGGTCGGCGTCGAGATGATCAGGATCTCGCGGATGCCCGCCAGCATCAGCACCGAGATCGGGTAGTAGACCATCGGCTTGTCGTAGACGGGCAGGAGCTGCTTGGACACGGCCTGCGTGATCGGATGCAGCCGCGTCCCGGTGCCGCCGGCGAGAACGATGCCCTTCATCGGTAGTTGTCGAACTGCAGCGCGACGCCGAAGTCCTCGCCCTTGAGTAGCGAGATGACGTCCTGCAGGTGGTCCTTCTTCTTGCCCGACACCCGGAGCTGGTCCCCCTGGATCTGCGCCTGCACACCCTTCGGGCCCTCGTCCCGGATGAACTTGGCGATCTTCTTGGCCTTCTCCTGCGCGATGCCTTGCAGGATCTTGCCGCTGACCTTGTAGACCTTGCCGGACGCGGCGGGCTCGCCCACCTCGAGTGCCTTGAGCGAGATGCCGCGCTTGATCAGCTTCTCCTTGAACACCTCGACGGCGGCGAGCACGCGCTCCTCGGTCTCGGCCTCGATGACGACCGACTCCTCGCCCGTCCAGCTGACCGTCGCGCCGGTGCCCCGGAAGTCGAACCGGTTCGCCAGCTCCTTGACGGCTTGGTTCAGCGCGTTGTCCACCTCCTGGCGGTCAACCTTGCTCACGACGTCGAATGACGGATCAGC
>WHUB01000139.1 GCA_009377395.1 Actinophytocola sp. | reverse complement strand
CGACCTCGCCACCCTCACCCCTTGACCAACCATAGGAGCATCGCTCACGACGCCGAGTTCGACATTCAGAGCCGCGCGTCGATGGCCCGCAGCGCCGCCACGGCGCCGACCGCGAGCGAGACGCCCTTGCCGCCGGGGATCTCCGGCTCGCGTGGGTTGATCCGCACCAGCGCACCGCTGTCCACGCTCGCGGACTCGGCGTGCCACCGGACGGTGGGGATCGCCAGTCCGGCGCCCAGCTCCACGACCACCAGATCGTTCTGGCGTGCCTGCCACGCCCGCAACGCGTCGAGCTGTGCCTGGCTGCGGCCCGGCACCCAGTCGGCGTCGCCGAACATCAGGATGTTCGGCCGGGCGACCGCGCCGCATCGCTCGCAGCGCGGCAGCGGTGGGCAGGCCCGCATCGTGTCCTCGTCCACGTCCACGACGTCGTCGGCGGGCCAAGTCGCCAACGAGCAGCCCGCGAGGCATTGCAGGTGGTGGATGGACCCGTGCACCTCGGCGACCGTGTCGAAGCCGGCGCGCTGGAAGTGCCCGTCGACGTTGGACGTGAACACCGCGACACCGCCGTCGAGCCCGTCACCCCACTGGCGCAGCAGGTCGAAGCCCTCGTGGGGAACGGTGCGACGATAGAGCGACAGCCGGTGACCGTAGAAGCCCCACGCCAGCTCGGGGTCGATGGCGAAGTTCTCCGGATCCGCCAGCTCGGTGAACCGGAAGCCGAGCCGCGCGTAGGGCGGATATGCCCGCCAGAACCCTTCGTCGCCCCGGAAGTCGGGCAAGCCGGAGTCGACGCCCATGCCGGCGCCAGCGCATACCAGCAGCGCACCGGCGTTGGCGATCAGTTCCGCCGCGCGGGTGTAGTCATCGTCGGTCGGAGCCGTCACGCCGAGGGATCGGAACGCAGCACGACCTCGAACTCGAGCAGGCTCGCGCCGGTCGACACCGGGTTGCGCGCCTCGCCGGCATGGGCGGCCTTGGCGGGGCCTTGCGCCCAGTTCTGGAAGTCCTCCTCGGTCTCCCACTTGGTGTAGACGAAGTAGCGGTTGTCGCCCTTGACCGGGCGCAGCAGCTCGAACCCGAGGAAGCCGGGCGCGGAGTCGACGGTGCCTGCCCGCGCCGCGAAGCGCTTCTCCAGCTCCTCGCCGGCGCCTTCGGGAACCTCGATCGCGTTGATCTTCACAACAGCCATGGGCCCCACCCTACTGCGTCGGGAACGCAGAACACGGCGGCACGAACGCAGGACACAACGCCCTCAACGTGGGACACAACGGCACGAACGCAGGACACGACGTCCCGTCCCGCACCGAGACGCGAGGAGGGCGGCTCCCTCGGGGTGTGGGGAGCCGCCCTCCTCGGTGTTCTGTTGTGCCTTACTCCGAGTCGGCCTCGCCGGAGGAGCCGCCGTCGCCGCCGGTGGCGGCGATGTCGACCGGCGGGGCGTCCGGCACGTCGACCGGCTTGCCCTCGCCCCGGAAGGTGAACCGGGCCTCGTCGTCGCGACCGGACTCCTCGTCCCAGCCCTCGACGTCGACGATGATGATCTGGCCCGCCTCGACCTCGCCGAACAGGATCTTCTCCGAGAGCTGGTCCTCGATCTCGCGCTGGATGGTGCGGCGCAGCGGCCGGGCACCCAGCACCGGGTCGAAGCCACGCTTGGCGAGCAGCTTCTTCGCCTTCGTCGTCAGCTCCAGCTCCATGTCCTTGTTCTTCAGCTGCCTCTCGACGCGGTTGGCCATCAGGTCCACCATCTCGACGATCTGGTCCTCGGTGAGCTGGTGGAACACGATGATGTCGTCGATACGGTTGAGGAACTCAGGCCGGAAATGCTTCTTCATTTCCTCGTTGACCTTCTGCTTCATCTTCTCGTACCGCGAGCCTTCGTCGCTGGTGGAAGCGAAGCCGAGGGTCACCGACTTGGAGATGTCCTGCGTGCCGAGGTTCGAAGTGAAGATCAGCACGGTGTTCTTGAAGTCGACCGTGCGACCCTGACCGTCGGTGAGACGGCCGTCCTCCAACACCTGCAGCAGCGTGTTGTAGATCTCCTGGTGGGCCTTCTCGATCTCGTCGAACAGCACCACCGAGAACGGCTTGCGCCGCACCTTCTCGGTGAGCTGGCCACCCTCCTCGTAGCCGACGTAGCCGGGAGGAGCACCGAACAGCCGCGACGCGGTGTAGCGGTCGTGGAACTCACCCATGTCGATCTGGATGAGCGCGTCGTCGTCGCCGAACAGGAAGTTCGCCAGTGCCTTGGACAGCTCGGTCTTCCCGACACCGGACGGACCGGCGAAGATGAACGACCCGGAGGGGCGCTTCGGGTCCTTCAGGCCGGCGCGGGTACGACGGATCGCCTGCGAGACCGCCTTGACGGCGTCCTCCTGCCCGATGATCCGCTTGTGGATCTCGTCCTCCATACGGAGCAGCCGGGTCGTCTCCTCCTCGGTCAGCTTGAACACCGGGATGCCGGTCCAGTTGGCCAGCACCTCGGCGATCTGCTCATCGTCGACCTCGGCGACGACGTCGAGGTCGCCGTCCTTCCACTGCTTCTCCCGCTCCGACTTCTGGCCGAGCAGGGTCTTCTCCTCGTCACGCAGCCCGGCGGCACGCTCGAAGTCCTGCGCGTCGATCGCGGACTCCTTCTCCCTGCGCACGTCGGCGATCTTCTCGTCGAACTCGCGCAGGTCCGGCGGCGCCGTCATCCGGCGGATGCGCATCCGCGCACCGGCCTCGTCGATGAGGTCTATCGCCTTGTCCGGCAGGTACCGGTCGTTGATGTAGCGGTCCGCCAGCGTCGACGCGGCGACCAGCGCCGAGTCGGTGATCGAGACCCGGTGGTGCGCCTCGTAGCGATCGCGCAGCCCCTTGAGGATCTCGATGGTGTGCTCCAGCGACGGCTCGCCGACCTGGATCGGCTGGAACCGGCGCTCCAGCGCGGCGTCCTTCTCGACGTGCTTGCGGTACTCCTCGAGCGTGGTCGCACCGATGGTCTGTAGCTCACCACGAGCCAGCATCGGCTTGAGGATCGACGCGGCGTCGATCGCGCCCTCGGCGGCACCGGCACCGACCAGCGTGTGCAGCTCGTCGATGAACAGGATGATGTCGCCGCGGGTCTTGATCTCCTTGAGCACCTTCTTCAGCCGCTCTTCGAAGTCACCGCGGTAGCGCGAGCCCGCGACCAGCGAGCCGAGGTCGAGCGTGTAG
>WHUB01000138.1 GCA_009377395.1 Actinophytocola sp. | reverse complement strand
CTTGACGAAGACGTAGGCCATCCCGATGGAGAGGCCCGCACCGAGCGGAACGGTGAGCCAGAGCGTGCGTTTGCCGGCGAGGTAGAGGAAAACCACGATGAACGCGAACGTGGCGATGATCCAGCCGAGGTAGAGGGTCGCCACCACGTAGCCCACCGCCAGCCCGATGGCGAGCCAGACTCGCGGCATCGAAACGGTGGTCTCGACGGCTTTCTCGGCTCGTTCGCGCCGGATCTCCAGCACGGTCTGTCCGATTCGGACGATCATCGACACCGCGAGGAGCGCGATCAGCAGGCGTGGGAAGAAAGCCGGTCCCGGTCCGGGGACCGTCGTGTCCAGATCACTGGTCATGGCGTACAGCACGGCGCAGAACCCGAGCACGCCGATCTCCGGCACGACTCGCAGCCACGCCCGCCGCTGTGACGTTCCCGCCGTGACAGTCGAATCATGATCCTGCTCGACGCGCAGTGTGTCGTCGACTGCGGTGGGACGTTCTGACATGGCGGGCTCCTCCGCTCTGTCACAATCTGGAAGTAACTTCCAAGAACAGTACAGCGGCGGCGGTGTGCCGTCAATCACGGTTACTGGACGTTAAACATAGGGAAACACGGCGTGTTCCAATATGTGACAATGGATTTCATATGGGAAGCTAGGCGGGCCATCAGACGGGAAAGGGGTCGCGACATGGCGCAGCGGCAGCCAACGGTGTCCGGTCAGCCCGAGGACGAGGTCGGCGGGACTCGCGCCATCGGGCGTGCGCTGGCCGTGCTCGGCGCGCTCCGGGACGCCAAGGGTGAGCTCGCGTTCACCGAGATCGTCAACCGGCTCGACCTCAACGCGAGCACGGTGCACCGCATCCTGCGCGCGCTCGTCAGCGCGGGTTACGTCAGCAAGAACCCGCAGGACCGCTACCGGCTCGGCCGGGAGGCGTTCCTGCTCGGCCATGCCGCCGAACACGGGCTCGGTTTCGACCTCGTGCTGCCCGCGCTCGAACGGGCCGCCGAGACGACGGGGGAGTCGGTCAACCTGGTGATCAGGAACGGCTCGGAGGGCGTGGTCGTGCTGCGGGTCGAGTCGAAACAGCGGCTACGGTTCGCCCAGCCGGTCGGCACCAGAATCCCGTTGCACTGCACCAGCACCGGCAAGGTGATGCTCGCCTTCAGCGACGACCCGAAGGCCGAGCTTGCCCAGCTCGGCAGGCTGAGCCGGGAGACCCCGGCCACCATCACGTCCAAGCGCGTGCTCGCCGACGAGCTGGCGGCGATCCGGCGCACCGGTTACGGCGTGAACCGGTCGGAACGGGTGCCGGGCGTGCACGGGGTCGCGGCTCCGGTGCGGGTCGCCGACGCCCCGGTGAGCGCGGCGGTCGCGGTGCAGGGGCCCGACATCAGGATGCCGGCGGAACGCATCGCCGAGCTGGGCCGCGTCGTCATCGACCTCGCCGCCGAGGTCGCGACGCTGCTCCCGGCGGGCTGGGAGATGTAGTTATTCCAGCGGATCCGTGTCGGGGCCGAGCACCCGGTGCGTCAGCCGTTCCGACTGCGGCGGGATGCCGTGCACGTCCGCCTCGAGCCCTGCTACGCGGGCCTGGTCGAGCACCGAGCGCAGCACCAACGCGCCGGTGGTGTCGATCCGGCCGAGCCGGTTCAGCTCGATCACCAGCCGGGTGGCGTTGGGGTGATCGGCCAGCGCGTCCAGCAGCGCGGCGTCGAGCTTCTGCGCGGTGCTGAACCACAGCACGCCGCGCGGGGTGAAGGTGAGCACGTCGTCCTGTGCGGTGACGTCGATCTCCAGTTGCAGCGACCGCCACAGGAACACGCCGACCGACAGGCTCACCCCGGCGAGCACGGCGAGGTCGACCCGGGGCGCGAGCAGCAGCGTCGCCGCGAACGTCGTCCACGCGATCACCGCCTGCGGCACCGAGAGCCGCCACATGCGCAGCAGCGGTCGCATCCGCATGAGACCGGTGACCGACACGATGACGATCGCGCCGAGCACCGCCATCGGCAGCGGATCCAGCACCGAGGCGAACGGCAGGAACGCCAGCACCGTCAGGCCGGTGAAGGCGCCCGCCATCCGGGTGCGCGCCCCGGAAAGTTTGTTCACCGAACTGCGGGAGAACGACCCGCCGCACGGCATCCCGCCGAACGTCGCCGCGGCGATGTTGGCCGCGCCCTGGCTGATGAACTCCCGGTTCGCGCTCCACCGGCTGCGTTCCTCCGAGGCGAACCGGCGCGAGATCGAGGCGGCTTCGGAGAACCCGACCAGCGCGATGATCGCGCCGGACAGCAGCAGCGTCGGCAGCGTCGTCCACGAGATGTCGTCCAGCGTGAACGGCAGGAAACCGGCCGGGATCGGGCCGGCGGTCTCACCGGAGTAGAAACCCATGCCGGAGATCGCGATGCCGAGGATCGTCGCCGCGAGCACGCCGGGGAACAGCGCGTGCAGCTTCCGGCCGCCGAGGACCAGTACCGCCGTCATGGCCGTCAGCAGGATCGCGGCGAGGCTCCACTGCCCGGGATGCGCCAGCGTCCACACCGCCTGAAGTATCACGTTGTCGTACTCGGGCGCGGGCGCGTCGAGCGCGCTCGGCAGCTGCGAGCTGGCGATCAGGATCGCCGATGCCGGGACGAAGCCGAGCAGCATCGGCTGCGACATCAGATACGCCAGCCAGCCCGCCCGCAGCATCCCGAGCGCCACCCGGACCACGCCGACGATCAGCGCGAGCGCCAGCCCGAGGCCGACGTACTCGGGGCTGCCGGGGGTCGCCATGGTGCTGAGCGAGCCGAACGTGAGCAGCGCCGTGATCGCCACCGGCCCGGTCTGCAGGTACGGCGACGAGGCGAACAGCGCGGCCACGATCGGCGGCAGCGCGCCGGCATAGAGCCCGGCGATCGGTGGCATCCCGGCCAGCTCGGCGTAGGCGAGCGACTGCGGGATGCCGATCATCGCGACGCTGACTCCGGCCAGCAGGTCGTGCCCAAGCCAGCGGGGCCATGGCTCCTTCACGGCGGTGGCACCGCCGAGCCGTCGTGGCCATTCGGTCAACGTGCGCAGGTTCACCCATCACCTCATCCGGTACCGACAACACTCAACGGCAGCGGAACCCCGGCAAGGGACCGCTTCACCACGGGTAGCCGCTGGGCCACCTCGGCTAACGCCACCGCCGACGGCGCCTGCGGCTCGCCCGCCGCCACCGGCACTCCCGCGTCGCCGGACGC
>WHUB01000137.1 GCA_009377395.1 Actinophytocola sp. | reverse complement strand
GTCGGCGCGGCGGGCACGTCGCTCGGCCTCGAGGTGCCCATCGTGTCCGAAGGCGTCGCCGAACTCACACCGCTGAGCCCTGGCACCGGCCTCGACATCGCCATCCTGGTGGCGTGGACATTGCTGTTCGGCGTCAGTGTCTACCTTGGACTGCAACGCGGACTGAAGCGACTGGCGCAGCTGAACGTGTGGCTCGCGGGTGCGCTCGGCGCGTTCCTGCTCATCGCGGGGCCGACCGTGTTCATCATCGACAGCTTCACCAACAGCATCGGCAAGATGATGCAGAACTTCGTGCAGATGAGCTTCTACATGGACCCGGTGGGTGGGTCCGGCTTCGAGGAGAGCTGGACGGTCTTCTACTGGGCATGGTGGATCGCCTACGCCCCGTTCATCGGGCTGTTCACCGCGAAGATCTCCCGCGGCCGCACCATGCGCGGTGTCATCGGCGCGATGCTGCTCGCGGGCAGCCTCGGCAACTGGGTCGCGTTCGCGCTGATGACCAACACCGGACTGTCTTTCCAGCTCAACGGAACCGTCGATGTGGCCGGCATCCTGGAGAACCAGGGTCCGACGGCGGCCGTCGTGGCCACCCTCCAGGCGTTGCCGCTCGGTGTCGTGGTGCTCGCGGTGTTCATCCTGCTGCTCGTCGTGTTCCTCGCGACCACATTGGACTCTTCGGCGTACACCATGGCCGCCGTCGCGTCGCGTGAGCTGCCTGCGGACGTCGAGCCGGCACGCTGGCACCGGGTGGTGTGGGCGGTCGCGCTCGCGGCGGTGTCCGTCGCGTTGATGTACGCGGGCGGGCTGGACGCGTTGCAGACACTCGCCATCATCACCGCGTTCCCGTTGATCTTCGTGCTGGTCATCGTGGTGATGTCGTTCCGCCGCTGGCTGCTCGACGGCCATCCCAACGGGGAGGCCCACCCCGTCGACATCGGGGAGGCGGAGCCGGCCGCCACGGCGCAGGTATCGGCAGACGAACGAAGTGAGGCCCGGCTGAGCTGAGCGATGTGATAGCCCGGCTGCTGACCTGTGGTCAGCGGCCGGGCTATTTCTATTTGTACGGTATTTGCTGTTTGCCGTATTTGCCGTAGTGTCGGATGGGGACGGGACCCGAGGTGCGGCCATGGCCAGGTCTGCCGAGGTGCGCGAGCTGCTTGATCGCGTCGCGCACGACGAGTACACCGACGACGATCTGTCGCGCCTCCGCCACATGGTCAAAGTGCGTGGCGACGGCAGCGCCGTGCGCGTCGGCCGCTACAACGTGAACCTCGGCAACGGCCGGAACATCCCCATCGGCGACCGGGTCTACCGGGGTGTCGACGCGGAGATCCTCCGGGACGTCCTCGTCGACGTCTCGCGGGGACAGCTTCCCCGGGGATGGCCGCGGAGCTTCTCCGGATTGATCGTGACGGCCGGCATCCTGCTGGCTCTCGGCGGGATGGCGACGTTCTTCTACGGGCTGTGGTCGTTGATGGGCACGACGCCGGTGCCCGGCCAGTCCGGCGGCCCGCCCAAGGAGGTCATCCTCGGGTTCTCCCTCGTCGTCGCCGGGGTCATCGTGGCCGCGATCGGCCAGTTGGGCCGTCGCACATAACAGTTGTGCACGGACAGTAACGACCGGGAAGATCCACGCGACCGATGTGGCGTAATCACCGCATTCATCGAAAGGATCTTCATGCGCGGTTTGACCAGAATCGTGGTGCTCACCATCGCGACGGTGCTGGCCGGTGGACTGGCCACGGCACCCGCCCAGGCGGCGGGCGCCGTCGTGATCTACAAGGTGCGGTACGACTCGCCCGGCAGCGACACCGGGAACAACGTCAGCCTCAACGCCGAGTTCGTCGTGCTCAAGAACACCTCGGGCAAGACGCGCTACCTCAAGGGCTGGAAGCTGCGCGACGTCGCGGGCCACGTCTACACCTTCCCGGCGACCAAGATCAAGCCCGGCCGGACGATGCGGGTTCACACCGGCACGGGCAGCAACGACGGCAACGACCGCTACTGGGGTAGTGACTGGTACGTCTGGAACAACACCGGCGACACGGCCAAGCTGCGCCGGAAGAACGGCACCCTGGCCGACAAGTGCTCCTGGGGAGACGGCGACGGCGTCAAGAACTGCTGACCAGCGCTGATCGCTGACACCAACGGGAGCCGGCTGCGAAAGCCGGCTCCCGTTGTTTGTGCCGAGGTCTTGACACCTCCTTGTGACCGCCGCCATAGTGTGCGGACTAGAGCGCGCTAGTAGAGCGCACTAGTCGACGTCCGCGCTGACAACGAGGCTGTTTTCGGCGGGCGAGGGAGGAGAATCATGGCCCAGATGACCAGCGAGACCCACGATCCACCGGGCGCGGAAGCGGACGCGCCCGGACCACATCGCAGACGGCTGAGAATGGTGACGGTGATCGCCACCTTCGGCGGTCTGCTGTTCGGCTACGACACCGGTGTCATCAACGGCGCGCTGCCGTACATGGCCGAGGATCTCGGGCTCACCGCGTTCACCGAAGGTCTGGTCACCAGCTCGCTGCTGCTCGGCGCCGCGCTCGGCGCGATGCTGGGCGGCAGGCTCTCCGACCGCCGGGGCCGCCGCAAGAACATCCTCATGCTGGCGGTGCTGTTCTTCGTCGGCGCGCTCGCCTGCACGTTCGCGCCGAACACCGCGATCATGGTGGTGGCTCGCTTCGTGCTCGGTATCGCCGTCGGCGGCGCGTCGGTGACGGTGCCGACGTATCTGGCCGAGGTCTCGCCCGCCGAGCGACGCGGTCGGATCGTCACCCAGAACGAGCTGATGATCGTCTCCGGTCAGCTCCTCGCCTTCACCTTCAACGCGGGCATCGCCGCGGTCGCCGGCGACGCCGCCGACGTGTGGCGGTGGATGCTCGTCGTCGCCACGCTCCCTGCGGTCGCGTTGTGGCTCGGCATGCTCGTGATGCCGGAGAGCCCTCGCTGGCTGGCGTCGAAGGACCGCTTCGCCGACGCGCTCACGGTGCTGAAGCAGGTGCGCACCGCGCAGCGCGCCGAGACCGAGATGGGCGAGGTGAAGCAGCTCGCGCTGGAGGACAAGCAGTCGCAGACCGGCGGCTGGTCGGACCTGGCGACGCCGTGGATCCGCAAGCTGGTGCTGATCGGCGTCGGGATCGCGGTCATCCAGCAGATCACCGGCGTCAACTCGATCATGTACTACGGGACGCAGATCCTCACCGACGCGGGTTTCGACACCAACAGCGCGCTGGCGGCCAACATCGCCAACGGCGTGATCTCGGTGCTGGCGACGTTCGTCGGCATCTACCTGCTCGGCAAGGTCAACCGCAGGCCGATGCTGCTGATCGGCCAGCTCGGCACCACCTCGGCGCTGCTGCTGATCGGCGTGTTCTCCCTGGTGCTGCCCGAGGGAGAGCCGAGAGCGTACGTGATCCTGAGCCTGACGGTCACGTTCCTCGCCTTC
>WHUB01000136.1 GCA_009377395.1 Actinophytocola sp. | reverse complement strand
CCTGCTGTGCCCGCTGGAACTGGAAAGCCTGACCTGGCAGACCTCGGAGCTGTTCACCGCGCTGCTGGCGACGCCGTTCGGGCTGGAGGAGGAGTGAGATGGCGCAGCTGAAGGACAAGCGCACCCTGATACTCGGCGCGGGCTCCGGAATCGGCCGCGCGGTCACCGACCGCTACCTCGAGGAGGGCGCCCAGGTCGCCGCGCTCGAACTCAGCCAGGACAAGTGCGACCAGCTTGCCACCGACCACCCGGAGGTCGTGCTCACGTGTGGCGACGCGGTCTCGATCGACCACAACCGGACCGCGGTGAAACGGGCGACCGATGCGTTCGGCGGGCTCGACGTCCTCGTCAACTGCGTCGGCCTGTTCGACTTCTACACCGGCATCGAGGATCTGGACGACCAGGTGTTCGACGCCGCTTTCGACGAAGCATTCCGGGTCAACGTCAAGAGCCAGCTGGCGTCGGTCAAGGCAGCCGTACCCGCGCTGACCGAGACCGGTGGCACGATCATCCTCACCGCGTCGACGTCCAGCTTCTACCCCGGCCGCGGGGGCATTCTCTACATCGCGTCGAAGTTTGCCGTGCGAGGCGCGGTGATCGCGCTGGCCCACGAGCTCGCCCCGGACATCACCGTCAACTCGGTCGCGCCCGGAGGAACTCTCGACACCGATCTGCGCGGCCTGAGCGCGCTCGGCATGAACGAGCGCAGCCTCGGCAAGGCTGGGAACCGGGCGAAGGATCTGAAATCCAGCAACCCACTCGGGGTGGCGCTCACCGCGCGCGACCACGCCGACAGCTACGTCTTCCTCGCCTCGCCGGCTGCGCGCGGCATGACCGGGCGCTTCCTCCATCCCGACGGCGGAGCGGGCGTCAAACGCTGAGAGGAACACCATTGATCAAGATCCGTAAGGACATCGAGACGTGCGAGGGCTACGCGAACTGCGTCGTAGCCGCGTCCGATGTCTACGACCTCGACGACGACGGCAAGGTCGTGATCCTGCGGCCGACCGTGGACGAGAGTGAGCGGGACAAGGTAGACGAGGCCGTCCGCAGCTGCCCGACCGCCGCGATCTGGCTCGAGGACGACTGATGGACCACGTAGTCGTCGTAGGCGGGTCCGTCGGGGGTATCCGCACGGTGTCCGGGCTGCGCGCCGCCAGGTGCGACGGGGCAATCACGCTCGTCGACCCGGAGGCCGCCGCCCCCTACGACCGGCCACCGCTATCGAAGCAGGTCCTCGCCGGCACATGGGAACCCGAGAAGGCCTCGCTCGGTGATCCCGGTTCGCAGTGGAACGCGCGAGTGATCGCCGAGCGGACGACCTCGGTGAACGTCGATGCCCACGAGATCACGCTCCGTACCGGTGAGCGCCTGGGCTACGACGCGCTGGTCATCGCCACCGGCGCCGCGCCCCGAACCCTACCCGGCGCCGCCACCCATGACGGCGTGCACGTGCTACGGACCATGACCGACTGCCTCGACCTCCGCCAGAGTCTCGAGCGAGGCGGCCCACTCGTCGTCGTCGGGGGCGGCTTCATCGGCGCCGAGGTCGCCTCCACCGCCAGGGCACTGGGCGTCGAGGTGACAATCGCCGAGGCACTGGGCGCGCCGATGGCCCACGTCCTCGGCGACCAGGTCGCCGCGCTGCTGACCACGTTGCACGAGCGCAACGGCGTCACGGTGCGCTGTGGCGCGGGCGTTCGCGCGCTCGACGGCGACGGCCGTGTCGAGGCGGTCCTCCTCGACGATGGTTCCCGCCTGCCCGCCGACACCGTCGTGGTCGGGATCGGGGTGATGCCGAACACCGGCTGGCTGGAAGGCTCCGGGATCCGCCTCGACAACGGTGTCGTGTGCGACGAGTACTGCGCGGCCGTCGACGTCGAGGACGTCTACGCCCTCGGTGACGTCGCCCGCTGGCGCGACCGGCAGGCCGGCCGTCACGTGCGCCTCGAGCACTGGACCAACGCCACCGAACAGGCCAACACCGTTGCCCACAACCTCACCCATCCCGACGATCAGCGCGCCCACACCGCGCGCCCCTACTTCTGGTCCGACCAGCACGGGGTGAAGATCCAGCTCATGGGCTACGCCGACCCCGCCAGTTCGGTCACGATCGTCCGGCAGGAGGGCGGCAGAGAACGCATCGCCGCCATCTACCACGACGGCGACGAACTACGGGCCGCGCTAACAATCAACTGGCCCCGGGCACTCGCCACCGTCCGCGCAGCACTCGAAGCGAAAACGCCCGCTTCCGACGCGGTGAAGCAGCTCGAACGGTCCCAGCGAGCAGGTTGCTCAAGCTCGGCTTGACCTGAGCACCTCACGACTCCGGTTCGGATGACCAGCGTCGCTCCAGCCTGCCGAGCCGCCACCACGCCACCGAGACCAGCCACGTGGCCACGATGAGCCCGGCCACGGCGAAGCCGACCGAGCCGAGATCGAGCTCGGCAAGCCACGCCAATGGTCCGGTCACGATGTCGAGCCGCTCGGCGAGCAGGCCGAGCAGCTGGATGCCGCCGATCAGCAGCGCGACCGCGACCGAGAGCCCCGTGATGGTGAGGTTGTAGAAGACCTTGCGCACGGGTGTCGCGATCGACCAGCCGTATGCGAAGTTCATCACGCATCCGTTGATCCCGTCGAGCAACGTCATGCCCGCGGTGAACAGGACAGGCAGGGTGAGAATCGCATACCAGGGTAGGTTCCCCGCCGCGGCGCCACCGGCGAGCACCAGCAGCGACACCTCGGTGGCGGTGTCGAAGCCGAGCCCGAACAGCAGGCCGAGCGGGTACATGTGGCCCGGCTTGCGGACCCGCCTGACCACGCCGCGCAGCAATCGCGCGAGCAGGCCGCGGTCGTTGAGGTGGCGTTCCAGCTCGTAGTCGTCGTAGCGGCCGGAGCGCATCTTGCGGAGCACCCCGACGATCTGTCGCAGCACAAGCAGGTTGATCACGCCGATCAGCACAAGGAACACGCCGGAGACGAGGCCGCCGACCAGACCGGTGGCCGACCGCAGTGCCGAGCTCTCGTCGGCGACCGGACCGGCAAGCGCACGCACGCCGAGTGCGAGCAACAGGCACAGCACGAACACGACCGTGGAGTGCCCGAGCGCGAACCAGAAACCGGACGACAGCGGCCGCGTGCCCTCGGCCATCATCTTCCTGGTGGTGTTGTCGATCGCGGCGATGTGATCGGCGTCGAACGCGTGCCGCAGCCCGAGCACGTAGGCGGTCAGCCCGACGCCGACGCCGAACACCTCGGTCTTGCTGATCTCGAAGTTCCCCGGCACGACGACGAGCAACAGCGATCCCCAGCCGACGACGTGGAGGGCGGCGACGACCCCCGACATCCCGGCGATGGTAGTCACGTCACGCCGGTCGAGCCGGGACGAGCCCTTGGCCGCCATCATCCTCCTTCGGTCCCCCTGCGAGCCACAACGGCCACCGCGATGACCACCGCACTCCAAAGCTTGGCCCTTTTGGTAGAAGGTAGAACGGTTAGTCCTTTTTTGTTATCGTAGCCGAGTAGCCGCTCATCCGGAAGGCCACTCGCAGGTGAATGACGCAAGGAGTGCCATGAGCATCGAGGTT
>WHUB01000135.1 GCA_009377395.1 Actinophytocola sp. | reverse complement strand
GGCCGCCGACCTGGCCCTGCTCGCCGACCTCGAGGACCAGATCGCCGCGGCCGAGACCCGCATCGCCACACTGTTGCCCGACACCGCCTATCGGGTGCTGACCACCGCACCGGGCTGGGGCACCGTCCGCGCGGCCGGCTACGCCGCCGCACTGGGCCCGATCGCCCGCTGGGACAGCGCCGCCAAGATCTACCGCGCGGCAGGGCTCACCCCCATCGTCTACGCCTCGGCCGGCAAGCGCCGCGACGGCGGCATCAGCCGCGAGGGCTCGGTGCACCTGCGCCGCGCCCTGATCGATCTCGGCATCGGGCTGTGGCAGAAGGATCCCGCCGCCCGCCACTACGCGCACACCCTGCGGGAACGCGGCAAACCCGGCGGCATCATCGCCTGCGCCCTGGCCCGGCGTGCCAACAAGATCGCTTACGCCATGGTCCGCGACCAAGCCGAGTTCACCCCGACACGCTGGAGCTAACCCACCCGAACCTTCCCAACCCGGCTGCCCGGTGGCATGCTGCGGGATGGAAGGCCGGATCAGACGCCGTGGCCGCTATGACGGACCCCAGGGTTACGTCGCGACTAGCTTGGCGCCCGGCCTTCCGCCATGAACGGAGCTCGAACGACGCCAGATGACCCGCGCAACGCCGCGAGGTCGCATAAGTCAGCGTGAACCCGAGGCACCCACAGCAACCCCGCGCCGGACCGCCCACACACCGACACCGCCAGCCTCGTCACGACACGAGGCCCGTCGACTTGCCCTCCCACCAACTTGACAAGACCTACAGCCAGCTATCCCAGCGCCGAGTCGTATCGCAACCGGGAGACCGAGGGGCGGGCGGGCACGTCACCGGTCACGGCGAGACGGCCGCTGACCGTAGCCTCGGTCATGAGCCCCGATCCGATCACCGTTCGGCTCACCACGCCGTACAAGGAGATCGCGAACCTGTTGCGTGACAACGCCATCAGCGCGGTCCCGGTGCTCAACGCCTTCCGCGAGCCGGTCGGCGTCGTGTCCGAGGCCGACCTGATCGCCAAGCACACCTACCTGCCGGGGCAGTGCAAGCCGTCCCGGCTCGCGAAGGACGCGTACGCCCGGTGGAACAAGGCGCGGGCGCAGATCGCGAAGGACCTGATGACGTCTCCGGTGCAGACTATCGACGCGGACGCGTCGCTGCTCGCGGCGACCGAGAAGCTCGTCGACACCGGCACCAGGCGGCTGTTCGTCACCGAGGACGGGCGGCTCACGGGTGTGCTGTCGCGACGCGACCTGCTCCGGGTGTTCACCACGACCGACGAGGAGCTCACCGCGGCGGTCGACGAGCAGATCGCCAAGCACGGGCCGTGGAGCAGGACCACCGAACTGTGCGTCACCGTGTCGGCGGGCGTGGTGACCCTGCTCGGCTCGGTGCCCCGGCGCAGCGACGGGCGCCGGCTCGGCGAGCTCGCGCAGGCGGTGCCGGGTGTGGTCGCGGTGCGCAACCGGCTCAGCCACGACGCCGACGACCTCGCGCCCGGGCTCGCCGCTGGACAGTAACCGTCCTTGCCGTGTCGTGAGAAGCTTTCGGATGTGGTGGATCACGAGAAGAACGGGTCGGTTCTCGCCCCGATGCTGGGCACCGTGGTGCGGGTCGCCGTCACCGAGGGCGCGGAGGTCCGATCCGGCCAGCAGTTGGTCGTGCTTGAGTCGATGAAGATGGAGCACGTCGTCGCGGCCCCGCACGCGGGCGTCGTCGCGCGGGTGGCGGTGGCCGAGGGCGACACGGTGCGCCGTGACCAGCGGCTGCTCGACGTCACCGAGGCCGAGGTACGCGAAGAGACCGGCCCCGAGGATGCGGGAGCCGACGTCGGTGCCGTCCGCGCCGACCTCGACGAGGTGCGGCAGAGGCATGCGGCCGGACAGGATGAGCACCGGCCGGAGGCGGTCGCCAAGCGGCACGCGGCGGGCAGGCGGACCGCGCGGGAGAACATCGCGGCGCTGTGCGACGAGGGCACCTTCCTCGAGTACGGGCCGCTGGTGGTCGCGGCGCAGCGGCAGCGGCGGTCGCTTGAGGATCTGATCGAGCGCACCCCGGCCGATGGTCTCGTCGGCGGGCTGGCCGGAATCAACGGCTCGCAGTGTGCCGTGCTCGCCTACGACGCGACGGTGCTCGCGGGCACCCAGGGCGCGTACAACCACCTGAAGAAGGATCGGCTGTTCGACGTGGCGGCGCGGCAGAAGCTGCCGGTGGTGCTCTACGCCGAGGGCGGTGGCGGGCGGCCCGGCGACGTCGACGTGCCGACCGTGTCCGGGCTGCAGGTGATGGCGTTCCACCTGTTCGCCAAGCTCAGCGGGCACGTGCCGCTCGTCGGCATCGCCGCCGGTCGGTGTTTCGCGGGCAACGCGGCACTGCTCGGCTGCTGCGACGTGGTGATCGCGACGCGGGAGAGCAGCATCGGGATGGGCGGTCCCGCGATGATCGAGGGCGGCGGCCTCGGCAGCTACGAGCCGGGCGAGGTCGGGCCGATCGACGTGCAGGCACCCAACGGCGTGGTCGACATCGTGGTCGAAGACGAGACGGAGGCGACCGACGTCGCCAAGCGGTACCTGTCGTACTTCCAGGGTGGGCTGGCGGACTGGTCGGTCGATGACCAGCGGTTGCTGCGGTCGGTGGTGCCGGAGAACCGGGTGCGAGTCTACGACGCGCGAGCGGTGATCGACACGCTCGCCGACACCGGGTCGGTGCTCGAACTGCGGCGGGACTTCGGCGAGGGCATCATCACCGCGTTGGTGCGGATCGAGGGACGGCCGTACGGGCTGATCGCGAACAACCCGGCGCACCTCGGCGGCGCGATCGACGCCGAGGGGGCCGACAAGGCGTCGCGGTTCATGCAGCTCTGCGACGCGCACGGGCTGCCGATCGTGTCGCTGTGTGACACGCCGGGGTTCATGGTCGGGCCGGACGCCGAACGCACCGCGACCGTGCGGCACGTCAGCCGGATGTTCGTCACCGGCGCGAACCTGAGCGTGCCGCTGTGTGTTGTGGTGCTGCGCAAAGCGTACGGGCTGGGCGCGATGGCGATGGCGGGCGGCAGCCTGACCGTGCCACTCGCGACGGTGTCCTGGCCGACCGGCGAACTTGGCGGTATGGGCCTGGAGGGCGCGGTCAAACTCGGCTTCCGCAAGGAACTGGACGCGGTGTCCGACCCGGCAGAGCGGCAGGAGCTGTTCGACCAGATGGTGGCGATGGCCTACGAGCACGGCAAAGCGCTCAACGCGGCATCGCTGTTCGAGCTCGATGACGTGATCGACCCCGCCGACACCCGCCGCTGGATCACTACCACACTCGCCGGCCCGCCCCGCGAGCGCGACCGCGAGCCAGGCGACCGGCGGCCGTTCATCGACACGTGGTGATAGCTCCGCCCCGAACGCCGGATGGTGCTGACTAGAACGGCGGGTCGTCGCCGCCGGGCGGGGCGTTCGCGTCCGGTGTGGCTGTTGCGGTGGGTTGTCGCTGCTGCGGTAGCGGGATGTCCGATCTGGACTTCGGCTCGATGATCGGCCGTTTTCTCTTGGTGTAGAAGCGGCCGGTGGGGGTGATGATCGTCGCGGTCTGGGTGCCGGGGTCGTAGTC
>WHUB01000134.1:3411-3856 GCA_009377395.1 Actinophytocola sp. | reverse complement strand
ACCGAGCACACGCATGCCAGGTCATGAAGCAGGCCGCCGAAATGGCACTGTCGAACATGAGCGCGGGCACATAGGCGGGGAGACACGATGGGCTATACGGCACAACAGATAGCCGACCTGCTGCAGGCCGGAGCGGGGCCTGGGACGTATAACGAGTCGAGCGTCATCTCCCGAGAGTTGGTCAACGACTACAGAGAGCGGCAGCAGAGCTTCTCGCGCCTCATCGGCAGGCTGGAGGGCGCCTGGGTCGGCAAGTCCGGTGACGCCGCGCGTAGCGCCGTCAAGCCGCTCTCCGACGCCTCCGAGGTCTCGTCCCAGAACCAGAACGACGTCTCGATGCAGATGAGCACCCAGACCGAGTCGTTCAACCAGGTCAAGAACACCGCCGGCACCGGCCCCGGCCCCAAACCGGAGTCGACCTTCGCATCGGACTGGACGCCGATCT
>WHUB01000134.1:0-3401 GCA_009377395.1 Actinophytocola sp. | reverse complement strand
GGCGCGCTGACCGGCGACCCCACCAAGCTCGACTTCAACGTCAGCTCCTCGGGCGGCGCGGCAAGCGGCGGCGGTACGACTGCGCCGTCCGTCGCCTCCGGGGGCGGCGCCACCGCAGCGGCAGGCGGCTGGACCGCGCCGGCCAGCACCGGGTCGACGTCACCGGCCGCGAGCCCGACGAGCAGCGGGTCGGCCGGTCTCCCACCTGGCGCGGTGCGGCTGCCCGATGGCTCCATCCGCATGCCTGACGGGAGCATCCGCTATCCCGATGGCACCATCCGCTACCCGGACGGCCGGATCCGCAAGCCGGACGGAACGATCATCATGCCGGACGGCACGGTCATCCCGCCTGGAAACACCATGACGGCGGGGCTCGGCGGCTCCGCCAGGGGCAGCGGCGAGTTCGGCCCGCCCGGCAGCGGCGCCATGGCGGGCGGTGCCATGGCGGCCGGCGGTTTCGCGGGCGCGGGCGCCAGCGGTTACAGCCCCGGCGCCGGCAGCACAACCGGCACGGCGCCCTACGGCCCCGGCAGCGCGGCGTCACCGGCCGCGGCGGCCAAGGCGAGCACCAGCTTCGGCCCGCGCGGCGGCATGGGCGGCATGATGGGCGGCGCCGGAGCGGCTCGCGGCGAGGGCGGCGAGGACGACGAGCACAAGGACCGCTACTACATCAAGCAGGAGATGGACGCCGGGCTGGAGATCGAGCACGACGAGCACGGTGAGAAGCTGATCGACGACCAAACCGGCAATCTCGTCGTCCGGCCTGTGATCGGCGAGTGACAACCCAAGGGGCATGACGAGCGTGCTGCTCACACAGCAGGTGTGGCTGACACCGTCCACGCTGGACTTCTTCGCGTCGCGACAGGGTCTGACCCTGCCCGCCACGCTGCGTCCGGAACCGATCTGGCGCGACCCGGACGAACTCGCCGCGCTGTCCGACGCCGCCTATGCCGAACTCGCCCGCCAGAACCTGCTCGACCGGGGGGCGCCGAGCATCGAGCTCGTCATGGCGCTGCGCGCGCTGTGCGCCGGCCAGCGGGAGTGCTTCTGCTACGCCGCGACCGGCGCGAAGTCCTGGCGCGCGCATGCCGCCGCCATCGGCACCGACGCCGTCTACGCCGAGTACACCGAGGGCGGCGACCAGGTGCTGCTGCGCGACGCCGCCGCCGACCACCTGCCGCAGGAGATCGCCGGAACACTGGGCGAGTGCGAACCGGCGTCCGAACGCACCATCACCTGCTCGGTCGGTGATTTCATGGCGCCGACGTCGGGCGTCGCCATGGAGCGTGCCGTGCCGCGAGAGGTCAAGCGGATGCGGGCGCTGCACGACCGGGAGCAGCGGCTGCTGGAGGCGAAGCTGATGATCGCCATGCGGGACCGTGACGGCCGCCGACGCACCAACGGCAAGCGCGCCCCGGTCGTGCTCGACGTCGCGCCGGGCGCCCGCTGGATCACCTACCTCACCGGCACCGCCGAGGCCCCCTACCTCAACGCGCGGGGCGCCGACCGGTCCGTGGTCGCCGAGCTGATCGAGCACGAACTGTCGGTGCTCGCGGAGCTGCGCTGACCGGCCGAGCACCAACGGTGCCTCGCTCCCAGCCGTCTCATCCTGGCGGGCTACTCTCAGGGCCCGTGGCGACACGGGCAAGACGGTGAAGGGAGGCAACCGTGGCTGACCCGCCACTCCGAGTGCTGTTCGACGGCACACCGCTGCTTGGCGAACGCACCGGCGTCGGGCGCTACACCGCATCCCTTTCCGAGGAACTCGCCTCCATGCCCGAGGTGGACACCCGCTCGGTCGCCTTCACGTTGCGGGGCTGGCGCAAGCTGCGCCGCGTGCTGCCGCACGGCGTGCGCGCACGCGGCATGCCGGTCTCGGCGCGCGCAGTGCGGGCGGCGTGGCTGCGCAGCCGGTTCCCGCCGGTCGAGCTGTTCGCGGGCCGCACCGACGTCGTGCACGGCACCAACTTCGTGCTGCCGGGCACGGCCAGGGCCGCAGGCGTGCTCACCATCCACGACCTCACCTTCCTCGACGCGCCCGAGGAGATGCCGCCGAGCGACGCGCGGCTGCCCGAGCTGACGCGGGTCAGCGCGCGGCGGGCGGACACGATCTGCACCCCGACCGCCGCGGTCGCCGACCGGGTCGCCGAGCGACTCGACGTCGACCGCGACAAGATCATGGTGACGCCGCTCGGCGTCGACCCGGCGTGGTTCACCGCGTTGCCGCCCAACAACGACCTGCGCTCGAAGTTCGGACTGCCGAGCGAGTACCTGCTGTTCGTCGGCGCATCGGGGCCTCGCAAGGGCCTCGAATGGCTGGCCCGCGCGCACAAGGCCGACCCCGGCCTGCCGCCGCTGGTGTTCATCGGCCCCGGCCCGTTCCTCGTCAACGACCGCTCGCAGCACGCGGGCTACGTCTCCGACGTCGACCTGCGGCACGTCGTCGCCGGGGCGAGCGCGCTGGTGCTGCCGTCGCGCGATGAGGGCTTCGGGCTGCCGGTGCTGGAGGCGATGGCCTGCGACGTGCCGGTGGTGTGCACCGACGTGCCCTCGCTGCGCGAGGTGGCAGGCGGATACGCGGAGCTGGTGCCGTTCGGCGACGTCGACGCCCTCGCGACCGGCATGGCGACCGCCGTCAGCGACTCGCACTCGGCGTCGATCTCGCAGGCGCGCCGCGCCCACGCGGCCAGCTTCACCTGGCGCCGCTGCGCCGAGCTGACCGTGGACGCCTACCGGGCCGCCCAGGGCTAAGTGCTCAGACCCCGGCGCGCTGGGCAGCCATGAACGCCGTCAGCGCCTCGCGCCAGTCCCGCAGCGGTGTCAGACCGGACGCACGCCAGGACGCGTTGGACAACACGCCGTAGGCAGGCCGCGCGGCCGGACGCGGGAACTCGGCCGTCGTGCACGGCCGCACCCGCTCCGGGTCGGCGCCGAGCTCCTCGAAGATCGCCCGCGCGAACCCGTACCAGGTCGTCTCGCCGCCGCCGGTGCAGTGCAGTGTGGCCTGCTCGGGACCGCGACCGTCCGCGATCGCGCCCGCCAGTTCGAGCAGCCCAGCGGCGAGGTCGGCGGTCCAGGTCGGCGAGCCGTGCTGGTCGTTGACGACCGACAGCGTGTCGCGCTCCCGCTCGAGCCGCAGCATGGTGTTGACGAAGTTCTTCCCGCCGGCACCGTAGAGCCACGCGGTGCGCACCACCCACGCCCGCGCGCCCGAGGCCAGCACCGCCGCCTCCCCGGCGGCCTTGGTGCGGCCGTAGGCGCTGCGCGGCGAGAGCGTGTCGTCCGGCTCGTACGGGCGGTCGATCTCGCCGGAGAAGACGTAGTCGGTCGAGACGTGCACCAGCGGCACGTTGGTCGTCGCGCACGCGGCCGCGAGCGCGCGCGGGCCGTCGGCGTTGACC
>WHUB01000133.1 GCA_009377395.1 Actinophytocola sp. | reverse complement strand
CACGGGCACGCCTTGCTGACCACGAGCCGGTACCGGCCCGGCTCGGCGGGCCAGCCGGACGAGCCGTCGGCGGTGACCCGGTCGGTGAACGCGTTGGGCGCGCGGACGAACTCGGTCGTCGAGCTCACGAACGATCCCTCCTCATAGTCAGCTCAGTCCGAGCACGGTGACCATGGCCCGGGCCGCGTCGCCGCCGCTGTCGATGGCGATGTCCAGCGCGGCCGGCACGTCCAGGTCGGTGCTCAGCGCTTTGCGCAGCTCCTCCTCCGCTGCCGCGGTGTCAGCGCTGCGGCGGCCCGCCGCGCTGTAGAGCCGCTCCAGCCGGGCCGCCGCCGTGTCGAGCAACGCGGGGGTGTAGTCCCATGACCGGTGCCACGGCCGGTCCAGGATCATCATGCGCACCACGGCCGCCGCGTGGTCGGCGAGCAGGTCGGAGATCAGCACCAGATTGCCGCTCGACTTCGCCATCTTCGCGCCGTCGACGGTGACGACGCCGACGTGCAGCCACGACCGCGCGTAGGGCCGCACCCCGGTCAGCGCCTCCGCCATCGCGGCGTGGCAGGCGTGGTGCGGGTAGGTCAGGTCGGCGCCGCCCGCGTGCACGTCGACACCGACGCCGAACACCGACGAGGCCATCGCGACGCACTCGGCGTGCCAGCCGGGCCGGCCGCGTCCCCACGGCGAGTCCCAGCCGACCCGGTCCGGCCCGCACGCCTGCCACACCGCGACGTCGAGCGGGTCGTCCTTGGCCGGGTCGTCCGGTTGCCCGCCGAACTCGGCCGCCAGGTCGAGCGCCGTCGCCCGATCGATCCCGGCGACGCCGGGGATGGCCGCGCCCCGGAAGTACACGCTGCCGTCCGCGACGTAGGCCGCGCCGGAGTGCAGCAGGTGCCGGGCGAGCCGGATGACGTGCGGGATGTAGCTGTGGGCGCGGGGCTCGTGCCGTGGCGCGCGCACCTTGAGGTCCGACATGTCGGTGTCGAACTGGAACTGCCCGACGGCGGCGTACCAGTCCGCGTCGGTGCCCGCACGCGCCGCGGCCTGGTCGAGGACGTCATCCACGTCGGTGACGTTGCGGCAGATCTCGGCGTCGACCCCGAGCTGCCACAGCGCCCGCGCCAGGACGTCGACCCAGACGAACGTCGCCGCGTGACCGAGGTGGGTGACGTCGTAGGGCGTGATGCCGCAGGCGTAGACCCGTGCCCGGTCGAGCAGCGGCACCGTCCGATCGCCGAGAACCAGCGTGGCGTCCGCGTCCCACTTCGTGTTCATGGTCCGAGTATGGCGACTCAGGTGTGGTGCTTGTCCAGCTCTCGCCACTGGCGGTCCCATTCGGCGTAGCGGGCGCGGTCGAGCCTGGCGCTGACGAGGCGGTAGATCCCGGCCAGCGTGGCAGCGACCGCCAGCCAGATGCCGCTCGCGGCGAGCGCGGCCACGACCATGGTCTCGGAGGACGTCATCGGCGGGCGGACCTGCGCGCCGTCCCGGTCTATCCAGATGGGCAGCGTGTCGCCCTTGTGCGCGTTCGCGGCGACCGGGGTTTGCCCGGTGTGCGTCACACCGTCCTGAGTGGACCACTCGGCCAGCGCGACCGCGCGGCGCGGTATCCGCACGACGTCCATGTCGGTGCGTACCGCCGAGGTCCCCTCCAGCAGCGTCGCCGTGACCTGCGAACGTTGCTGGTGCTGCTGCTCGGCACGCTCGGCGAGGCCGGCGTGGTAGACGAAGCCGAACACGGCGACGATCGGCGTCGCGACCAGGACGAGGGCCAGCAGCAGCGCGGCGACGCGCGCCTGATGGCGGTCGGAACGCCTGACGAGCGGGTTTCTACCGGGTCGCAGGCACGTCCACAGGGCGGCGGAACTCGATGATGTGCCCATGGCCTGACTCCTCATGCGGCCAACCTGTCGTTTCCAGCGTGCTCTTGGCGGTAACCGGGCCGAAGGGTCTTCTGGCGGCTTCACCGGGGACTGTGTACCCGTCTTCACGCGGTGCCAACCACGGTCCGGTGGTCCTGCCGACACGAGCTGGTGGGTCCTTGACCTGGACTGACGCCGCGGTGATGCTGGCGCCGAACACGTCGGGGGAAGGACCTTGCCTGTGCTGCGCAAAAGCGTGATCGCCGCCGGTATGACGGCGGTGGCGGTGGTGGCCGCGACCGTGATGGTCGTGCTGATCGGTGTCACACCGAACGGTGAACGTGCGATCGGCAAGCCTGCCCCCGCGGTCACGACGACCACCACATCGCCATCGCCGTTCCCGCCGGAGCTGGCGGGCAAGGACATCACCCGCATCCCGACGTCACGGAAGGTCGTCGCGCTGACGTTGGACGCGGGCGGCAACGGCGGCGGCACGGGCAGCATCCTGCGCACCCTCGACCGCACCGGCGTTCCGGCGACGTTCTTCCTGACCGGCGAGTTCGCCCAGGGCGCGCCGGAGGCGGCGCGGGCGATCGTGAACTCGGGCCACCGCATTGGCAACCACTCGGAGACGCATCCGGAGTTCTCCAAGATCACCAACGCGGAGATCGGCGCCGAGGTCGCGCTGGGAGAGCGCACGCTCAAGGGTCTCGGCGCCGACCCGGCGCCGTTGTTCCGGTTCCCGTACGGCGACCGCAACGACCGCGCCATCCGGGCGGTCAACGACATGGGGTACGTGACGGTGGGCTGGACCGTCGACACCAGCGGCTGGCAGGGCACCAGCGCCGGGGTGACTCAGCAGCAGGTCGTGGACCGGGTGCTCAACACGCTGCGGCCGGGCCAGATCGTGCTGGCGCACGTCGGCGCGCACCCCAGCGACGGGTCCACCCTCGACGCCGACGCGCTGCCCACGATCATCCGCGAGGTGCGCGAGCGCGGTTACCGGTTCGTGACGGTGGACGCGCTACTGTCCTGACGGCTCCCACCGGCGAGGCGGAAGGTCCTCCGCGCGAGGGACTTCCAGCCGCAGACCGGTCCGCTCCCGGTTGCCTACCGTCAGGGTGTTGCAGCATGTCGCAGGGAGGGGACGGACCGATGAACGCTGGTGACCAGACGGGCGGGGCCTGGCTCGACACGATGTACCGCTATTATCTGTTCCGGCGTGGCTTCCCGGTGTTGATCTTTCCGGGTGTCAGAAGGAGATCGTCACTGTTGGCGCCCGGTTCGTCGGGCCCGATCTCCCGCCGGAGGTGGGTTGTGCGTTCGAAGATCTTGGAGTGGACCGCGCGTAGCGAGGATGTGTCGTTGCGGCGGTTGGTGGCGGTGCCGGTGGACGTGGGTAAGTCCTCGGCGAAGCTGAAGGCCTGCGACTTCAGCGGTCGGACGTTGTTGCCGCCGCGCGAGTTCGGGTTGACCCGCCACGGCGTGGCGGACGTGGTCGCGCAGTTGCAGGCGGTGGTCCCGGCCGACGTGCGGCTGGTGCGGGTCGGTGTGGAAGCCGCCGGGCATTACCACCAGCCGGTGATCGCGCCGGGTGTGTGGCCGAGCGGCTGGGAGGTCGTGGAGCTCAACCCGGCGCACGTGACTGCGCAGCGCCGGGTCAATGGCAGCCGGGGTGTCAAGACCGACGACATCGATTTGGACGCGATCATCGACATGCTGCTGGCCGGGCATGGGGCACCGGTGGTGTGCGGTGATGCGGCGTTGATCGAGCTGCAGGCGTGGGTGGCGCACCGCCGCCGCCGTATCGAGGTGCGCACCGCGACCAAGAACCAGCTGCTCGGCCAGCTCGACCGGTGCTTTCCCGGGTTGTCGACCGCGCTGGCGGACGTGCTGGGCAGCAAGGTTGGCCGGCTGGTCGCCACCGATTTCGCCGACCCCGCCCGGCTGGCCCGTCTGGGCGAGCAACGCTTCCGCGGCTACGCCGCCCGCCGTGACGTGCGGGTCTCGCGCGCCGTGGCCGCTCGGCTGGTGGCCACCGCCCGCGACGCGTTGCCCACCCCGAGCGCCGTGGTGGCCCGCCACGT
>WHUB01000132.1 GCA_009377395.1 Actinophytocola sp. | reverse complement strand
ACGCATTGCCGAAACAGCACCCGCAAGACAACCTTTGGCCTGATCGAAGGCGGCCACGTCGTGAGCAGGGTATGGCTCCATATCCGATCTTGCGCAACACCCCAGCAGTTGGCTGGGCGGTTCAGCGGTTGTGGAGGTGGACGGGTAGTCCGTCGGCGGGGACGGGCAGGGAGGTGTTATCCCACCGCGCGTGATAGCCGGGGGGCACGCTCCAGTGGTGGGTGCGCAGCATTTCGTGGAGGATGGCTTTGACTTCGAGGGTGCCGAAGTGCATGCCGATGCATTTGTGCACTCCGCCGCCGAAGGGGATCCAGGCGAAGCGGTGGGTGTGGTCTTCGCGGCGGGGTGCAGCGAAACGGTCGGGGTCGAAGGTGTCGGGCTGGCTCCAGCATTCGGGCACGAAGTGGTTGACCGCCGGGGCGACGGCGACCAGCGTGTCGGCGGGTAGGTAGTGGCCGAGCACGGCGGTGTCGGTGACAGTTTTGCGCATCACCAAGGGCACGGGGGCTAGCAGCCGGAGTGCTTCCTTGATGATCCGGTCGAGGGTGTCCAGTTGTTCCAGGGCGTCGATGTCGGGGGGCTCGTCGCCGAGCGCGAGGGATTCCTGCCGAGCGCGGTCCTGCCACTCGGGGTGGGTGGCGAGGTAGTAGGCAGCGGCGGTGGTGGTGATGGTGGCGGTGTCGTGCGCGGCCATCATCAGAAAGATCATGTGGTTGATGACGTCGGCGTCGCTGAACTGCTCGCCCTCGGGGGTGGTGGCCTGGCACAACGCGGAGAACAGGTCGTCGCCGTCGCTGGCGCGGGCGCTCGGCAGGTGCTGGGCGAAGTAGTGTTCGAGTGTGCGGCGGCCACGCACGCCGGCGCGGTAGCGGGTGCCGGGCAGGGGGGAGCGCACCAGGGAGCTGGCCGCGCGCACGGTGGCCACGAAGGCCTGGTTGATCTGCTCACTGTCGGCGTTGCTGCCGCGGCCGCCCATGAACACTTGGGTGGCGATGTCGAGGGTGAGACGTTTGAGCAGCCAGTACAGCCGGACCGGGCGGGTGGTGGACCAGGTGGGCACGGTGGTGCGGACGCGGGGCACGACCTGCTGGGTGTAGCCGGCGAGGCGGTCGCGGGTGAAGGCGTGCTGCATGATGCGGCGGTGCATTTTGTGTTCGTCGAAGTCGAGCAGCATCAGCCCGCGGTGGAAGAACTGGTCGATCAGGAAGGTCCACCCGCCTTGGGAGAACGTCTTGTCCTTGTTGGTGAGCACCAGTTGGGTCGCTTCGGGCCCGGCCACAGTGACCAGGCGGGTGCCGAACGCGCCCATCCACTGGACGGGGCCGTAGCGTTCGTAGCGATCGCAGGCGAAGTCCGTGCCGAACCGTATGTAGTCGAGCAGGTGCCCGACCAGCGGGGCGCCGTAGTCGCCGCGGACCGGAAGCAGATTGCTGCCGGCAGGCGGTTGGGCGAGGTCAGTAGGGCGTCCCCGGCGGCTGAACCGGCGCCAGGCGTCGTCCACCGGCTGGGGGGCGGGTGCCAGCAGCACCGAGGACAAGCGTTGCCGGGCCGCCTGGGTGGTGCGCTCGATCAAATGAGGCATGAGGCTCTCCTAGCTGGGCGGGATCGGTGATGCGGTGACGGTGTTGATCACGGCCGTCGTGGCCGTAGTGCCGGCGAACGACGGAGGGTAGAGCAGGGTGTCCCCGCAACCGGGGCCAACTCGTCCCCTTCCGCACGGTCGGCGGCGACCAGCGGGCCCGGTGTGGTCCAGGAACTCGGGGGTGCACAGGGGACGGTGTCCGCGTACGACCTGAAATGGTCCACGAGCCCGTTGGCGGCGCTGCGAGTCCGGGCGCCTTGAGTCGGCCGCGGGATCCCGTTCACCGATCGCAACGGTGGCCCAACCCGGGCCAGCACGTCCGCAGTCGGCGCGCTGACGCCCCGGGCCCCGTCGGTGTGCGCGATCACCACCCCCGTCAGCGGCCACGCGCTGCACGCCCTCGGTCTCCAAAACGTGCCTCCCCGGCGTGGCCACCACCAGCATCGCCTCCCGTTGCGGATCGCTCCCACTTCTGACAGAAACCACAGTCAGAATGCATTTTGACAGGGGGTCATGTCAAGATGGGGTATGGCGATGTCGCAGCGGAATTATCGGGGAGTTAGCGCCGACCAGCGCCGTGACCGGCGCCGCGAGCAACTGCTGGATGCCGGGCTGGATCTGCTTGGCAGCCAGGGGTGGCGTCAGGCCACCATGACCGCGATCTGCACGCGGGCGGGCCTGACCGAGCGCTACTTCTACGAGAACTTCGCCCACCGCGACGAGCTGCTGCTGGCCGTGCTCGACCGGATCGCAGCCCAGATCCGCGATGTGGCACTGCGCGCCCTGGCCGAATCAGACGGCGATCCGCAGGCGAAGGCGGAGGCAGCCATCGGCGCGTTCATCGACCTGCTCACTAACGACCCCCGGATCGGGCGGGTGGCCATGCTGGAATCCGCCGCCGAGCCGCTGCGAGCCCGCCGCCACGAACTGCTCCTTGAATTCGGCCAGCTCATCGCCACCCAGGCCCGGGCTCTCTACGGCAACGAAGCACTCCCGCCGCCACAGGACCAGATCAACGGACTCATGCTCACCGGCGGACTGGCCGAACTGCTCATGGCCTGGCTGACCGGGGAACTGCCATTGCAGCGCCAGGACCTGATTGACACCGCCGCCGCGCACTTCGCCGCGACCGCCCGTCGGCACGACACATCTCCTCCGCCATGACCGCCCCCGAGCAGCTCGTACTCGTCGGTGCCGTATTCCACGAGTCCGAGCGTGTCGCGGAACCGGACAGTGACCCGCTGATCGCGTGCGAGCAGCAGGCTGACGCCTTCATCGCCAACGACGAGCCGGGCGCGCCCAGCAGGACGACATCGAGCCGGTGAGCGGCGAGCCGGTCGGCGAACTCGCCAAACATCCGCAGCGGGTCCGTCCAGCGCGGCCTCGACGTAGGTCGCCGGCGGTGCGACCGCAGCACGGCAGACGTCCAGGCGTCGAGGTGGGCGGTACGCCAAGAACAACCCGGACAAGGTCCGCCGGTACTCCCAGAAGGCCGGCGCCTTCGTGGACAAGCAGATCAAGGGCAAGTACCACAACAAGATCGAGAACGCGATGCGCAAGATCGACAAGTTGCGGGCGGTGGCCAGGCGCGCTGAGCTCAGACCGGCTGGCGCAGATCGGCCACGGCCGTGCGCAGTGCGCGGATCAGGTCGGTGTTCGACCGCCGCCAGCGCTCGGCGGGCGCGGGTATGCCGATCGCGCCGATGATGTGGTCGTGATGACGCACCAGCACGGCGGCGCAGCACACGTTGCTCCGGTACTGCTCGTGCTCGACGAACACGTGGCGATGCGCCAGCGACTTCAGCTCATGGTCGAGCGTGTCGAGATGCACGACGGTGTTGCTGGTGAACGGCCGGAGACCGCGCTGCTTCAGGTACTCGCGCCGGGTCGTGCTCGGTAGCGCCCAGAGCAGTGCCTTGCCGATAGCGGTGGCGTGCGGCGCCTCGTCGAAGTGGACCATGAGCTGTTCGAGGTGCGGCGAGTACGGCCCCTCGACCACGTCGGAGACAAGCAGATGCTCTCCGATGAACTGTCCATAGTAGGCACTCTGTCCGGTCGTCTCGCTGATGTGGCGCAGCACCTCACCGACGTGTGGCGGCTGTTCGAGCGCCGCCTTGAGATCACGGAACTGGCTTGCGACTCTGGGGCCGAGGAAGTACCGGTGGCCAGGCCCCTGGACCACATACTGCTCATAGCGCAGCGTGCGCAAGAGGTGGTAGGTCGTGGCCAGGTTGAGTCGGCAGCGGGTGGCGATTCGCTTCGCCGTGAGCCCGTCACGGCGGGACCCCAGTTCTTCGAGAATCTGTGCCGCACGGACGACACTTCGGACCAGGTCGCTGGGCTTGCCGTCGGACATCTCCACCCTCCGATGCCACT
>WHUB01000131.1:3594-3981 GCA_009377395.1 Actinophytocola sp. | reverse complement strand
CGATTCCGCGGCCTGCGCCGGTGATGACGGCTACTCGTCCATCCAATGCACCCATGATCGGGTCCTGCCTTTCTGCTGTTGAGTCGGCGCTGTGTCTAATCCGCGATGGCGGCGAGACCGTCCTTGAGGACGACCGTGTCGCCGACCCTGGTCTCGTAGGCGTAGGTGGTGATGCCGTTGGCCGAGCCGGTCTTCCAGATGGTGGTGACGATGTCCTGGCCGGGCAGCACGGGCTTGGCGAAGCGCACCGCGAGCCGCTTGAGCCGGCTCACGTCCGAGCCGCCGACTTCGGTCAGGACCGCCCATGCGGTGAAGGCCTGGATGCACAGGCCGTGCGCGATGATCCCGGGCAGCCCGGAATCCTTCGCGACCTGCTCGTCCAGGTGG
>WHUB01000131.1:0-3584 GCA_009377395.1 Actinophytocola sp. | reverse complement strand
GGCACCGGGTCACCTGCCGCCGGGCCGTAGCGGAACGTCTGGTCGTCATCCACATGCTGGGTGACCTTGGCGATGGGAGTCCCGCCGCGCAGCGATTCGTCGAACTTGTGCGACGGCGCGAGCTCACCCTGCGCGTCTCCGGTGTCGACCCCACGGAAGAACGGCGTCACGTACTGCTCGTTGACCAGTTCCCCGTCCTCGGTGCGGCATTCGAGGTAGATCGCCAGCGGCGTGCCGTTGGGCAGGCCCTCCCAGCCGATAGCCTTGCCCCTGGCGACCAGCTTGTCGCCGGGCTTGATCGGCCGGTGGAACCGGAAGTCCTGCAATCCGTGCAGACCCCGGCCGAACACCGACATCGGCACGACCTCCAGGGCCGGCTCCAGCATCGACTCGAACACCGGCACGATCGCGAACACCGGGTTGGCCACCTCGCCGGCCAGGTGCGCCGGGATCGGGTCGTTGGTCGCCCTCGCGTACTCGGCCAGCCGCTCGCGGGTGACCTCGAACCGGGTCTCCTCGGTCCAGGTGTCCAAACCGGACCGGTCGAACTTGACTACGTCAGCCATTGCGCTCTCGCTCCTTTGTGGACGGAATCAGGCGACCAGCGCGCTGAACTTCTCCAGGGAGGCGTCCAGCTGGGCCTTGGCGTCCTTCTCGACGGCCTTGCCCAGCGCGCCGACGATCATCTGGCCGGTGAACTCGGCGACGATGGTCGCGGTCGAGCCTTCTCCGTTCGCGTCGACGGACAGGGTGAAGGTGCTCTGCACGCCTGCCATGCCGGTGCCGGAGATGACCAGCTTGTTCGGCGCGTCGTACTCCTCGACGGTCCAGTTGATGGTGTTCGGCATGCCGAGCATGGTGACGACCTCGGCGGCCTGCGCGCCCTTGCTGAACTCGGCGGGGACCTCGTCCTTCCACTTGGTGTGGATGGTGAGCCACTTCTCGAAGTTGTTCGGGTTGGAGAACTCTGCCCAGACCTTCTCCGGTGCGGCGGGAAGCTCGACGGTAGCGGTGACCTGACCCATGACGGTTACTCCTTTGTAGACGGTTGCTTCGTTGCTGGTGGGGTTTAGCGCTCGGCGCGCTGGTAGGCGGTGACGACGGCGGCGCCGCCGAGGCCGATGTTGTGCTGCAGGGCGGCGGTGACGCCCTCGACCTGGCGTTTGTCGGCGGTGCCGCGCAGCTGCCAGGTGAGCTCGGCGCACTGCGCCAGTCCGGTGGCGCCGAGCGGGTGACCCTTGGAGATCAGCCCGCCGGAGGGATTGACGACCCAACGGCCGCCGTAGGTCGTGTCGCCGGCGTCGATGAGCTTCCCGGCGTCACCCTCGGCGCACAGGCCGAGCGCTTCGTAGAGCAGCAGTTCGTTGGCCGAGAAGCAGTCGTGCAGCTCGATGACCTGGAAGTCCTCGGCACCCAGCCCGGACTGCTCGTAGACCTTCCGGGCGGCCTGCACGTTCATGTCGTAGCCGATGATGTTCTTCGCGGTGCCGTCGAAGGTCGACGTGAAGTCGGTGGTCATCGCCTGGCCGACGATCTCCACCGCCTGGCCGGCCAGCCCGTGCTTGTCGACGAACGCCTCGCTGACGACGATCGCCGCACCGGAGCCGTCGGAAGTCGGCGAGCACTGCAGCTTGGTCAACGGGTCATAGACCATCCGCGAGCCCAGGATGTCGTCCAGGGTGTACTCGTCCTGGAACTGCGCGTACGGGTTGTTCACCGAGTGCTTGTGGTTCTTGTAGCCGATCTTGGCGAAATGCTCCGCCGTCGTGCCGTAGGCCTTCATATGCTCGCGACCGGCGGCACCGAACATCCACGGCGCGGGTGGGAAGCGCACCTCGGAGATCTCGGCCAGCGCCTGCATGTGGTTACCGATCGGCGGCTCGCGGTCCTCGTACATGGAGCCGAGCGATCCCGGGTTCATCTTCTCGAAGCCCAGCGCCAGCGCGACGTCGGCCTGGCCGCTCTTGACCGCCTGCGCGGCGAGGTAGAGCGCCGTGGAGCCGGTGGAGCAGTTGTTGTTCACGTTGACCACCGGGATGCCGGTCATGCCCAGCTCGTAGGCGGCGCGCTGGCCGGAGGTCGACTCGCCGTAGACGTAGCCGACGTAGGCCTGCTCGACCTGGTCGTAGGACACCCCGGCGTCCTCCAGCGCCCTGGTGCCGGACTCTTTCGCCATCTGCGGGTAGTCCCAGCCTTCGCGGCGGCCGGGCTTCTCGAACTTCGTCATCCCGACACCGACGACATACACCTTGCCTGCCACAGCGCATACTCCCTTGCTTGCGTAGTACCTCGGAGCCGCAACGACTCTGACATAAGATACAGCTCAAGCTGCAAGTATTACAAGGCATCGTTCCCTGACGGACGGCCAGGATGGCTTAAACCAGACCTATTAGCAGCTGATATCGACTCACCGGTGACGTCACACACACCGGATTGGCCGCCCAGGGAAACACTTGTGGCGACCACTTTCAGCTTATTTAGACTGTAAGTTACACTGATCGGCATGACCCAAGGTGTGAGCGCGAAGGCCGCGCGACGTACCCAAGGTGAGCGCAGTGCCGCTACCCGGCGAGCACTGCTCGAGGCCACGATCGACGTCCTGATCGAGGACGGCTACGCGCAGCTGACGAACGCGAAGGTGACCACCCGGGCGCAGCTGTCCCGGGGTGCGCAGGTGCACCACTTCCCCACCAAGGCGCTGCTGGTGTCCGAAGCGATCCAGTACCTCATCGGGCAGGTCGGCGAAGCGCTGTTTACCGAGATCGGCACCCTGCCGAACGGTCCGGAACGAACCAATGCCGGATTGGACCTGCTGTGGAATACCTTCCGCGGCCGGACCTTCCAGGCCGTGCTCGAACTCTCCGTCGCCGTGCGCGACCCCGAGATCAAAGGCAAGCTGACCGTCCTCAACCAGGTCACCACCGACATCATCCGCGGTGCGGCTCCGGTGCTTTTCCCTGACCGGGCGAACGAGACGGCGTTCCAGGACACCCTGTTCACCGTCGTGAGCACGATGTCGGGGCTGGCGCTGAGCCAACGAGTCGCCGGGCTCAGCGAAGGCGAGGCCGCCGAACGGTGGAAGCGAACCAAGACCGACCTGCTCCGGCTATTCGACCCGGCGAGCTCCACCCCGTCCAACTCTTCCCCGTCACGCTGAATCGACGTTGCGGCAACTCGCCAGCTCAGCAGTCGTTCGGCGCCTGTTTGCCTGCGAAGCGCTCAGCAAGGTAGTCCATCGCGGTGGGTCCGCCGGTGACCAGGTACATCTGGGTTTCCTTCGGCGACCAGCGCGACGCCGGCCGCGGGCCGTAGAGCGCTCTCTTGCCGTCGACCGGCATGCTCCAGGTCAGAGCCTCCTCGGGCACATCTTCGGAAACCGGCTTCAACATTGGCAATCGCCTGCTATCACGAGCCCGTGAATCTGCCCGAGAACTGCCCGTCAGCTCCGTACCGGGGGTCGCCTCGTTGGTGGTCGGTGTGCACGGTGTAGTTCTGCCGTTCCTCCGGTGTCAGCGACTCGATGATGCCTTGCTGGGCGGCTGGGGGCAGGGTGGGCAGGATCTTCATGACCCGGTTTTTGCGGC
>WHUB01000130.1 GCA_009377395.1 Actinophytocola sp. | reverse complement strand
GCACCGACCTCGCCACCCTCACCCCTTGACCAACCATAGGAGCATCGCTCACGCCCGCGTGTCCTGCGTTCCTGCCACCGTGTTCGTCACTCCGGGGCGTGGCGCTCCCGCCAGCCCTTGACCGGCAGCGCGAACTTGTGCACCAGCCGGTCGGTGAACGGGCCCTCCCACAGCCGCGCCAGCAGCACCGGGATCTCGCCGCAGACGACCTCGACCCGGGCGCCGACCGGCAGCTCGACGTGACGCATCCCGTCGCAGGTCAGCACTCCGGTCGAACCGTGCGGGTCGATGTCGATGGCGATCACCGACTCACGCGAGACGACCATCGGGCGCGCGAACATGGCGTGCGCGTTGCTCGGCACGACGACCAGCGCCTCGACGTCGGGCCAGATGATCGGCCCGCCTGCCGAGAACGCGTACGCGGTGGAGCCGGTCGGCGTAGCGCACAGCACGCCGTCGCAGCCGAACGAGGACACCGGGTGGCCGTCGATGGTGATCAGCGCGTCGAGGATTCGTTCCCGCGAGGCCTTCTCGACGCTGGCCTCGTTGAGCGCCCAGGTCCGGGCCAGCACCTCGTCGCCGGAGGTGACCGTCACGTCGATCGTCATCCGCTGTTCGATCTTGTAGGTCCGGTCGACGACGCGCCGCACGGTCTCGGCGAGCGCGTCCGACTCGGCCTCGGTCAGAAAGCCCATGCGGCCGAGGTTCACGCCGAGCACCGGCACCTGAGCGGGCCTGGCCAGCTCGGCCGCGCGCAGCAGGGTGCCGTCCCCGCCGAGCACGAACACCAGCTCGACTCCGGCGGCGGGCTCGGCGTCACCGTCGGTGACGGTCAGCGGCAGCGGGTCGCGGACCGCGGTCGAGCCCTGCGCGGCGAGGAAGTCGGCGACCGTCGAGTCGAGCACCCGCAGCCGGAAGCCCGCCGCGCCGAACAGCTCGGCGACCTCTCGCGCCGCCTCGCTGTTGGTCTCCCGGTCCGGGTTCACCACGAGCAGCACCTGGCGCGTCATGCCGGTCCCTCCGCCACCGCCGCACTGACCAGCTCGGCCCGCTCGGCGGGGTCGCCGGTGTCCTCGCCGGTGTGGCGCAGCCAGGCGAAGTACTCGACGTTGCCCGACGGGCCGGGCAGCGGGCTCGCTACCACCCCGGCCGTGCGCAGCCCAAGCCCGGCCGCCTCGGTCAGCACGTCGAGCACGACCTCGGCGCGCAGCTCCGGGTCGCGCACGACGCCGCCGCTGCCGAGCCGGTCCTTGCCGACCTCGAACTGCGGCTTGATCATCGGCACCAAGTCGGCGGCCGGCACCGCGCACGCCACCAGCGCGGGCAGCACCAGCCGCAGCGAGATGAACGACAGGTCGGCCACCACCAGCTCAACCGGCTCGCCGATGTCCGCCGGCGACAGCGACCGCACATTGGTCTTGTCCATCACGACGACCCGCTCGTCGGTTCGCAGCCGCCAGTCGAGCAGGCCCCGGCCGACGTCGGCCGCGATCACCGTCTTCGCGCCACGCCGCAGCAGCACGTCGGTGAATCCGCCAGTCGAGGCGCCGGCGTCCAGGCAGCGTTTGCCGTCGACCACCAGCCCGAGCGGTTCGAACGCCGCCAGCGCGCCGAGCAGCTTGTGCGCGCCGCGCGAGGCCCACCCGGGGTCGCCGGTGTCGCGCACCACGATCGGCGCGTCCAGCTCGACTCCGGTCGCGGCCTTCTTCGCCGCCATGCCCCGCACGAGGACGTTCCCGCCGCTGATCAGCAGACCCGCGTGCTCCCGTGACCGTGCCAGGCCCCGCCGGACCAGCTCGGCGTCGAGCCGCGCCTTGCGCCCCACACCGACGTCCTAGACCTTGTCGATGCTGGACAGCGCGACGGTCAGCTCGGTATGCACCGCGTCGAACCGCTCCACGTGCTCGGCGACGGGGAGCTGGTCCAGGTCGTCCAGCGCCCGCACCGCCTCCGTGACGCTGGCCAGCGCGTCCGTCTCCTGCGGCGCTTCCTGCTCCGCGCCCGGGTCGCTCATCTGCTCCTCCACGCGGTCAACGGTAGTCGATGTCCGCGACACCGAGTGTGTTCACCACGGCTTTCGCGGTGTCAGTGGTACCACTGGCACGATAAATGCCGGACTCCCACGCCAGCGGGCACAGCGCGCGCAGCAGGTCGAGTGGCTCACCGGCGCCGCCCACACGCAGCACGCCGTCCTCGACCCCGACGTCCCAGCCGGAAGGAGCCCCCACCGCCAGCGCCTCGGCGGGCGCGGTCACGGCGGCGGCGTCCTCGGCGAGGTAACGCGGCCGCTGACCTGCCGGTGCGCTCAGCACGTCGGCCGGAGTGGTCACGCCGCTGAGCACGAGCAGGGCGTCCATGTCCGCGGCCGACGCGCCCGCGATGTCCGTGTCGAGCCGGTCGCCGATCACCAGCGGGGTTTCCGCGGCCGCGGCGGCCTCGCGGAACAGCCCCGGTTCCGGTTTGCCTGCCACGACCGGGCTGGCGCCGGTGGCGGTGCGCAGCGCGGCGACCATCGAGCCGTTGCCGGGCAGTTGACCGCGTTCGGTCGGCAGGGTGGGGTCGACGTTGCAGGCCACCCAGTGGGCACCGGATCGGATCGCGGTGCATGCCTCGGCGAGGTCGGTCCAGCAGGTGTCGGGGGAATGCCCCTGCACGACGGCGGCGACGTCGGCGCTGCGACGCCGGACCGGACGCAGCGCGGTGTCGCTGACCTCGGCGGCGAGGGCGTCGGTGCCGATGACGAGCACCGTGGCCCCTGCCGGCACCAGCCGCGCCAGCAGCCGTGCCCCGGCCTGGGCGCTGGTGGCGACCTCCTCGGTTCGCGCCGGGACGCCGAGCCCGCGCAGATGGGAGGCGACCGCGTCCGGGGCCTTCGAGGCGTTGTTGGTGACGAACCGGACCCGCACTCCTGCGGCGTGTGCGGCGTCGATGCCGGTGACGGCGCCCTTGATCGCCTCGACGCCGTGGTAGACCGTGCCGTCGAGGTCGAACAGCAGGCAGTCGTAGCGGTCGAGAAGCGACGGCTCCGCGATCATGCCAGCTCGGCCGCCCGTTCCGCCGCGTCCGTCTCTTCCTCGGTGTCGGCCTCGGCCGCGTGGGTGAACCAAGTGGCCGCCTCGTTCGTCCTGCCCGCCGCGAGCAGGTTGTCGGCGTAGGCGTAGAACAGTCGCGCGCTCCACGGCGTGAGCTTGCCGGGGTCAAGGTCGTTGCCCTGGAGAGAGACGACGGCCGCGTCGAGCTGGCCGAGATCGCGGCGCGCGCCCGCCGCGACGATGCGCAGCTCCACGGCGACCTCCGGTGGCAGCGCGCTGACGTCGGTTTCCTTGACGAGGTCGAGGGCGCGCTCCGGCCTGCCGAGTGCGCGTTCCGCGTCGGCCATGATCGCCACGTGGATGTTGCTGCGCGCCATCCGCCGCACCGCTCTGAGCTCGGACAACGTCTCCGCCCACTGTCCGGCGTGGTAGGCGGCGAGTCCGACGGCCTCGCGCACCACCGGGATTCGGGACGCCTTGGTCTTGGCGTACCGGGCGTGCGCCAGCGCCGCCTCTGGGTCTTCGTCGACCAGCTCACCCGCCGCGACGAGGTGCTTACCGACCCGCTCGGCCGTGTCTTTGGGCAGGCTACGCAGCTCCTTGCGCACCTCGATGTCGAGCGTCGTGGCGTCGATGTGGTCGGGCAGTTCGGGAGCGACGGGACCTTCCGGCTTGTCGTCGCGTTGCCGATCGCGACGATCCGCGCCCCGCTGGTGGTCACGCCTGCCGCTCTGGTCGTGTCGCGGCTTGTCGCCCCGATCACCGCGCGCGGGCGCGCCGCGACCACCTGACTCGGACACCGTGACCTCCATATGTTTCTGAACCTCATGCAGCGTAACCGGTGCGTGCGCGCCGGTTGCCACCGCTGCTGACATACCACTGCCCCGGGGAGCGATAAACGCTCAACCCGGGGCAGTGATGAAGAATGTTCGGCGGTGTCCTACTCTCCCACACCCTCGCGAGTGCAGTACCATCGGCGC
>WHUB01000012.1:57593-82125 GCA_009377395.1 Actinophytocola sp. | reverse complement strand
CCAGCAGGACACCGAGTCACACCGGCCCCGGGGAGGACACCCCCATCCTCACAGCAGGACACGACGTCACCAACGCGGGACACGACGCAGGCGGTTGGGCCGGACGGGTGGTGAGGTCAGCCGAGGTCGATGACGGCGGGGCCAGCCGACTTCGCGTAGAGCTCGTCGATCTCGCTGCCGTACTTCTCCGCGATCGGCTTGCGCTTGAGCTTCATGGTCGGCGTCATCTCCTCGCCGCCCGGCTCCCAGACCTGCGGCAGGATCCGGAACCGCTTGACCTGCTCCACCCGCGACAGCCTCTCGTTGCCGTCCTTGATCGCCTGCGTGACGGCCGCGATCACCTTCGGGTTCTCGGCCACCGCCGCGGGCGAGGTGTCACCGAGGCCGAGCGACTCCCGCCGCGCCTCGACGACCTCGGGGTCGAGCACCACCAGCGCGGACACGTACGGCTTGTTGTCCCCGATCGCGACGACCTGGCTGACCAGCGCGCTCGCCGCCTTCATCGCGTTCTCGATGTTGGTCGGCGACATGTTCTTGCCCGACTCGTTGATGATCAGTTCCTTCTTGCGGTCGATGATCGTGACGAAGCCGTCGGCGTCGATCTCGGCGATGTCGCCGGTGTGCAGCCAGCCGTCGGCGTCGATCGTCTCCGCCGTCTTCTCCGGCTGCTTGCGGTAGCCGGGCATCACGACCGGCCCGCGTACCAGCAGCTCGCCGTCCTCGGCCAGCTTCAGCTCGGCGCCGGTGACGGCCTTGCCCACCGAGCCCGGCTTGAGGTCGGTCGGCGAGGTGGACGTCGTCGCGCCGGTCGTCTCCGACATGCCCCACACCTCGTACACCGGGATGCCCAGGCCGTGGAAGTACTCCAGCACCGACGGCGGAATGGCCGCGGCGCCCGAGGACGCCCAGCGGAGCCGGTCCAAACCGAGCGCCTGCCGCAGCTTCGAGAGCACCAGCGCGTCGGCGACCTTGTGCTGCGCGGCCAGCAGCGCCCCGGGCTGCTTGCCCGCCAGCCTGGCCCGCGCCTCCTGCATGCCGACGTCGATCGCCCAGTACGCCAGCTTCTGCTTCACCCCGCTCGCCTCGGTCGCGAGCTTGCTCTCGATCCCGGCCTTGATCTTCTGCCACACCCTCGGCACGGCGAACCAGATCGTCGGCCGCGAGTCCGGCAGCGCCTGCGCGATCGCGCGCGGGTCGGCGACCAGCGTGAGCTGCATGCCGCGCATCATGCTGGCGTAGTGGCTGGCCACCCGGTCGGCGATGTGGGCATGCGGCAGGTACGACGCGGACGTGTCGTCCGGGCCGACCTCGAGCAGCGGGACCAGCGCGTTCACCTCGGCCACCACGTTGCGATGGGTGATCTCGACGCCCTTGGGCGGGCCGGTGGTGCCCGAGGTGTAGATCAGCGTCGCGACGTCGGCAGGCTCGACCGCGCGCCACGCCGCGTCGAAGTCGAAGTCGTCCTTGCCGGAGGCTTCCAGCTCCTCCAGCGAGGTCGTGCCCTCGTGCTTGCCGTCCACCGTGATGATGTGCTCGACCAGGCTCTTCGCGCCCGTGACCTGAGGCAGGAAGCTCCCCTGGGTGATGACGACCTTGTTCTCGGCGTTGGAGAACAGGAACGAGATCTGGTCGGCGGAGCTGGTGTTGTAGATCGAGAACGGGATCGCGCCGAGATGCAGCGCGGCGGTGTCGACCAGGTTGAACTCGGGCCGGTTGGTCAGCATGATGCCCACCGTGTCGCCGCGTGACACGCCGAGCGCGGCGAGTCCGGCGGCGATCGTGCGCACCCGGTCGGCGTACTGCCGCCAGGTGATCTCCTGCTCGCCGTGCGGAGTGCGCAGTGCCACCGCATCCGGACGCATCGTGGCCGTCTTCTGGAACCCTTCACACAGCGTCGTGACGGAACCGCCCGCGGGATGCGGGCACGTCATCACGTCGGCTTTGGTCATCGTCGACCTCCCGGCAGCGGTGGACTCTTGTCAGGGCAGCGTAGTCGTCGGCGCGGACTGCATCACACTCCGCGCACGAATCGTGACCTCGCCCTTGTGCTGTGCCAACGATCATGCCATGCCAGGGTTACGCACCAGTAAGGTCGTAGGCTGCACCAGCGTAAGGAGGTTGTGTCATGGCCAGGCTCAGCGAGTCGGCCCACGTGCCCGCGCCGCCCGAGATGGCGTGGCGCACCGCGTCCGATCTGTCCCGGCTCGGTGAGTGGATGACCATGCACGAAGCCTGGCGCGGCGAGGTGCCCGGCCAGCTGGCCGTCGGCACGGAGCTGACGTCGGTTGTCTCGATCAAGGGCATGCGCAACCGGATCAGCTGGCGCATCACCAGCTACGACCCGCCTCGTGGGCTCACCCTCGAAGGTGAGGGCGTGGGTGGCACCACGGTTTCGCTCGCGTTGTCGATCGCCGAGGACGGTCCGGGTGCCACGATCGGGTTTGACGTGGAGTTCGGCGGCAAGCTCGTGTTCGGCCCGGTCGGCATGACCGTCAAGCGCGCGCTGAAGGGCGACGTGCGCACCTCGGTGGAGAATCTCGCCGCGTTGCTGCGCTGACCTGCGACGTCGTGTCGTCACGGTGGCGAGGACGTGGCGACACGGTGGCGCTGTGTGACCGCCATGACCGACCACCTACGGTAGGGGGCAGCACCACAGAGGCCGATGCTTACGGGAGGCGCAACGATGCTCGCACTGACCGAGACGGCGGCTGAGGCGATCAGCGCGCTGACACAGAACGAGAACGCGCAGGACGGGGCCGGACTGCGGCTCGCGCTCAGCGGCGAGTCCGACGACATGCAACTCACCCTCGCGGTCTCCGGCGAGCCGGAGTCAGGCGACCAGGTGATGGGCACCGAGGAGGGCGCCAAGGTCTTCATGGAGTCGCGCGCCGCCGACTTCCTCGACGACAAGGTCCTCGACGTCCAGCAGGACGAGCAGGGCCAGCTCAACTTCGCCGTCTACGCCCAGCAGGAAGAGCAGCAGGGCTGACCGGCCAGGTCGTGACCGTCGCACCCGGCGGGGAGGCGGTCACGACCTGGTTGCCAGCGAACGCAGGAAGAAACCGACGTTGGCGGGACGCTCCGCCAGCCGTCGCATGAAGTAGCCGTACCAGTCGTGCCCGTACGGCACATAGACCCGCATCGTCGCGCCCGCCGCGGCGAGCCGCCGCTGCTCGTCCGGCCGAACGCCGTGCAGCATCTGGTACTCGTGATCGGCCGCCGACCTGCCGTGCGTCGCGGCGAGGCTGCCCGCGATCGAGATCAGCCTCGGGTCGTGGGTGGCGATCATGGGATAGCCGCTGCCTGCCATCAGCGCCCGCAGGCAGCGCACGTAGGACCGGTCCACCTCGTCACGCGACTGGTACGCCACCGACGCCGGTTCGGCGTAGGCGCCCTTGCACAACCGCACCCGGGAGCCCGCCGTGGCCAGCGCGACGCAGTCGGCCTCGGTGCGCCGCAGGTACGCCTGCACCGCGACGCCGACCCAGCCGAAGTCGGCCCGCAGTTCGTCGAGCACCCGCAGCGTGGAGTCGGTGGTGGTGTGGTCCTCCATGTCGAGGGTGACCGTGGTGCCCGCCGCGTCGGCTGCCTGGCAGATGCGCTGCGCACCGTCGAGGGCGATCCGCTCGCCGTCGTCGCCGAGGAACTGCCCCACGGCCGAGAGCTTCACCGACACCTCGGCCGAGGCGGCCAGCCCCGCCTCGGCGAGCGCGGCGAGCAGGCTCTCGTACGCCGCGACGGTCGTCTCGACCGCGGCGCGGTCGCCGGTGTCCTCGCCGAGGTGGTCGAGCGTGACCGCGAGCCCGTCACCGCGCAGCGCGGCGATGGCGGGCAGCACCTCGTCGACCCGGGTGCCCGCGACGAAGCGGGTCACCAGCGGCTGGGCGAGCGGGGTGTGCTCGACCAGGTGACGAAGCTGGGGTGAGCGGCTCGCGGCGAGCAGTCCGGTGCGCAGCACGGTGGCCCTCCGATCAGTCCTGGTGCGGGTACCGCGACGCGCGCGGCGGGTTGAAGTTCTCCTTGATCGCGCGGGGGCTGGTCCAGCGCAGCAGGTTGTAGATCGAGCCCGCCTTGTCATTGGTGCCCGACGCCCGTGCCCCGCCGAACGGCTGCTGACCCACGACCGAGCCGGTGGGCTTGTCGTTGATGTAGAAGTTGCCCGCCGAGAACCGCAGCGACTCGCTCGCCTTCGCGATGACATCGCGGTCCTGCGCGATGATCGCACCGGTGAGCCCGTAGTGCGACCTGTCCACCTCGGTCAGCATCCGGTCGTAGTCGGCGTCGTCGTAGACGTGGACCGCCAAGACCGGGCCGAAGAACTCCTTGCGGAACACGGTGTGCCCCGGGTCGGAGCCGACCAGCACGGTCGGCCGCACGAAGTAGCCGGTGCTGTCGTCGGTGCTGCCGCCGGCCACGATCGCGATGCCGTCGTCCTCGCGGGCCCGGCGCAGCACGGTGTCGAGCTTGTCGAACGAGCGCCGGTCGATCACCGCGCCCATGAAGTTCGAGAAGTCGGTGGGGTCGCCCATCGACAGGCCCTCGACCTCGGCGACGAGGTCCTCGCGCATCCGGTGCCACACCGACCTCGGCACGTAGGCGCGGGAGGCCGCCGAGCACTTCTGGCCCTGGAACTCGAACGCGCCCCGCACCAGCGCGGTCCGTAGCACGTCGACGTCGGCGCTCGGGTGAGCGAGCACGAAGTCCTTGCCGCCGGTCTCGCCGACGATGCGCGGGTAGGCGTCGTACAACCCGATGTTGGTGCCGACCTGCGCCCAGAGCTGCCGGAACGTGCGCGTCGAGCCGGTGAAGTGGATGCCTGCCAGCGCGCGGTCGGCCAGCGCGACCTCGGAGACCGCGTGGCCGTCGCCGGTGACCAGGTTGATCACACCCGGCGGCAGACCCGCCTCCTCGAGCAGCCGCATCGTCAGGTGCGCGGCGAAGGTCTGCGTCGGCGCCGGCTTCCACACCACGACGTTGCCCATCAGCGCGGGCGCGGTCGGCAGGTTGCCCGCGATCGCGGTGAAGTTGAACGGCGTGATGGCGTAGACGAAACCCTCGAGCGGGCGGTGCTCCAGCCGGTTCCACTGACCGGGCGGGTTGATCGGCTGGTTGGTCATGAGCTGACGGCCGTAGCTGACGTTGAACCGCCAGAAGTCGGCCAGCTCGCAGGCGGCGTCGATCTCGGCCTGGATCGCCGTCTTGGACTGACCCAGCATGGTCGCGGCGTTCAGCGTGGAGCGCCACGGACCGGCCAGCAGGTCGGCGGCGCGCAGGAAGATCGCGGCGCGCTCGTCGTACGACAGCGACCGCCAGGCGGGGGCCGCCGCGAGCGCGGCGTCGATGGCCTCGCGGGCGTCGGCGGTGGTGGCGTTGCCGAGCGTGCCGAGCACGGCGGCGTGGTTGTGCGGCTGCACGACGTCGATCCGCTCGCCGCCGCCCATCCGCTGCTCGCCGTCGATGGTCATGGTCAGGTCGAGCGGCTCCTTGGCGAGCTCGGTGAGCTTGTCGGCCAGCTCGGCGCGAGCGGGCGTGCCCGGCGCGTAGTCGAACACCGGCTCGTTCACCGGAGTGGGGGGCGTGGTCACCGCGTCCACGGCACGGCTCCTTCCTGTCTGGGCTGCGACGTTCCCGCTGACACTAGGGTCTCGCGGGGTAGGAGAGCGTTGGCTGCTCAGCTAAGGTTTACGAACCGTTCTTGTTTGATACGACAACCGGAAAGGCGCGCCGTGACCGCGACGCTTGGCCAGCTGCTGATGCAGCTCGGCGACTCGATGCTGGAGCTCCACGTGGCGCCACGGGGGCTCGACGTCGAGGTGCGCGACGTCGTGATCTGCGACCCCGACGACGCCACCGACATCCGCGGCCACGACCTCGCGCTGGTGGTCGGCGTGCGCGGCAGGCAGGCGGCCGCGGCGGTGCTCGCCGCGGGCCAGCGCGGCGCGGCCGCGGTCGCCGTCAAGGCCGCGGGCACCGGCGACGGCGCCGCACCCGGTGACGCGCTGCTGGCCGCCGCCCGCGACGCCGAGGTCGCGCTGCTCGGCGTGCCCGCCGAGGTGCGGTGGAGCCAGCTCGACGTGCTCGCCAAGGACGTCCTCGCCGACGTCGGCGACGGGGACCTCGACGCGGGCGAGGCCCGCACCGACCTGTTCGGACTCGCCCAGACCATCGCCACCGTCACCGGCGGGCACATCAGCATCGAGGACAGCTCGAACCGGGTGCTGGCGTACTCCTCGACCGGCGACGAGGTCGACGAGCTGCGGCGGCTGTCGATCCTGGGCAGGCAGGGACCCGAGCAGTACCTGGCGCTGCTGCGGGAATGGGGCGTCTACGAGCGGGTGCGCTCCACCGAGCGCGTGGTGCGGGTCGAGGCCCGGCCCGAGCTGGGCATCGTGGAACGCCTCGTCGTCGGCGTCCACGCCGGGCAGCGCTGGCTCGGCACCATCTGGGTCGCGCGCGGCGAGCGGCCGCTGGCGAGCCGGGCGGAACGCGCGCTGCTCGGCTCGGCGCGGGTGGTCGCCGCGCAGCTCGCCCGGCGGCGTCCCACCCCGGACGTCGGCGTGCAGTTCCGCGACAGTCTGCTGGCCGGGTTGCTGTCGGGGCGGATGGATCCTGCCTCGGTGGCGGGCCAGCTCGGCGCGTCCGGCGACGCGCCCACCGTCGTGCTCGCCTTCTCGGTCGCTGAGACCGAACAGGTCGACCGCTCGCAGCTCGAGCTGCTGCGCACCGAGCTGATCAACCTGGTCTCGGTGCACGCCGCCGCGTTCCGGCGCAGCGCGCTGGTGACCGCTTTGGAGGGTCGCACCTACGTGCTGCTGCCCGAGCTGACCGCGCGCGGCGGCGCCACGGCGGTGCTGCGGTTCGCTCGGGAGGTCGCTATCGCGGCGGGCAAGGACCTGCGGATGCCGGTGCAGGCCGGGGTCGGCTCGATCGGCGCCGGCGTCGCGGCCGCGCCGGAGTCGCGGCGGGAGGCCGACCGGGTGCTCGACACCATCGCCGCCGACCGCACCACGCTGGCGGCGTCGCTGGACGAGGTGCGCGCCGAGGTGCTGCTGGCGGAGACGGCGGCGCTGCTGCGGGCCCAGCCCGCCGTGCGCGACCCTCGGGTCACCGCGCTGGCCGAGCAGGACCAGCGGCACGGCGGCGAGCTGGTGACGACGCTGCTGCGGTACTGGGACGCCCTCGGCGACGTGCGCGCCGCCGCCGACGCTCTCGGCGTGCACCCGAACACGGTGCGCTACCGCGTGCGCCGGGCGTCCGAGGTGAGCGGGCTCGACTTCACCGACCCGAGGCAGCGGCTGTTCGCCGAGCTGCAACTCCGGCTCACTTGACATACTAAGAAGATCGAAAGTCAGGCGATTGGCACACTGCTGACCTGCCAGTCGGCTGACTTTCGGTCGGATCAGTATCTACCGGCACAGCTTTCGTGAGAATTTTTCGCCCGTTCACCCGATCGGGCGGCTGGCTGCGCCATAATCTCCAGCCGTGCCTGATTCCCCCGACCCCCGCCTGCGGCGCCGCGACGTGCTGCGTGCCGGTGGCCTCGCCGGTGCCGCCACCCTGCTCGCCCCCGCCCTGCCGTCGTCCGCGGCCGAAGCCGGCCCCGCCTTCCGGCACGGCGTCGCCTCCGGCGACCCGCTGCCGGACGCAGTGATCCTCTGGACCCGCGTCACCCCCGTCGAGGACGCGACACCCGGCTCCGGCGCCGGTCCCGACGTCACGGTGCGCTGGCAGATCGCGCACGACCCGGCCTTCCGCGACGTCGTCGTCGGCGGCACCGCACGCACCGGCCCGGACCGCGACCACACCGTCACCGTGGACGCCACCGGGCTCGCGCCGGGGCGCTGGTACTTCTACCGGTTCAGCTGGCACGGGCAGCGCTCCGCCGTCGGCCGCACCCGCACCGCGCCCGCGGCCACCGCCTCGCCCGACCGGCTGCGGTTCGGCGTCGTGTCCTGCTCCAACTGGCAGGCGGGCCACTTCGCGGCGTACCAGCACCTCGCCGAGCGCGGCGACATCGACGCCGTGCTGCACCTCGGCGACTACCTCTACGAGTACGCGCCCGGCGAGTACGGCAACTTTCGCCCGCATGACCCGCCGCACGAGATGGTCACGCTGTCCGACTACCGCAGGCGGCACGCGCAGTACAAGACCGACCCACAGTTGCAGGCGCTGCACGCCGCCTGCCCGTGGATCATCACCTGGGACGACCACGAGACCGCCAACGACGCCTGGTCCGGCGGCGCGGAGAACCACACCGAGGGCGTCGAAGGTTCCTGGACCGCGCGTCGCAGGCGGGCGCGGAGAGCCTACGCCGAGTGGATGCCGATCCGGTTCGGCGACGACTGGCGGCTCTACCGGCGGCTGCGGTTCGGCACGCTGGCCGAGCTGACCATGCTCGACCTGCGCAGCCACCGCAGCAAGCAGGCCGCCACCGTCGGCGAGGCCGACGACCCCGGCCGCACCATCGTCGGCGCCGAGCAGCTCGGCTTCCTGCGGGACTCGCTGACCACCGAGGACGTGCGGTGGAAGCTCGTCGGCAACCCGGTGATGTTCTCGCCACTGCTGCTGCCACCGGCACCGCGCGTCGTCGGCGAGCCGCTGGCCGAGCTGACCGGGCTGGTGCCCGAGGACGGCGTGCCGTTCAACGTCGACCAGTGGGACGGCTACCAGCACGACCGCCGCGAGCTGATCCGGCTGCTCGGCCACCGCGACGTGCGCAACGCCGTGTTCCTCACCGGCGACATCCACACCTCGTGGGCGTTCGAGGTGCCGGTCGACGCCGGGACGTACCCCGTGTCGGGCACGGTGGCGACCGAGTTCGTCGTGCCGTCGGTGACCTCGGACAACATCGACGAGCTGACCGGCGCGCCGCCGCGCACCGCGTCGGTGAGCGTGGAGCAGGCGGCCATGGCGCTCAACCGGCACCTGAAGTGGGTCGAGCTGGACTCGCACGGCTACACCGTGTTCGACGTGCGCCCCGACCGAGTGCAGCTGGACTGGTACTTCCTCGCCGACCGCGAGAACGCCCGCAGCGCCGCCACGCACGCGAAGTCGTACGCGGTGACGGCGGGCACCCAGCGAATGCACGAGGTCAGCGACCCGGTGTAGCGGAAGTACGCTGGCCGCATGCCCGATCTGACCGGCCGCGGCGAACGGTTCGCCGAGTTCTGGACCGAGCGCCACCTGTGCACGCTGACCACGGTGCGGCCCGACGGCACCGCGCACGTGGTGCCGGTCGGCGTCACGCTCGACATCGAGGCTGCCACCGCGCGGGTGATCTGCTCCCGGAATTCGGTCAAGGCGCGGCTGGCAGCGGCGGCGGGGGAGCACGGCAGCGTGGTGTCGGTGTGCCAGCTCGACGGGCGCCGGTGGTCGACGCTGGAAGGCCGGGCGGTGCTGCGCGACGACCCGGAGTCGGTCACCGACGCCGAGAACCGCTACGCCAAGCGCTACAAGCAACCCCGTGTCAACCCGAACCGCGTCGTCCTCGAGATCGCGATCACCCGCGCGCTGGGCTCGGTCTGAGCGGCGCGAGTCCCGCGTTATGGGGGTGCGAGTCCCGCGTTGTGGGGGTGCGAGTCCCGCGTTGTGGGGCGGTGTGTCCCCGGGACTCGCGCCCCCGGATGTCGGGACTCGTGACACTGAGCGCCGCCCGGCCGCGTGTGAGGCGTGCGCGTGAGAGGTCCAGGCGGGAGACTCGGCGCTATGACGCTGCTTTCCGACCTCGAAGCGGCCGTCCGTGGCACGGTGGACTTCACCGACCGCAGGCGCGCCGAGTACAGCTCCGACGCGTCCAACTACCGGCAGGTGCCGCTCGGCGTGGTCTTTCCGGCCGACGCCGATGACGTCGCCGCTGCCGTCGCGGTCTGCGCCAAACACGAGCAGCCGGTCACCACCCGGGGCGGCGGCACCTCCATCGCGGGCAACGCCATCGGCACCGGCGTCGTGCTGGAGTTCTCCCGCACCATGAACCGCATCCTCGACATCAACCCGGACGCGCGCACCGCCACCGTCGAACCCGGCGTCATCCCCGCCAGACTCAACGCCGAGCTCGCCGCGCACGGGCTGCGGTTCGGACCCGACCCGTCCACCCACGCCCGCTGCACCATCGGCGGCATGATCGGCAACGACGCCTGCGGCTCACACTCCGTCGCCTGGGGCCGCACCTCCGACAACGTCGTCTCGCTCGACGTGCTCTGCTACGACGGCACCCGGCTCACCGTCGGCCCGGGCGGCGTCGCCGAGCCCCGCACCGACCGGGCGGGACAGATCCACGCCGCCCTCGGCACCCTGGCCGACAGCCACCGGGCGAGCCTGCGCACCGAGCTGGGCCAGTTCTCCCGGCAGGTCTCCGGTTACGGGCTGCACCACCTGCTGCCGGAGAACGGCGCCGACGCCGCCAAGGCGCTCGTCGGCACCGAGGGCAGCTGCGTGATCGTGCTGGCCGCGACCGTGAAGCTGGTGCCGTTGCCCGCCGAACAGCGTCTGGTCATCGCCGGGTTCGACGACTCCGTCGCCGCCGCCGACGTCGTGCCCGCCATCCTGGAGCACAAGCCGCTGACCTGCGAGGGCATGGACGACCGCATCCTCGACGTGCTCCGCGCCCGCCGCGCCGGATCGGTGCCGGAGCTGCCCGACGGTGCGGCGTGGCTGCTCATCGACGTCGACAGCAGCGACAAGGCCCGCGCGCTCACCGAGGCACTGACCACAATGGACGGCGTCCGCGACGTGACCACAGTGGACGACCCGGCGCACCGCAAGGCGGTGTGGAAGATCCGCGAGGACGGTGCCGGGCTGGCCACCCGCTCCCCGGACGGCACACTGTCCTGGCCCGGCTGGGAGGACGCCGCCGTGCCGCCGCGCAACCTCGGCGCCTATCTGCGCGGCTTCCACCGGCTGCTGGACCAGTACGGCCTGCACGGCGTGGTCTACGGCCACTTCGGCGAGGGCTGCCTGCACGTGCGGCTCGACTTCGACTTCGGCAGCCACGACGGCGTCGGCCGGTTCGACGAGTTCATGCGCGCGGCCGGTGAGCTGGTGAAACGCCACAGCGGCGTGCCCTCCGGCGAGCACGGCGATGGCCGCGCCCGCTCCGAGCTGTTGTCCGACCTCTACAGCCCCGAGACGATGCGCGCGTTCGCCGAGTTCAAGTCCATTTGGGACCCCGAGGGCAAGCTCAACCCCGGGGTGATCGTCGACGCCAACGCCATGACCGACGACCTCCGCCTCGACCCGGACCGCCACTGGCTGCGGCCCCCGACAACCCTCGCGCTGCACGAGGACCGCGGCCAGCTCGGCACCGCCGTGCACCGCTGCGTCGGCGTCGGCAAGTGCCGCACCCTCTCCGGCGGCGTGATGTGTCCCAGCTACCGCGCCACCCGCGACGAGAAGGACAGCACCCGCGGCCGCGCCCGGGTGCTGCAGGAGATGCTGCTCGGCGACACCGTCGCCGACGGCTGGCGCTCGAAAGAGGTCGACGAGGCGCTCGACCTGTGCCTGTCCTGCAAGGGCTGCAAGAGCGATTGTCCGGTCGGGGTCGACATGGCGACCTACAAGGCCGAGTACCTGCATCACCGTTACCGGGGCAGGCTCCGGCCCGCCGCGCACTACTCGATGGGCTGGCTGCCGCTGCTGTCGCGGCTGGCCTCCCGGATGCCCAAGGCCGTCAACCGGATCACCTCGTCACCACTGTCCACTGTGCTCAAACGTGCCGGTGGCATCGCGGCCGAGCGGGAGCTGCCTCGGTTCGCCGAGCACACCTTCCTCGACTGGTACGCCAGCCACCGCAGGCCCGGCGACGGTAGCGACGCGCCGCGCGGCTCGGTGCTGCTGTGGCCGGACACCTTCACGAACTTCTTCGCCCCGCACATCGGTGTGGCCGCGACCGAGGTGCTCGAAGCCGCCGGGTTCGAGGTGCTGACCATCGACCGGCCCCGCTGCTGCGGGCTGACCTGGGTCAGCACCGGACAGCTCGGCGTCGCGCGGCGGATGCTGCGCCAGTCGATCGTCGAGGCCGCGCCGCTGGCCGAGGCCGGGGTGCCGATGGTGGCGCTCGAACCGAGCTGCGCCGCGATGTTCCGCTCTGACGCCACCGAGCTGCTGCCGGACGACGACGCCGCGGCCACTGTCGCGGCCAACACCCACACCTTCGCCGAGCTGCTGGCCAGCCACGCCCCCGACTGGTCGCCCCCCGCCGTCGACGGGCACGCCACGGTGCAGGTCCACTGCCACCAGCACGCCATCATGGGCTCCGGCCCCGACGCCGCGCTGCTGCGCTCGACCGGCGCCGACACGCAGATGCTCGACGCAGGCTGCTGCGGGCTGGCCGGCAACTTCGGGTTCGAGCGCGGCCACTACCAGACGTCGCGGCAGGTCGCCGAGCACGGCGTGCTGCCCGCGCTGGCCTCGGCGCCGCCCGACGCCACCGTCGTCGCCGACGGTTTCAGCTGCCGGACCCAGTTCGAGCAGCTCGTCGGGATCCGGTCGCTGCACCTGGCTGAGCTGCTGCGGGACGCCCTGCCGGACCGCGCGACGACGCCCGGTGTGCCCGATTGACTTTTCCATGATCATCACGAATTGTGACGTGCGTGACAGCGTTGCGAAGGGAGCCGGTCGGCACCCAGCGTGCGAGCGCCGCCCGGCAACGGGTGCTCGACGCGGCGGAGCGCAGAGCCATCGAAGTGGGGATGGCCAAGCTGCGCGTCGGGCATGTCGCCGCGGCCGCGGGGGTCAGCCGGCAGACGGTCTACAACGAGTTCGGTGACAAGTTCGGCCTCGCCGAGGCGGTGGCGGTGCGCGTCGCCGACCGGCTGGTCGACCTCATCGAGGGCGAGCTGGCACGACATCCGTCGTTGTCGGAGGCGGTCGCCTCGGGCATGGCGCTGGCGCTGCGGGTGGCGGCGGAGCAGCCGCTGGTGGAGCTCACGCTGGCGCGCAAGGACAACGACGACATGATCGCCCTGCTCACCACCGACGCGGCGGCCGTCATCGAGACGGTGAACACGCGGCTGGTCGAGATCGGCGGCAAGCTCTGGCCCGACATCGCGCACACCGATCACGTGCTGATCGCGGACCTCGCGACGCGGATGACGATCAGTCACCTGGTGTGTATGACCGAGCGACCGGAGCAGGCCGCCCGCAAGCTCGCCCTGTGGGTCAAGGCGCTGCTCGCCGCGCGCGGCCGCATCCCGTCCCGGCCCAGCAACCCGTGCACGCCGACGGCAGGGGCATTGCGCGGTTCGCCCGCGTCGATCACCACCACCGACCGCCGCGCCCGGGCCAGCATGAGCGCCCCGTTCAGTCCCGCGGCGCCCCCGCCGACCACCACGACGTCGTAGCCATCGTTCAGCTCATCGGTCACGTCCGACCACCTTGCGAAACCGTCGGCCAAGGTGGCAAGTTTGTTTGCCGACCTGGCAAACTACCGTCATGGGCGACGACCTCGGCCCCGCGCTCGACGCGGTCGGTCCCCGGCTCCGCGCGCTGCGCCGGCAGCGCGAGTCCACGCTGGGCGACCTCTCCGCGGCGACCGGCATCTCGGTGAGCACCCTGTCCCGGCTCGAGTCGGGGTCACGCCGACCGACCTTGGAGCTGTTGCTGCCGCTGGCCAAGGCTCACGGCGTCACGCTCGACGAGCTCGTCGACGCCCCGCCGACCGGAGACCCGCGCATCCACCTGCGTCCGGTCACCCGCCACGGCATGACCATGCTGCCGCTGACCCGCCGGGCCGGTGGCATCCAGGCGTACAAGCTGGTGATCGAGCCCGGCAGCCGCCCGGCCGAGCCCGATCCGCAGACCCACGAGGGCTACGAGTGGCTCTATGTCCTCAACGGACGGCTGCGGCTCGTGCTCGGCGAGCACGACCTGGTGCTCAAACCCGGCGAGGCCGCCGAGTTCGACACCCGCGTGCCGCACTGGTTCGGCCCCGCCGACGCCGAATCGGTCGAGTTCCTCAGCCTCTTCGGCAAACAGGGCGAACGCGCCCACCTGCGCGCCCGACCCACGACGTAGTTGGGTTACCCTCGACTCGCCCGCGACCCGGAGCAAGGAGCCGCCCCGTGATCACCGCAATCGTGCTCATCAACGCTGACACGGACCGGATCCCCGAGGTCGCCGAGTCGCTGGCCGACATTGACGGCGTGAGCGAGGTCTTCTCCGTGACCGGGGAGTTCGACATCGTCGCGATCGTCCGGGTCCGCGAGCACGACGACCTCGCGCAGGTCATTCCGGGGCGGGTGAACAAGGTCGACGGCGTCCGCTCGACCGAGACGCACATCGCGTTCCGCACCTACTCCAAGCACGACCTCGAGGCGGCGTTCTCCCTCGGCGTCGACAGCTAGGCTCAGCCGTCGTCCTTCGGCGGGGTGTCCCAGTCGTGGACGTCCTTGCCTGCCTCCCGGGACAGGATGTCGAGCGCGGCCACGGCTCCGGCGCCCGCCGAGATGATGGCCTGACTGCGGTTGGCCCGCGCGAGCCGTCCGACCGCGTACACCCGATCGACGTTCGTCCGGTTCTCGGTGTCGACCCGTGCGCCCGCATCGGTCAGCTCGACGCCGAGCTCCTCGGCGAGCCGCCGGGTCGCCTTGCCGCCCGCGAGCACCAGGTAGTCCGCGTCGGACACACCGGCCTCGGTGCGGACGGTGAAGCGCCCGTCCTGCTGGCTGATGGTCTCCACCTTCTCGTCGCGGAGCTTGACGCCGAAACCGGTGACCTGCGCACGAGCGGCCGCCTGGAAGTCGGTGCCGCTGATGTCGTCGATGCCCAGGTAGTTGTGCACCTGCGCGGCGTGCATCGCCGTCTTGTCCTGGCCGTAGACGACCGCCTCGTTGCCGTTCTTCGCCAGGAACAGCGCCGCGCTCAGCCCGCCAGGTCCGTCTCCGATGATCGCTACCGTCGTCATGGCATCACAGCATGGCAGAAACCAGTTGCGTCGGCGGGTGCACGTGGGTGGACTGAGACGATGAGCGACACCATGCCCACGGAGCTGACGGCCGGTCGCGTGGTGCTGCGGGAGCGATACCGCCAGACACAACAGCTGTGGCGTCTCATGATCTGGGTGACACCGTGACGGCACTGTCGTCCAGCCGGCCCGACATCGTGACGCGGCTACGCTCCGCCGGATGTGTCTTCGCCGAGGACGAAGCTCGGCTGCTGGTCTCCACCGCCGCGAGTTCGGCGGAGCTGGCCGCGATGGTGGAGCGGCGGGTCGCCGGCGTGCCGCTGGAGTACGTTCTCGGCTGGGCGGAGTTCCGTGGGCTGCGGATCGCGGTGGAGCCCGGCGTGTTCGTGCCCCGGCGGCGGACGGAGTTTCTCGTCGGCCTCGCCGCCACGCTCGCCCCGGCATCGCCGGTTGTGGTCGAGTTGTGCTGCGGCTCGGCCGCCGTGGGCGCCGCGCTGCTGGCCGAACTCGCGGCTGTCGAGCTGCACGCCGTCGACATCGATCCCGTCGCGGTGCGGTGCGCCCGCGCCAACATCGCCCCCGATGGCGACGCCTATGTCGGTGATCTCGACACGCCGTTGCCCGCGGGTCTGCGGGGCCGCGTCGACGTCCTAGTCGCCAATGCGCCCTACGTTCCAACGGGCGAGATCGGCCTCATGCCACCGGAAGCGCGGCTGCACGAGCCGCAGGTCGCGCTCGACGGCGGAGCCGACGGTCTCGACGTGCAACGGCGCGTCATCGCGGCGGCCCCGCGCTGGCTGACGCCGCGCGGACATCTGCTGATCGAGACGAGCGCGCATCAAGCGGAACAGACCGCCGAGGCGATGGCGCTCAGTGGGCTGCACCCGCGCATCGCGAGGTCTGACGACCTCGACGCCACCGTCGTCATCGGGGCACCCGCATCCGTGGCACCGTGACCTCGCCGACGCCGCGCCGGGGCGTCGCGCCGATCGGCGGCCCGTAGCCGATCCGCAGCAGCGTGTGCACCTCGCCGTGGTTACGGAACTCCGCCGCCAGCTCCCGCCGCGTGGCCTCGATCTCGAACGGCTGCGACAGGAACGACGCGCTGAGTCCGAGCGTGCACGCGGCCAGCAGCGCGCGCTGCATCCCGGCGCCGGCCAGCACGTCGAACCGCGGCGTCGATCCCGACGTGGTCACCGCGGCCAGCAGCGGCTGCCGCTCGAACATCCGTGGCGGCAACGGGTTCGGCCGGTAGTAGGTCCGCAGCTGGAGCAGTCGTCCCGACGAGGGCGCAGGCCCGGCCGCCGCGAGCGGGACGCCGTCACGGCGGCCGGGCGGCCCGCCGAGCCAGCGCCTGATCTCGCGCTGGTACTTCCCACTGCTCGCCATCGCCCGTTCCGCTTCCCGGACGAGCCGCACCACGGTGTCATAGCGTTCCGAGACGTCGATGAACACCAGTTCGGCGCCTTCGGTGCGGGCGGCATCGGCAAGGGGCGTCCGCGCGTCCGGGGGCACCGGATGCTCCCGGAACGGGTGCCGGTTGGTGTGCCGTCTCGCGATCGCGTCGGCGAGCTGCCGCTCGGCGGCGGACACCTTGCGTTCTCCCGCTACCCGGATGGTGGCGAGCAGATCGATGTCGGCCGGATCGGGCAACACGCGCATCAACCCGATGCTGTTCTGTGCCCGCAGGCCGAGGCGCAGGTTGCACAGCGCGGCGCCGCACGCCAGCCGCGCCTCGCGCGCATCCGGGTCGGCCACGGTCAGCACCCGACGCCGGTCCAGCCGCACCGCGACGTGCGGACCGTCCACTTCGAACAACCACGGCTGCGTGTTGAACGGCGACGGCGCGCGGATCGCGGCTTCCAAGGCGGTGGCGATCACCGGCCGAACGGTCGTGGTCATGACATACCTACCTCACGCACGGTGGCCGAACCCGGGCCCGGCCACCGTCCTCGTGCGATCAGCGTGCTGACCGCCGTGCCAGAAACATCGGCACCATGGCGATCAACCCGAGTGCGGTCACCACCGCGCCGCCGATCACGTTGCTCAGCACGGTCGCCGTGGTCGTCTCGGCGCCGCTGACCAACCACACAGCGACGATGGTCCAGACTCCGAGCAACGGGCACACCCAGATCAGCCGGTGGGTGCGCTCGTAGGCCAACGCGAAGCTCGCACCGAGCGCGGCGACGGCGAGCCCGATGACCAGGTTGTTCCTCGCCAGTCCCGCCGATGTGTCGGTGAAACCGACAATCCACGGCGACAGCGCGACGAACAGCCCGGCGAGCACGGTGAGCGCGTCAGTCGCCTGCGCCGTGATCGACTCGGCCATCCGGTCGTAGCGCGCGCTCATCGCCACGATGTCCGGGTGTTCGGTCATCTTGGGCGCGGCGTGAGTTCCTTCTGTCATCTCGTCACCTCCATGAGGGGCGTCCCGACTGCACGGGACCTAACCCGAGCCAAAGCCCCGCGTACTCAGCGCGCCAGGGCCGCGCGCCCCCGACTCGGCGGGACCAAAGACATATGCCCCGTTACGCGAAATGGACGCACACCGACTCTATTGACAACATGCCAACAGTGGGCTTTCATGGTCCTCATCGCCGTCGAGGAGGGGTTGCCCATGAGCTCGGTACGTCCGTCGCATGAGGAGGCACGCCGGTACGTCGTCGGACCGGACTCGCTGTCCTGGGCGCAGGCCAGCGACGTCCGCCGGTTGCTGCTCGCGCCGTACGCGCTGCTCCTGCAGGTCGCCCACCCCACCGTCGGAGCGGGTGTCGCCGAGCACTCGAACTTCACGAACGAACCGTGGCAACGCCTGACCCGCACGCTGGACTACGTCGACCTGCTCGTCTACGGCGGCGACGACGCGATCCAGACCGCGAGCCGGGTGCGCGAGATGCACAAGCGCATCAAGGGCGTCCGCCCCGACGGCGGCAAGTACCACGCCCTCGAACCCGAGGCCTACGCCTGGGTGCACGCGACGCTGATGCTCGCGATCGTCGAGCTGCACAGCCGCTACATCCGCAGGCTGACGCCCGACGACATCGAGTCGTCCTATCAGGAATGGCTGGGACTCGGCCGGTTGCTCGGCATTCGCGACGGCGACCTGCCCACGGACTGGGCCGGGTTTCAGTCCTATTGCGACACCATGATCCGTGATCGGCTTGTCGACAACGAGACCGTCCAGACGGTGCTGCGCACGATCCGCACTCCGGCACCGCCACCGGGCTGGCCGCAGCGGCTCGGCTGGCTGTGGCGGCTGGTGCGCCTGCCCGCCGGATATGTGCTGACGCTGACCGGCGCCGACGCGCTCCCTCCCGAACTGCGGCAACGGTTCGGCGTGCCGTGGAGCGCGAGCAAGCAGCGCCAGGCGGACGCGCTGGCCGCGATTTCCCGTGCCATCACACCGATCCTGCCCCGCCGCGCCCGAGTGTCCGGCCCGACGTACCTGCGGCTGCGGCGCAAGGCCATCGCATGCGACGAGTTCGCCCCGGACAGCTACCTGGATCACTCCTCGAGGCCGGGCGGGCGGTGACCGTGCCGCTCGGTGTCGCGAACGCAGCACACGACGGCAGGAGCGCAGGACACGACGTCAGGGGGTGCCGGTGACCTCGTCGACGGAGCGGCGAGGCGTGACCCCGACCGGGTAGCCGTAGCCGATGCGCAGCAGGGTGTGTGCCTGCCCGTCCGACGCGAACACCTTCGTGACGTCCTCGCGAAGGTCGGGCACCTCGAACGGCTGCGACGGGAACGACGCGCTGAGCCCGAGACTGCACGCGGCGAGCAGGGCGCGCTGCATCCCGGCTCCGGCGATCACGTCGTAGCGCGGCCCCTTGCCCGTCGTGACGACGGCGACCAGCAGCGGCTGCTGTTCGAACCGCCGCGCGGGCAGCGGGTTGGGCAGGTAGAAGGTGCGCAGCCGCACCAGCGGGTCCCCGACCGACTCGGGCCCGACCGCGTCGATCGGCACGCCGTCGCGGCGGTCGAGCGGGCCGTCGAGCCAGTACCTGGTCTCCTGCCGGTACGCCTCGTCGCAGTCGAGCCGCTGCTCGGCCATGCGGATGATGCCGACCAGCTGGTCGTAGCGCTCCGAGGCGTCGACGAACACCAGCCGAGCACCCTCGGCGCGCGCCGCGGACGCCAGCGTGGCCCGGGCGCCCGCGCCGACCGGCCGGTCGAGGAACGGGTGCCGGTTGGTGTGGCGCCGGCCGATCGCGTCGGCGAGCTTGTGTTCGCTGTCGGTCGCGGGCCGTTCGCCCACGACTCGCACCACGGCGAGCAGGTCGGGGTCGTCCCGGTCCGGCATCAGGTCGACGAGACCGATCCGGTCGAGCCCCCGCAGCTGGATACGGAGATTGCACAGCGCCGCGCCGCAGGCGAGTCGCGCCTCGCGCGCGTCCGGATCGGCGACCTCGAGCACCCGCCGCCAGTCGAGCCGGAGCTCGATGCGGTTGCCGTCGACGCTGAACCACCACGGCTGGGTGTTGAACGGCGATGGCGCCCGCACCGCGGCTTCCAGCGCCTGGGTGACAACGGACGTCTGTGAGGCGATCATGGCATTCCTCCTGCCCCTGCTGATGCCCTCATGATGCGGCCGCGTCCCTACGTCTGACACCGGAAAATCGTCACCAGATGAAGGGACCAATGACCGCGCCGAATCCTCAGCCGCGGTCGGCGGCCGGGCGCACGACCATCACCGGGCACCGGGCTGCGTGGATCAGGGCCTGGCTGTGCGAGCCGAGCAGTAGTCCGGCGAAGCCGCCCCGTCCCCTGCTGCCGACGACGACCAGCTGCGCCCGCTCGCTGAGCTTGATCAGCTCCTGGTGCGGCCGTGGGACACCGCGACGTGCCAGTGATCCCGCTTGTTGCTGTAGTCGTCGAGCAGGGCGCGCACGTAGGCGGCGATGGTGTCGTCGGAGCGCACCAGCGGGCGCAGCAGGTCGTGCCTGCTGACCACGCCGACCAGCACGCCGTCGGCCACGATCGGCATGCAGCGCAGCCCGTCGGCGAGCATCCGCCGGGCCAGCTCGGTCACGTGGGTCTCCGGCGTCGCGACCTCGACCGGCGTGGACATCATCGCGTCGACGCGCAGCTCGCCTGCCGAGTCGATACCGTTGAGGGCGTCGGCCTCGGTGAAGATGCCGACCACCCTGCCGTTGTCGTCGACGACGGGAAGTCCCGCGAACCCGCGTTCGGACAGCACCGCCACCGCTTCGCCGACGGAGGTCTGGGGGTGCACGCTCACCGCCGGTCTCGTCATGATGTCCACTGCCCGCATCGGACTCTCCTCCCGATCACCTGCTCTGCTGCCGACGCTAGGCACGCTCACACCTGCGCACCGTTGTCATCGGTACCCACCTGCCGGGACCTTCGGCCCGCTTCTCGCGCGGTGAACTCGGCGCGGCGGTCGCCCACGCCGGCAGGTGTTCGCCCTGCTAGGGGAGCTTGTCCCGGCCATGCGGGGGCCTTCGGCCCTAGCCGCTGGGGTCGCCGCGGACGAACCATGGCACCCGGAACGACCGCGACGAGCAAGGAGCAGGACCGATGAGCGCCATTCACCCCGATCGCGACACCCTGCTCAGCGCGGTCGAACTCGCGACCAAGGCGCCGTCCGTGCACAACACCCAGCCCTGGCTGTGGCAGCTCGGTGACCGGTCGGTGCACCTCTACGCCGACTGGGAGCGGCAGGTGCCCGCGACCGACCCCGACGGCAGAGACCTCGTCGTCAGCTGCGGCGCCGCGCTGCATCACCTGCGGGTCGCGCTGCGGGCGTCGGGCTGGCAGACCACGGTGCACCGGCTGCCCAATCCGGCCTACCCCGATCACCTCGCCTCGATCGAGCCGCACCGCCACGCGCCCACCGACGACGACGTGATGATCGCGGGCACGATCCTGCGCAGGCGCAGCGACCGCAGGCCGTTGTCCTCGTGGCCGGTGCCGCCGGGCCACGTCGATCGGATGGTCGCGGCGGCGGCCAAGGCGGGCGCGCTGCTGGTTCCGGTGACCGAGTCGGTGACGCGGGCGAAGCTGGTCGCGGCGATCGCGGAAGCGAACCGGCAGCAGGAGAACGACCCGAACTACGCGATGGAGATCGCCGAGTGGAGCGGTCGCGGCCCGTTCGCAACCGACGGCGTGCTCGCCGCGAGCTCCCCGGCGCCGGGGCTCGCCCACTCGACGATCGTGATGCGCACCTTCCCCGGCGGCACGCTGCCGCCGTACCTCGGTGACCGCGACGCCGAGGAGGCCACCGTGCTGCTCGCGCTCGCCACCGCGGGCGACGACACGGTGTCCCGGCTGCGCGCGGGCGAGGCCGCCAGCGCCGCCCTGCTCACCGCGACCGAGCTCGGCCTGGCGACCTGCCCGCTCTCGCAGGCGCTCGAGGTGGCGGGCAGCAGGACGATGGTGGCCAGCGAGGTGCTCGAGGACGCGGGCAGGCCACAGCTGCTCATTCGCGTGGGCTGGGCCCCGACGACGGCGGGCAGGCTGCCGTCGAGCCCGCGCAGACGGGTCGCCGAGGTCGTCTCGGAACTCGGCGCCGACACCAGGAAGGGACGCCGCTGACGTGACCCACGAGCGGGACCAGCAGGCTGCGCGACAGCTGGCGGGGCTCGAACTGCACGAGCTGCTGACGGGGGTCCGGCAACGGATCTCGCGCGCCATCGACGCTCAGGAGCAGCTCGACGACCTGCTCGAGGCGATGCTGGCCGTCTCGTCGGAACTCGACATCGACGCCACGCTGCGCCAGATCATGCACTCGGCGGTCACCCTGGTCAACGCCCGCTACGGCGCGCTCGGCGTGCGCGGCGGCGACGGCACGCTGAGCCGGTTCATCCACTACGGCCTCGACGACCACGCCGCTCGGGTGATCGGGGCGCCGCCGAAGGGGCACGGCCTGCTCGGCGAGCTGTTCACGGCGACGAAGCCGGTGCGGCTCGACGACGTCACCACCCATCCGACCGGATACGGGTTCCCGGCGAACCATCCCCGGATGCGGTCCTTCCTCGGGGTGCCGATCCGCAGCGGCGGCGCGGTGTTCGGCAACCTCTACCTGGCCGAGAAGGCCGCGGGCGCACCGTTCACCCAGGACGACGAGGCCATCGTCGAGGCGCTCGCCGCCGCGGCGGGCGTCGCGATCGACAACGCGAGGCTGTACGAGAGCGTGCGGCAGAACCAGCACCGGCTCGCCGCGACGAGCGAGATCAGCACGCAGCTGCTCGGCGGCACCGAGCCGCACGAGGCGCTGACGCTCATCACCCGCAAGGCCGCCGAGCTGGCCGGCACCCCGCACGCCGTGGTGGCGGTGGCCGGCGAGTCCGGCCGGGGCGAGTCGCTGACCGTCGACGTCGCCGTCGACGCGGGCCCGGACATCGCCGCCGGCACGGTGCTGCCCATCGAAGGGTCGGTGTGTGGCCAGGTGTACCAGGCCAACGTCGGCCGTCGCGTGGACGAGCTGGCGGTGCCGACCGAGGCGGGGCCGGTCGCGAGGTTCGGGCCCGCGCTGCTGGTGCCGTTGCGGGCGCTGGACACCACCTTCGGCGTGCTGGTCACCGCGCGCGGGCGGGGCGGCACCCCGTTCACCGACGAGAACCTGCGGCTGGCGGAGTCGTTCACCGACCAGACGGCGCTGGCCTACCAGCTGGGCCGGACCCACGCCCGCACCCGCGAGCTGGACGTGCTCGCCGACCGCGACCGGATCGCCCGCGACCTGCACGACCACATCATCCAGCGGTTGTTCGCGACCGGTCTCGCGCTGGAACGCACCGGCGTCATGGCACGGGTGCCCGAGGTGCGCGAGCGTATCGCGGCCGCGCTCGACAGCCTGCAGGACATCGTGACCGAGATGCGCGACACCATCTCCGACCTGCACCGGGGCAGGGTGGGTGCCACGAAGCTGCGGTCCCGGCTGCAGGACGCGGCCGCCGACGTCGTCGGCGACGCGGTGCTGCGGGTGACGGTGCGGATGGCGGGCCCGCTCGACGTCGTCGACGACGAGCTCGCCGACGCCGCCGAGGCGGTGGTGCGGGAGGCGGTCGGGAACGTGGTCGCGCACGCGGGCGCGGGCCGGGCGATGCTGACCGTGTCGGTCGCCGACGACCTGACCATCGACGTCACCGACGACGGAGTGTGGCGGCCGGACACGCCGCTCGCCGGGACGCCGCACGGTAGCGGTGGGCTCGCCGACCTGGCACTACGCGCGGAGCGTGGCGGTGGGTCACTGCGGGTGACACCGGCGAAGGGCACCGGCACGAAGCTGGTGTGGTCGGTTCCGCTGCCCTAGGTGTTCTGTCCCTAGTGCGCGGGCGCGCTGCCCGCGGCCACCCGGTCCGGGCGGCGGAGCACGTCGGTCCTGGTGACCAGGCCGAACACCATATCGCCCGCCACGATCGGCACGCAGCTCAGATGATGGTCCAGCATCAGGCGCGCGACGTCGGCGACATCGGCGCGCGGACCGGCGACCTCGACCTGCTTGGTCATCGCCGACTCGACGGTGACGGTGTCGTCGCCCGCGTAGGTCACCTCGGAGGTCAGCGCGTCGGCCTCGGAGAACAGGCCGACGAGGCGGCCGTCCTTGTCGAGCACGGGCAGCGCAGGCAGTGCCCGGGCGATGAGCAGGTCGACGGCGTCGGCGACCGGGGTGCGCAGGCCGACGGTGGGCACTGGTCGCGCCATGATCTCGGAGGCGTGCATAGTGGATGTCCTCGCACGATCGGTGTAATTGATGTTATCCACCCACAGTAGGCGTCCGCACGGAAGAACGCACTTGCCGAGGGTCCTCACCTGGGAGGGCTTTCGGCCATGGCCCTGGCTCAGTCGGTGCCGGCGACCAGGTGTTCGACCGCCAGGCCGGGGTGCTGGCGCTGGAGCGTGCCGAGCGCGATCTCGTCGGCGAACAGCGCCAGCTGCGCGCCGTCGGAGCGGGTCAGCACCTCTCCCCGGCGGCTGGCCTCGATGGTCTTGCGGTGCTCGCTGTCGGTCAGCCGCCGGACGGTGCGGTACGGCAGCCGATCCAGCTCGACGCCGACGCCGAACTCGACGTCGAGCCGATGCGCGGCCACCTCGAACTGCATCGGCCCGACGGCGGCGAAGATCGGCACTCCTTCGCCGCGCCGGTCGGAGCGCAGAATCTGCACCACGCCTTCGGATTCGAGCTGGTCGATGCCCTTGCGGAACTGCTTGGCGCGGCCGAGGTCGCGGGGCCGGGCAACGGCGAAGTGCGCGGGCGCGAAGCTCGGCAGGCCGGGGAAGACGACCTTCGGCTTGCCGTCGTAGAGGGTGTCGCCCACCCGCAGCGCGGTGGCGTTGACCAGGCCGATCACGTCGCCGGGGTACGCCTCGTCCATTGTGGAGCGCTGCTGGCCGAACACCTGCTGCACGTACTTGGTCGCGAACGGCCGCCCGGTGGTGGCGTTGGTGACGGTCATGCCGCGCTCGAAGCGCCCCGAGCAGACCCGGGCGAACGCGACCTGGTCGCGGTGGGCCGGGTCCATGCCGGTCTGCACCTTGAACACGAACGCGGAGAACGGCGCGTCGATCGGCCGGGGCTGGTCGTTCACGTCGAGTCTCGGCTCGGGTCGCGGGCTCAGCTCGATGAGCTGCTCCAGCAGCTGCTTCACGCCGAAGTTCAGCACCGCCGCC
>WHUB01000012.1:0-57583 GCA_009377395.1 Actinophytocola sp. | reverse complement strand
CTTGAGCGTCTGCGGCTCGAGGCCCTTGGCGGCGTCGAGCAGCATCACCGCGGAGTCGACGGCCGACAGCACCCGGTAGGTGTCCTCGGAGAAGTCGGCATGACCCGGGGTGTCGAGCAGGTTGATCACGGTGTCGTCGATGGTGAACTGCAACGCGGCCGAGGTGATCGAGATGCCGCGCTCGCGCTCCATCTCGAGCCAGTCGGAGGTGACCCCGCGCCTGCCGCCCTTGCCGTGCACCGCGCCCGCGTTGGTGATCGCCTTGGCGTGCAGCGCCAGCGCCTCGGTCAGCGTGGACTTACCGGCGTCCGGGTGGCTGATGACCGCGAAGGTGCGCCGTCGGCGGGCCTGCGCCGCGATGTCGTGCGTCACCTGCGATCGGTCTCCATTCCGTTGCCTGGTCCGCCATCGAGGTTAGGCCGTCGCCAACCGGCCGCCGATGCCGGGGCCTCACCTGCGGTGCGTTAGCGTGACTCGCCGTGTCGGGTTCACAACGGGATGCCAGGAGGGCCGAGGTGGGGAACCCGGGCTCAGCGTCGTCACCGCGCGGGTGGCGGCTGTTCGCGATCGTTCTCGGTGTGCTCGCCACGGCCTGCGCGGTGGCCGTCCCGATCCTGCCGGTGACCTTCGACACCGCCACGATCACCTGGCCGCATGCGGGCGACACCAGTCCGGTGAACGCTCCGCTGACCGGCTACTGGGCGCAGGACATCGACGTCCACATCCCGTGCGACACCGTCAAGGCACTCGACGACACCACCGCCGGGGGCGTGCTGGTCTCGACGGTGCCGCACCGCAAGATGGACAGCGGCGTCGGCATGTACCTGCGGGTCGAGAACGGCACGGTCAGCGCGGTCAACCTGGGCGAGCAGATCGTGTCGCAGCCGCTGCCGTCGTCCGGCTGCGATATCGGCTACTCGTCGACGGGGGTGAGGACGGCCGTCACCGTCGCGGGCAGCACGGTGTTCGAGGACCACAACGACATCCGGCCGCGGGTCGTCGGCATCTACACCGACATCAGCGCCGAGCGCCAGCCCATCGACGGGCTGCGGGTGTCGATCACCCCGGACACCCGCTTCCAGTCCTCGCCGACCATCTGGAAGACGACGGCCACCGTCATCGGCACGCTGTCGCTGCTCGGCTGTCTCATCGCGGTGAACCGGCTCGACACGCGCTTCGCGCGGCGCGCCCCGAGATGGGCGCCCATCGGCTGGTGGAAGCTGACCGGGCGGGACGTCACGGTGATCGTCGCGCTCGGGCTGTGGGTGATCATCGGCCCGGTCACCTCGGACGACGGCTACATCCTCTCGATGGCCAGAGTGGCCGACGACGCGGGCTATCTGACGAACTATCACCGCTGGTTCGGCGTCGCCGAGGCGCCGTTCGGCTGGTTCTACCACCTCACCGAGGTCATGACGTGGGTGTCGACGGCGCCGCCGTGGATCAGGCTGCCGTCGTTCGTGCTCGCCCTGATCGCGTGGCTGCTGATCAGCCGCGAGATCCTGCCCCGGCTCGGCACGCAGGTGCGCAACTCGACGGCTGCGGGCTGGGCGGCGGCCGCCGTGTTCCTGGTGTGGTGGATGCCGTTCAACAACGGCGTCCGGCCGGAGCCGGTCGCCGCGGTCGGCGCGCTGCTGGCCATCACGGCGGTCGAGCGGACCCTGGTCACCCGGCGACTGCTGCCGCTGTGTCTCGGGGTCGTCGCGTCCGCGTTCACGCTGGCCGCGACGCCGACCGGGCTGATCGCGGTCGCCCCGTACATCGTGGCGGCCAAGCCGCTGTTCCAGATGCTGCGGCGGCGGGCGGAGACCGGCTGGCCCGGCGTGCTCGCCCCGGTCTCGGCCGCGGGTGCCGCGGTGCTGATGGTGGTCTTCGCCGACCAGACGCTGGCCACCGTCATCGAGGCGACCCGGCTGCGCACGCAGGTCGGGCCCAGCCTGGCGTGGTTCCAGGAGTTCGTCCGCTACGACCTGCTGTTCGGCGGCGGTGGCGCCACCGGGGACGACTCGCTGACCCGCAGGTTCCCGGTGCTGCTGCTGATGTTGTGCACCATGGCGTGTCTGGTGGTGCTGCTGCGCCGGGGCAGGATTCCCGGCGCCGCGCTCGGCCCGAGCAGGCGGCTGATCGGAACCGTCGCGCTGTTCTTCGTGCTGCTGGCGCTGACCCCGACGAAGTGGACCCACCACTTCGGCGCGTTCGCCGGGGTCGGCGCGGCGATGGCGGCGCTGACCGCGCTGGCGACGAGCCAGTCGGTGCTGCGCTCCGCCCGCAACCGCAACGCGTTCCTCGCCGCGCTGCTCGTCGTCGCCGCGCTCGCGACGACGGGGCCGAACTCGTACTGGTTCGTCTCCCAACTCGGCGTGCCGTGGTCGACGACGGCGCCGGCGATCGGCCCGGTCACGGTGTCGACCATCCTGCTGCTGGGCGCCGGGGTCGCTGGCGTAATCGCGCTGGTGCAGAACATCCGCTCGCAGCGTCCGGGCGCGCCGCCCCGGCAGCCGGAACGCCGGTCGCGGGCGCTCGCGCTCAACTCCGCGTCGCTGACGATCGTGTGCGGGCTGTTCGCGCTGTCGGAGTTCGCCACGGTCGCCGCGGCGGGCTACAACCAGCGCGCCAGCTACAGCCTCGCCTCGGCCAACCTCAACCACCTGATGAGCTCGAGCTGCAACATGTCCGAGCGCGTCCTCGTCGAGGAGGACCCGGTGGCGAACGTGCTGCCCGTCTACCCGCCGCCGTCGCAGCGCACCCTGCCGCCGAAGGACGACAGCGAGCAGGCGAAGACCCGGCTCATCAGCGGCGAGGACCGTCCGAGCGGCGGCAAGACGGTGCCCGCGGTGCCGCCGGACAGGTACGCGATGTCGACGGTCGGCTTCCACAGCCAGCCGGTCGGCACCGACGACCCGCTGGGTGCGCCGCCGCCCGGGTTCGACCCCGGCACGGTGCCGATGTGGAGCAGCTATGACCACCCGCAGGGCGCGACCGGTGTGCTGCGCTCGCAATGGTTCCGGCTCCGCGACGATCAGCTGACGTCACAGCTGGTCACCTCGGTGGCAGGCGGGCAGGGCGTGGCGCTGTCGCTGGCCGCCGAGTACGGCACGCGGACCCCGCACGGCATCGAGGTCCTCGAGCGCGAGCCGATGTCGGTGCCGTACGAGGCCTCGACGAGCTGGGAGGACACCCGGATCAGCCAGGACTACGTCGACCGCGAGGCCGACGCGGTGCGCATCATCGCCAAGGACGACGACCTCACCGACCGGGGTTGGATCGCCGTCACCGCACCCCGGGTGCCGTCGCTGACGACGCTGACCGCCCGGATCGGCGCGAACGCGGTCTACATGGACTGGCCGACGTCGTTCGTCTACCCCTGTCTGCGGCTGCCCACGACGCACAACGGCATCAGCGAGATGCCCTCCTACCGCATCACGGCGGGCGATCTCGCGATCGAGGCGGGCTGGGCGAACAGCATCGGCGGCGGGCCGCTCGGCTGGATGCACATGGTGGCCGAGGAGTCGGAGGTGCCGAGCTTCCTCGCCGGGGAGCCGGAGCAGTCGTGGGGGCAGCTCAAGCAGATCGAGCCGCTCGAGCCGGGCGTGCCGCCGCACGTGGTCACCGGCACCGAGGTGCACTGGGGCTGGTGGTCACCCGGCCCCGGGCCTGCCCAACCGGACGGGATCACGCCGACTCGATAACGTCTTGCCGTAACGGTCTGGCAACGCGGAGCGACCGTCAGCGACACTAGGATTGGGAGTCTCGCTTCAGCAGATTCCTCATAGACGCAAGGTGGTTCCTCCATGCAGCTGATGCCGGTCACCGACTCGATGTTCCTGCTCATGGAATCTCGGGAACATCCGATGCACGTCGGCGGGCTGCAGCTGTTCACCAAACCGGACGGTGCCGGTGAGGACTACGTCGAGTCGATCTATCGGGATCTGATCGAGCGCGCGAAGGCGGCGCGGCTGTTCCGCAAGCGGCCGATGAACCCGGTCAACACGCTGGGGCAGGCGCTCTGGACCGAGGACGACGAGCTGGACCTCTCCTACCACGTGCGGCGCTCGGCGTTGCCGAGCCCGGGCCGGGTCAGGGAGCTGCTCGAACTGACCTCACGCTGGCACGGCACGCTGCTCGACCGGCACCGGCCGCTGTGGGAGACGCACTTCGTCGAGGGGCTGTCCGACGACCGGTTCGCCATCTACACCAAGGTGCATCACGCCGTGCTCGACGGCGTGTCCGCGCTGCGGCTGATGCAGAACGCGCTGACGGACGATCCGTCGGTGCGGGACTGTTACGCGCCGTGGGAGCTGCGGCCGGGCAAGAAGCCGAGCCGCACCGGCGGCGGCTCGCTGTGGCAGCGGATGACCACCATGGCGGGCGACGTCGCCGGGTTCGGGCCGACGGCGGTCAGGGCGCTCAGCGAGGCGATGCGCGAGCACTCGGTGCCGCTGCCTATGCAGGCGCCTCGCACGATGTTCAACGTCTCCATCGGCGGCGCGCGGCGGTTCGCGGCTCAGTCGTGGCCGATCGAGTCGTTCCGCCGGATCACCAGGGCGACCGGCAGCACCGTCAACGACGTCGTGCTCGCGACGTGCGCGGGCGCGCTGCGGGACTACCTGATCGAGCACCGCGCGCTGCCGACCGCGCCGCTGACCGCGATGGTGCCGGTGTCGCTGCGGCGCGGTGACGCGGCGGCGGAGGGCGGCAACGCCATCGGGGCGATCCTGGTCGACCTCGCGACGGACGAGCCGGACCCGGCGCGCAGGCTGGCCCGGATCGCGGCGTCGATGAGCGGCGGCAAGCGGCTGTTCGCCGGGTTGAGCCCGCTTCAGGTCCTGCTGCTGTCGGCGTTGAACGTCTCGCCGCTGAGCCTGGCGCCGATTCCCGGGGTCGCCGACCACACTCGGCCCGCGTTCAACCTGGTGATCTCGAACGTGCCGGGGCCGAGGCGGCCGATGTACTTCAACGGGGCCAAGCTCGACGGCGTGTATCCGGCCTCGATCTGCCTCGACGGGCAGGCGTTGAACATCACGCTGACCAGCAACAACGGCATGCTGGACTTCGGCATCACCGGGTGTCGCAACAGCGTGCCGCACCTACAGCGGATGCTGCTGCACCTCGACACCGCGCTGTCCGAGCTGACCACCGCGACCGGAGCGAACTGACCCGTCCGGGGTCCGCCACGCCGCACCTCCATTTCGAATACCGTGGGTATGTCGATACTGTGAGCCCGTCGGCAGCAACGGCGCTGGAGGGACACCCATGGGCATGCGGCTACAAGATGGCAGCGGGCCGAGGCGGCAGCGACTGAGCTACCGCTCGCGCGCGCTCTACGCGGCGTCGTGGGCGGCGGGGCACTCGGTGTTCCGGCTCGGCACGCTCTCGCCGGGCAGCATCGCCCGGTTGCAGCGCCTCGACCGGCTCGCCGCACGGGCACCTGCGCCGCGCAACACCACGATCACTCCGGTGCGGCTCGACGGCTTCGGCGCGGAGTGGGTGCGCTCGGCCCGCGCCGAGCAGCCGCACACCGACGGGGCGGTGCTGTACTTCCACGGCGGCGGGTTCTTCTTCTGCGGACTCAACACGCATCGGCGCGGCATCGCGGCGCTGTCGTCGTCGACCCGGCTGCCCGCGCTGTCGGTGGGCTACCGGCAGTTGCCGGACACGCCGATCCCGGGCTCGGTCGCCGACTGTCTCACCGCGTACCGGCATCTGCTCGACGACGGCGTGCCCGCCGACAAGATCGTGTTCGCCGGTGACTCGGCCGGCGGCTACCTGGCCTTCGCGACGGCGTTGCGCGCCCGCGACACCGGGCTGCCGGTGCCCGCGGGCATCGTGGCGGCGTCACCGCTGCTCGACATCGACTCCACCGCGCGCCGGGCGCACGCCAACTTCCGCCGGGACACCTACATCCCGGTGAACCGGCTCGTCGATCTGACCGAGTTCTGGCGGGGTGATCCGCAGCGACACGGGCCGCCGATCTCGCCGGTCGACGAGGATCTCACCGGCATGCCGCCGTCTCTGATCATGGCCGCGGAGTCCGAGGTGCTGCTCTGCGACGCCGAGGTCATGGCCGAACGGCTGTGGGCCGCCGGGGCAGCGTGCAAGCTCCAGGCCTGGCACGGCCAGGTCCACGCCTTCCCGGTGCTCGGCTACTTCTCGCCGGAGACCCGGGCCGCACTACGCCAGATCCGCGCCTTCACCGATGAGGTTCTGGGCGCATCTCAGTGAGCCACTCAGCGTCCCTCGCCTGCTGGGATGCCGGTGCGCCAGGGCTGGACCTCCTGCACCAGCCGCGCGACGGCCAGCACCAGGTCGTCGGAGTGGCGGGGACCGACGATCTGCAGCCCCACCGGTAGCCCGTCCGAGGTGAACCCGATCGGCACGCTGATCGCGGGCTGCTGCGTGAGGTTGAACGGGTAGCTGAACCGGGTCCACTCCCACCACTTGGTGTACGGCCCACCCGGCGGCACGTCGTGGTCGGCCTCGAACGGCCGGATCGGCATCATCGGCGTGATGAGCACGTCGTAGCGGGTGTGGAACTCGCCCATGAGGATGCCGAGTTCCCGGCGGGCCTGGTCGGCGGTGAGCCAGTCCATCGCCGAGTAGGTCAGGCCCTTCTGCCACGCCGTGCGCAGCCCCCGGTCGATCTTCTCCTCGGACCCTGCCGGGAAGGTGTTGAGCCACTTGGCCGCCCCGGTGTACCAGAGCGCCTCGAAGCAGTCGGCGGGATCGTCGAAGCCGGGGTCGGCGTTCTCGATGAACAGCCCCGCCTCCTCCAGCGTGTGCACGGTGCGCGCGGTCAGGTCGGCGATCTCCGGGTCGACGTCGATGTAGCCGAAATCGGCCGAGAACGCCACGTTCAGCCCCTGCACCTCGCGACGCACCGCCTCGCGGTAGCTGGCCGTCAGCGGCGCCAGCGCCGTGGGGTCACGATGATCGCGCATCGCGAGGACGTCCATGTACAGCGCGATGTCGTCCACCGACCGCGCCATCGGCCCGGCGTGGGCGAGCGCGCCGAACGGGCTCGCCGGGTACAGCGGGATCCGGCCGTAGGTCGGCTTGAACCCGACCACGCCGCAGAACGAGCCGGGGATGCGCACCGAGCCGCCCGCGTCGGTGCCGACCGACAGCTCACCCATCCCCGCCGCGACGGCGGCCCCGCTGCCGCCGCTGGAACCGCCGGCGGTCTTGCTGGTGTCGTACGGGTTGCGGGTGACGCCGGTGGCCCTGCTGTCCGTAGTGGCCTTCCAGCCGAGCTCCGGCGTGGTGGTCTTGCCGAGGATGACAATGCCCGCCTCGCGCATCCGCGCCGTCACCGGGCTGTCGACCTCCCACAGCTGGTCACGGTCGACGCACAGCGAGCCGCGCAGCGTCGGCCAGCCCGCGGTGAGGAACATGTCCTTGATCGAGGCGGGCACGCCGTCGAGCCAGCCGATCGGGTTGCCTTCGCGCCAGCGCTCCTCGGACGCCTTCGCCTGCGCGAGCGCGTGATCGGGATCGACGAGGCAGTAGGCGTTGATATCCCCGTCGCGGCGCTCGATCGCGTCGAGTGCCGCCTTCGTCGCCTCGACCGGAGACACCGCGCCGTGTGAGTACGCGACCGTGAGCTCGCTCGCCGTCAGCAACGTCCCAGCACTCGCGGTCATGCGCTCCTCCTTATCGTGGCCCGGCCCCTGTCGGCACGTAGCCCAGCTTCTTGTCGACGACGTTGTCAAGCTGCTCGCCGGCTGTCCACTTCTCGAAGTTGGCGACGAACAACTCGACCAAGGTGTCCTTCCACCCTATGACGTCGCCGGACATGTGCGGCGAGAGCAACACGTCGTCCATTGTCCACAATGGGCTCTCGGCGGGCAGCGGCTCGGTCTCGAACACGTCGAGCGCGGCCCCGGCCAGCTCGCCGGCGCGCAGCGCGTCGACCAGGTCCTCGGTGACGACCAGCTCTCCCCTGCCGACGTTGATGAACCGAGCGGTCGGCTTCATCGCGGCGAACGCCCGCCGGTCGAACATGCCCTTGGTCTGCTCGGTCAGCGGGGCGACGGCGACGACGTAGTCAGCCCAGCCGATATGCTCGGCAAGCTCGTCGGAGGCGTGCACGGTGCCGAAGTCCGGGTCGTCCTCGCGGGCGCGCCTGCCGACCCCGGCCACCGACAGCCCGGCGGCGGTGAGCATCCGTGCGATGGCTCGTCCGATCGGTCCGGTGCCCGCGACGAGGACGCGCTTGCCGCCGACCCGCTCGGTCTCGCGGTGCCGCCAGGTGCCGGCGCGTTGCAGGTCGAGCGAGCCGGCGAAGTCCTTGGCGAACGCGATGACGAGACCCAGCACGTACTCGGCGATGGGGTTGTCGAACACGCCGCGCGAGTTGGTGAGCACGACGTCGCTGTCACGCAGCTCGGGGAACATCACCGGGTCGACACCGGCGCTGGCGATGTGCAGCCAGCTCAGCCGGTCGGCGGCGTGCCAGGCGTCGGGTACGGCGGTGGAGAGGAAGTCCCAGACGAACAGCGCGTCGGCGCCGCGCAGCGCATCCGGTAGTCCGGCGGCGTCGGCGTAACGGACCGTCGCGACTTTCTCGACCGGCGCCATGCCGCGTGGCCGATCCTGTCCGCATAGGACGGCGACGACAGGGGCACTCTCAACGCGGTGACCGGCTCCCATCACGTTGACACGGTAGAAGTTGATCGTATGATTGTCAACAATCCGAGGGATCCCCCGGGGCAGTCAGCAACACGGCTTCAACGACCGACGACGAGGGGGTGAGCCTTGGACCTGTCCGGACTGGACTTGTCCTTCACCGAAGGGCCGCTCGCCCAGCGCGGCATCGGCATCATCGCACCGTTCGACCTGGCGCTCGAACGCGAGCTCTGGCGCTGGGTACCGATCGAGGTCTCGCTCCATCTCGCCCGCACCCCCTACGAACCGGTGCCGGTCAGCCTCGACATGGCGAGCCTGGTCAGCAACGCCAGGCACGTCGCGGCCGCCACCCGCGACGTGCTGCCGGTCGAGCCGGAGGTGGTGGCCTACCTGTGCAGCTCGGGCAGCTTCGTCAACGGCGTCGACGGCGAACGCGAGCTGCGCAAGGTCATCTGCGATGCCGGCGCACCCGACGCGGTGACCACCTCCGGCGCGCTCGCCGAGGTGCTGCAGCAGCTCAACCTGCGCCGCATCGCCGTGCTCACGCCCTACGTCGAGGACCTCAGCAAAAAGCTGCACGACTTCCTCGCCGAGCTCGACGTCGAGACCGTCTCCAGTGACCACCTCGGCCTCGGTGGCGGCATCTGGAAGGTCAGCTACCGCACCATCGCCGAACGCATCATCCAGGCCGACCATCCCGACGCGGAGGCGATCTTCGTCAGCTGCACCAACCTGCCCACCTTCGACATCATCGACCCGCTCGAGCAGTGGCTGGGCAAGCCGGTGCTCACCGCCAACCAGCTCACGATGTGGGCTTGCATGGTCCGCATGGGGCTGCCCGTCGTCGGGCCGGGCAGCTGGCACACCGAGGTTGCCTAACCCGAACGGTGTATCTTTTACTAGGATTGTCAACAATCCTCACGTAGCAACCGCTCAGTAACACCGAGGGGCGGCAGGAGGTGCTGATGAAGACGATCGGTTTCATCTACCCCGACCACGCGGCCGAGGACGACTACCCGCTGGCTCAGCGGATGCTCGGCGACGCGGCCCGGCTGTCGGTGACCCACATCTACGGCACCGACCTGCACGCCGTCGCCGAACTGCTCGACCTCGGCAGCGAAGAGCGGCTGGCGGAGGGTGCCGCGCAGCTCGCGCCGCTGTCCCCCGACGCGGTGGTCTGGGCGTGCACGAGCGGTAGCTTCGTGTTCGGCCACGACGGCGCCGCCGAGCAGGTCGGCAAGCTCGCGAAGACGAGCGGGGTGCCGGCGTCCAGCACCTCCTTCGCGTTCGCCCATGCGCTGCGCGCGCTCGGGCTGAAGCGGGTCGCGATCACCGCCAGCTACCCGGACGACGTCGCCACGCTGTTCCGCGAGTTCCTCGCCGCCGAGGGCGTCGACGTGCTCCAGTTGGCCAGCGCCGGTATCGACACCGCGGCCGAGGTGGGGCGGCTGCACCCGGACGAGGTAGCCGAGCTGGTCACCCGAGGGGACCACCCCGAGGCCGACGCACTGCTGATCCCCGACACCGCGATGCGCACGATCGCGCTGATCGAGCAGATGGAACAGCGCATCGGCAAGCCGGTGCTCACCGCCAACCAGGTGACCATCTGGGAGGGGCTGCGGCTGGCGGGCGCGCCGACGCGGGCGGAGGGCATCGGCGCGTTGTTCCGCGACGGAGACGCCGATGCTGCCTGACATCGAGCCGGTCAACCGAGAGTCGACGGCGGCGATCATCGCCAGACAGCTGCGCGAGGCGATCATGACCGGCGCGCTGCCGCCCGGCGCCCAGCTCGGCGAGGCCGAGCTGGCGGCGCGGTTCCAGGTCTCGCGCGGGCCGCTGCGCGAGGCGATGCAGCGGCTGGTCTCGGAGGGTCTGTTGCGCAGCGAGCGGCACCGGGGACTGTTCGTCATCGACCTCGAGCCCGGCGACGTCTACGACGTCTACGCCGCGCGGGCGGCGATCGAACGCGCTGCGGCGATCAGGATCATGCGCGGTGACACCGAGCGCGCGGTCACCGAGCTGACGGAGGCGCTGGACGCGATGGTGGTGGCCGCCGGGGAGTCCGACCAGAACGCGCTGCCCGAGGCGGACCTGCGATTCCACGAGGCGCTGGTGGAGGCGTCCGGCAGCCGCAGACTGGTGCGGATGGCCCGCACGCTGCTCATCGAGACCAGGATGTGCCTCGCGGCGCTGCAACGCACCGACCCCGGCACCGAGGACCGCGTCGCCGAGCACACCGCGATCATCGAGGCGATGAAGGCGGGCGACGAGCGGCGCGTGCTGGAGCTGCTCGACGCGCACATGGAGGACGCCATCACCCGGCTCGCGCCCGGCAGCAGCCTGCACTCCGGCCCGCCGCCGTCGGTGCCCGCCGACGGCGTCGACATCGCGGGCTGAACGGTTATACCAAGAAGACGAAAGAAAGCCGACTGGCACACTTGCCAGACCTGCCAGTCGGCAGGCTTTCGGTCGGATTGGTATCTACTAGCACTGTCACACTTTCGAGTGACCTTTCTGTCCTGTGCTCGTTGCACGGAATGACCTCATCGGGCGGACAGAGGAGATCTCCGTGCGAGTCACGAGCAAGCTGGCGTCGGTGGGTGCGGCCCTCGCCGCCGCTGTCGCCACCACGGTCCTGGTGCAGCACCCGGCCCAGGCCATCGTCGGGGGCGAACAGGCGGCTGAAGGCCAGTACCCCTTCATGGCCTCGCTGCAGGAGGACGACTTCCACTTCTGCGGCGGCAGCGTCGTCGCCACGGAGTGGGTACTGACCGCGGCACACTGCGTCGAAGGCGCCAAGCCGTCCGACCAGGACGTCGTCGTCGGCAAGACCGACCTCGCCGCCGAGGGCGGGCAGCGCGTCGCGGTCGCCGCGATCCACGTGCACCCGGACTACGATCCCGACGTCGGCATCCACGACGCCGCGCTGCTCAAGCTCGCCGAGCCGGTGTCGGTGCCCGCCATTCAGCTCGCGGGCGAGGGCGACGACGACCTCGAGGCCGAGGGCACGCCGCTGACCGTGGCGGGCTGGGGCACGGAGTTCTTCGGCTCGCCGGTCACGCCGAGCCACCTCAAGCGCGCCGACGTCCAGGCCGTCGCCGACGACCGCTGCGCTGGCATGACCGGCAACGGGCTCGCCGGGTTCGACCCGGACACCGAGATCTGCGCCGAGGAGCTGCTGGCCGACTCCTGCCAGGGCGACAGCGGCGGCCCGCTGTTCCATGAGCTGGACGGACGGCTGGTGCAGATCGGCATCGTCAGCTGGGGCATCGGCTGCGCCTTCCCCGGCTTCCCCGGTGTCTACGCCGAGGTGAACAACGACAGCATCCTGGCGTTCATCACCTCGACCATCGCCGGCGGTGGAAACGCACCGGAGCCGACGTCGCCGGAGCAGGACAAGCCCAAGGGCAACGGCAACGCCGGCGGCAATGGGAACGGAAACGGCCCGAAGAAGTAGCCCCGCCTACGTCAGCCCGACCGCGATGTACTTGGTCTCGAGGAACTCGTCGATGCCGACAGTGCCGCCCTCCCGGCCGAGTCCGGAGTGCTTGATGCCGCCGAACGGCGCGGCCGGGTTCGACACGATGCCCTGGTTGAGCCCGACCATGCCGGCCTCGAGCGCCTCCGAGACTCGCAGCCCCCGGTTGATGTCACTGGTGTAGAGGTAGCTGACCAGCCCGTACTCGGTGTCGTTGGCCTTGGCGACCGCTTCGTCCTCGGTGTCGAAGACGTTGATCGGCGCCACCGGCCCGAAGATCTCCTCGTGCGCGAGCCGGGCGTCCTGCGGCACGTCGGTGAGCACGGTCGGCTGGTAGAAGTGGCCGGGACCGTCCACACCGGAGCCACCGGTGAGCACCTTCGCTCCCCGGTCGACGGCGTCACTGACCAAACTGGACACCTTCTCGATCGCGGCCTCGTCGATCAGCGGCCCGATCACGACGTCCTCCTCGGTGCCCCGTCCGATCGGCTGCGCCGACATCCGCTCGGTCAGCCTGCGGGCGAACTCGTCGGCGACGCCGCGCTGGACGTAGAACCGGTTCGCCGCGGTGCACGCCTCGCCGATGTTGCGCAGCTTGGCCAGCATCGCCCCGTCGACGGCCGCGTCGAGGTCGGCGTCGTCGAAGACGAGGAACGGCGCGTTGCCGCCCAGCTCCATCGACGTCCGCAGCACCTTCTCCGAGCACTGCTCCAGCAGCTTGCGGCCCACTCCGGTAGAGCCGGTGAACGAGAGCTTGCGCGCCCGGCCGTCGCGGATCAGCGGCTCCATCACGCCACCGGAGTCGCTGGTGGTGATCACGTTGACCACGCCTTCCGGCAGCCCGGCCTCGGCCATGATGCCCGCCAGTGCCAGCATCGACAGCGGCGTCTGCGCGGCCGGCTTGATCACCGAGGTGCAGCCCGCCGCGATCGCCGGACCGATCTTGCGGGTGCCCATCGCCATCGGGAAGTTCCACGGCGTGATCAGCAGCGACGGTCCGACCGGCTGCCGGTGAACCAGGAACCGGCCCTTGCCGTTGGGCGCGACCGCGTAGCCGCCTTCGATGCGCACGGCCTCCTCGGCGAACCACCGGAAGAACTCGCCCGCGTAGGCCACCTCGCCGCGCGACTCGGCGAGCGGCTTGCCCATTTCGAGCGTCATCAGCAGCGCGAGCTCCTCGTTGCGTTCCATCAGCAGTTCGTACGAGCGCCGCAGGATCTCACCCCGCTCGCGCGGCGGGTGCTTGGCCCAGCTCGCCTGCGCGGCGACGGCGGCGTCGAGGGCTTCCTTGCCGTCGGCGGGTGAGGCGTCCGCGACCTCGCACAGCACCTCGCCGGTCGACGGGTCGTGCACCGGGAACGTCTTGGACCCACTGGCAGGCCGCCACTTGCCGTCGATGAAGAGGTCCTTGCCCACCGCGTCGACGACGCTGGACTCGCTGGGTGTCGCGTTCATTGTTCGCTCCTAATGGGGAAGCCACGGCCGATTCCGACTTGATTGCTCGCCGATCTGAGGCCATGCTATGAGTATTGTTGACAATCTACAAGCGTGTCACGTGCTGCCGCCGCGCCTGCCCACGAGCTAAGGAGTACCCACATGTCCCAGCTTTCTCCCCTGCTCAAGCAAGCGACTCCGGTCGTGGTCGACCACGGTGAGGGCGTCTATCTCTATGACGTCGACGGCGACCGTCACCTCGACTTCACCGCCGGCATCGGCGTCACCAGCACTGGTCACTGCCACCCGCGCGTGGTCGCCGCGGCGCAGGAGCAGGTCGGCAAGCTGATCCACGGGCAGTACACCACCGTGATGCACCAGCCGCTGCAACGGCTGAGCGAGCGGCTCGGCGACGTGCTGCCGCCCGGGCTGGACTCGCTGTTCTACGCCAACTCCGGCAGCGAGGCCGTCGAGGCGGCGCTGCGGCTGAGCAGGCAGGCGACCGGACGTCCCAACGTCGTGGTGTTCCAGGGTGGCTTCCACGGCCGCACGGTCGGCGCCGCGTCGATGACCACGAGCGGCACCCGGTTCCGCACCGGCTACGAGCCGATCATGGGCGGGGTGCTGACGGCGCCGTTTCCGTTCGCCTACCGCTACGGCTGGGACGAGCAGACCGCGACGAAGTTCGCGTTGCAGGAGCTGGACTACCTGTTCGCGACTATGGCGCCCGGCAACGACATCGCGGCGTTCTTCGTCGAGCCGGTCCTCGGCGAGGGTGGCTACGTGCCCGCCAACACCGAGTTCCTGGCGGGCCTGCGCCGGCGCGCCGACGAGCACGGCATCCTGCTGGTGCTCGACGAGGTGCAGACCGGCTTCGGCCGCACCGGCAAGTTCTGGGGCCACGACCACTTCGACGTCCGGCCCGATGTCGTGATCACGGCGAAGGGGCTCGCCAGCGGGTTCCCGCTGTCGGCGGTCGCCGCGTCGACCGAGCTGATGTCCAAGGCGTGGCCGGGCTCGCAGGGCGGCACCTACGGCGGCAACGCCGTCGCCTGCGCCGCCGCACTGGCCACTTTGGACGTCATCCAGGAGGAGCGGCTGGTCGACAACGCCGCCGAGCAGGGCAAGCGGCTGGTCGACGGCGCTCGCTCGGTCGCGGCCAAGCACCCCGAGATCGGCGACGTGCGCGGGCTCGGGCTGATGGTGGGCTCGGAGTTCACCACATCGGACGGTAAGGCCGACCCGAACACCGCCAAGGCCGCGCAGCAGACCGCGGCGAAGAAGGGCCTGCTGCTGCTGACCTGCGGCGCGCACATGAACGTGGTGCGCATGATCCCGCCGCTGGTGGTCAACGCCGAGCAGGTCGACGCCGCCCTCGACATCTGGGCCGACGTCGTCGCCGAGGTCACCTCGTGAGCCGTTACATCACGATCAGCCTGGACAAACGGGGCGTCTCGTGCCGGGCGGTGCTGCTCGACGAGCAGGCGCCCCGCACCTGCGAGGCGGTGTGGCGGGCGCTGCCACAGGGCGATCAGGCCTACCACGCGAAGTACGCCCGCAACGAGGTGTACACGCTGGTGCGGCCGTTCGCCGACCCGGAGCCGGGCCGGGAGAACCCCACGGTGACGCCGATTCCCGGCGACGTCGTGTACTTCGCGTTCGAGCCGTGGGAGATCGGCAATCCGGCGTACGGCTACGACGAGGGCAGCGAGGCGCACAGCGCGGCGGGCGCGACCGACCTGGCGATCTTCTACGGTCGGAACAACCTGCTGATCAACGGCGACGCGGGCTGGGTGCCGGGCAATGTGTTCGCCAGCATCGTCGAGGGGCTGGACGAGATGGCCGCGGCCGCGCAGGATCTCTGGCTCCGCGGCGTCGAAGGCGAGACCCTCAGCTTCCGCCGGGTGGAGTAACCCCCTGCGTCGTGTCCTGCGCTCGTGCCGCCGTGTTCGGCATTCGCGACACCACGAACCCGAGCGCTGCTCGTCTTTTTCTCGCTACCGGTGAGTACTACGCTGCGATCAGCTCCGGTGAAAGGCGAGGTGGGCAGTGGACGCAGACGTGATCGTGGTGGGCGCCGGTCTCGCCGGGCTGGTCGCCGCGGCCGAACTGGCCGACAACGGCAAGCGGGTCGTCATCGTCGAGCAGGAGCCGGAGGTCTCGTTCGGCGGGCAGGCGCACTGGTCGCTCGGCGGTCTGTTCTTCGTCGACAGCCCGGAGCAGCGCAGGCTCCGCATCCACGACTCGCACGAGCTGGCCTGGCAGGACTGGCTCGGCACGGCTGGGTTCGACCGCGACGAGGACCGCTGGCCACGGCGCTGGGCGGAGGCCTACGTCGACTTCGCCGCCGGTGAGAAGCGCGCCTGGTTGCATGAGCAGGGCATGCGGTGGTTCCCGGTCGTCGGCTGGGCCGAGCGCGGCGGCTACAACGCCACCGGCCACGGCAACTCGGTGCCGCGCTTCCACGTCACCTGGGGCACCGGACCCGGCGTGGTGGCGCCGTTCGAGCGCCGGGTCAGGGCCGGGGTGGAGCATGGCAGAGTCGAGCTGCGGTTCCGGCACCGGGTGGACGAGCTGACCGTCACCAGAGGCGCCGTCGACGGCGTGGCGGGCGCGGTGCTCGAGCCGAGCTCCGTCGCGCGCGGGCAAGAAAGCGCCCGCGTCGAGGTGGGCACGTTCTCGCTGCGCGCGCAGGCCGTCGTCGTCGCGTCCGGGGGCATCGGCGGCAACCACGAGCTGATCCGCAAGAACTGGCCCGACCGTCTTGGCACCCCGCCGAAGCACATGATCACCGGCGTGCCCGCGCACGTCGACGGCCGGATGCTCGGCATCAGCGAAGCCACGGGCGCGAACCTGATCAACCGCGACCGGATGTGGCACTACGTCGAAGGCGTCACCAACCACGACCCGATCTGGCCGCAGCACGGCATCCGGGTGCTGCCGGGGCCGTCGTCGTTGTGGCTGGACGCGCGAGGCCGCCGGCTGCCGGTGCCGCTCTACCCCGGCTTCGACACCCTCGGCACCCTCGCCCACCTGCGCACCACCGGCTACGACCACTCCTGGTTCATCCTCACCAAGAAGATCATCGAGAAGGAGTTCGCGCTGTCGGGCTCCGAGCAGAATCCTGATTGGACAGCCAAGAGCGTCCGCGAGACGCTTCGGCAACGGGTGCTGCCCGGCCCGCCGGAGCCGGTGCAGGCGTTCCTCGACAAGGGCGAGGACTTCGTCACCGCGGACACCATCGGCGAGCTGGTCGGCAAGATGAACGCGCTCACCAGCGAACCGCTGCTGGACGCGGCCGACGTCGAGCGCGAGGTGCTGGCCCGCGACCGCGAGCTGGCCAACCCGTTCAGCAAGGACATGCAGATCACCGCCATCCACGGCGCGCGCAACTACCTCGGCGACAAGATCGTCCGCGTCGCGAGTCCGCACCGGCTGCTGGCCCCGAAGGCGGGGCCGCTGATCGGCGTCCGGCTCAACATCATCACCCGCAAAACCCTCGGCGGACTGGAGACAGATCTCTCCGCCCGGGTGCTGCGTTCGGACGGCGAACCGCTGCCCGGGCTGTACGCGATCGGCGAGGCCGCCGGGTTCGGTGGCGGCGGGGTGCACGGCTACCGCGCGCTCGAAGGGACGTTCCTCGGCGGCTGCCTGTTCTCCGGCCGGCAGGCGGGCCGCGCCCTGGTGGCGGCGCTGTGAACGGCGCGCAGTCGCTGCTTCGCACCCTGGTCGGCGCCGGGGTCGAGGTGTGTTTCACCAACCCGGGGACATCGGAGATGCACTTCGTCGCCGCACTGGACGCAGTGCCCGAGTTGCGCGGCGTGCTCGGCCTCGCGGAGGGCGTGGTGACCGGCGCGGCCGACGGTTACGCGCGGATCGCGGGTACTCCGGCGGCGACGCTGCTGCACCTCGGGCCGGGGCTCGGCAACGGGCTGGCGAACCTGCACAACGCACGGCGTGCGGGCAGCCCGGTGGTGAATGTCGTCGGCGATCACGCCACGTACCACAAGGCCTACGACGCGCCGCTCGAGTCCGACATCGAGGCGGTCGCGGGGTCGCTGAGCGGCTGGGTGCGCCACAGCGAGCATCCCGCCGACGTCGGTGCCGACGCGGCGGCGGCCTTGGCGGCGTCGATGGACGCGCCCGGGCGGGTCGCGACGCTGATCGTGGCAGCCGACGCATCCTGGGGCGAAGACGGTGTCGCGGTCGCCCCTGTGCCGCCGCGCCGACCCAAGGCGACCTCCGAGGCGACGATCGAAGCCGTCGCCGAGGTGCTGCGCAGCGGTGAGCCTGCGGCGTTGCTGATCGGCGGTGGCGCGTGCCGGGAGCGTGGGTTGCTGGCGACCAGCCGGATCGCCAACGCCACCGGAGCGCGGGCGCTGGTGGAGACCTTCCCGGCGCGGCTGGAACGCGGCGCCGGGCTGCCCGCGATCGACCGGCTCGGCTACCTCGCCGAACAGGCTGCGCACCAGCTCGACGGCGTCAAGCATGTGATCCTTGCTGGGGCGAAGTCACCGGCGACGTTCTTCGCCTATCCGGACAAGCCGAGCGACCTGGTGCCCGAGGGCGCGCGGGTGCACACGCTGGCCGACCGGGAGCACGATGTCGCGGGTGCGCTGGCGGCGCTGGCCGAGCGCGTCGCGGCGGATGTGGAGCCGACGTTGGCGCCGTCGCAGCCGCCCGCCGTGCCGTCGGGTGCGCTGACGCCGCAAAATTGGGTGGAGGTCATCGGGGCGTTGCTGCCGGAGGGGGCGATCATCTCCGACGAGGCGAACACCTCGGGCCTGCTGCTACCGGCCGCGACGGCGAGCTCACCCCGGCACGATGTGCTCACGCTGACCGGCGGCGCGATCGGTCAGGGCATGCCGGTCGCGACCGGTGCGGCGATCGCGGCACCGGATCGTCCGGTGATCAATCTGGAAGCCGACGGCAGCGCGATGTACACGGTGTCGGCGTTGTGGACGCAGGCGCGGGAGAACCTCAACGTCACGACGGTGATCCTGAACAACAACGCCTACGCGATCTTGCGGATGGAGATGCAGCGGGTCGGCGCGGACCTGAGTGGACCGACGGCGAAGTCGCTGCTCGACCTGTCGTCGCCGGAGCTGGACTTCGTGAAGGTGGCCGAGGGTATGGGTGTGCCCGCCTCGCGGGCGACGACGTGCGAGGAGCTGGCAGAGCAGTTCGCGAGGGCGCTGGCCGAGCCTGGCCCGCACCTGATCGACGCCGCCGTGCCGCCGCTGTTGTGAGGGAGTCAGCTCAGACGGTGAACGGCATCTTGAGACCGGCAAACATCGGAAAGTGGCGGACGTTGAGGGTGGCGAGCTGAAAGCCTCGCACTTCGGCGGTCCCCGCGATCAGGTAGTCGGCGGTGCCGATGCCGCTGTGGCTGCGGCGGTACTTCCGCATGAACTCCCCCGCCCGTCCGGCCGCGAGCCCGGTGACCGGTTCGACGCGAAAGGAACCGAGCAGCTGCCAGACCGTACGTCGTTCCGCAGAACGCATGCCTCCGGTGACCTCGGCGACGGATACCGCGCTGATCGCGAGTGGGCTGCGACGCCGTTCCTCCCGTAGCCATTCCCTCGCCGCCTCGACACCACGTAGATGAGCGATCAGCACGTCGGAGTCGACCAGGTACACGATCAGGACCCGATCTCCCACATCCTGGCCAGGTGCGCCTCCCGGTCGCCAGCACCTCGCTCTGGCCATTCGGCGCCGGCCAGCACGCCGAACGACTCGTCGATGGCGGCAATGTCCGCAGCGACGTCATCCACCTCGTTGCGCAGCGCACCGGCGAGCAGCCTGCGGATCATCTCCGCTCGCGACACGCCCTGGCTGTGAGCGAGACGATCGAGCAGTTCGGTCTGCTCGTCGTCGAGGTAGATGTTGGTGCGCCTCATACATCACAATATACACCGCAGACGTCGCCCCTCACCCCGACACCGGCAGCGTCGCCAACCCCCGTAGGTTGATCCTGCCGTTCCAGCGGACGTCTCCCGCCGGCTCCAGCCCTGGCAGCCGCGCCATCAACCGTTCCAGCGTCACGGCGGCCTCCATCCGGGCCAGCGCGGCGCCGAGACAGTGGTGCGGCCCCGCGCCGAACGACACGTGTTTGCGCGCGCCCTCGCGGTCGATCCGCAGCTCATCAGCATCCGAACCCCACTGCGCGGCATCGCGATTCGCCGAGCCGAGGGAGGCGTTCACGAACGAGCCCTCGGGGATTTCGACGTCGCCCACCCGGTACGGCGCCAGCGTGATCCGGCGGCTGGACTGCACCGGGCTGTCGTAGCGCAGCATCTCCTCGACGGCGTTCGCCGCCAGACCGGGCTCCGCACTCAGCCGCGCGTGCTGGTCCGGGTGCCGCAGCAGCGCGTGCACGCCGTTGCCGATGAGGTTCACCGTGGTCTCGTGGCCAGCGACGTAAAGCAGCGCGACCTGGGCGATCAGGTCCTCGTCGGTGAGCTGGTCGCCATCTTCCTCCGCCTCGATCAGCGCGGTCAGCAGGTCGTCACCCGGATTGCGGCGCTTCCACGCGATGCCCTCGGCGGCGACCTCGGCCAGCTCGGCGTCGGCGGCCTGGATGCGCGCCATCAGCTCCGGATCGACGACGGGCTCCAGCGAGCGCACCACCGTGCCGGTCAGCTCGCGCAGCCGCACCGTGTCGACGTCCGGCATCCCCAGCATCTCGGTGATCACGGCGAACGGCAGCGGGAAGGCGAGCGTCTCGATCAGGTCGAACGTCCCGGCACCCGCGACGTCGTCGAGCATGGCGTCGACCAGCGCGGCGACACGCGGCCGCAGCCGCTCGATCGCGCGGGCGGTGAAGGCTTTGGCGACCAGCCGCCGCAGCCGGGTGTGGTCCGGCGGATCCCGGTCCAGCATCGAACTCCCCCGCAGGTGCACGCCCTCGTGCTGGTAGGTCGAGCGAATCAGGTCGCGCATCGGACCCTCGGCGAGATTGTCGTCATCGACGGAGTTGCCCGACTTCAGCAGTGTGGCGACGTCGTCGTACCGGGTGACCAGCCAGAACCCGAGCGGGTGCTGGTACGCCGCCGTCTGCTCACGCACTCGCGCGTAGTGCGGGTACGGGTCGTCGGTGAACCCCGGTGCGAACGGGTTGAACAGCGCGGTGTCGACTGCCTCGGACATGACGCCTCCTTTACGCGATGCTGACCGCCGGGGTCCTGGTGCGGCCTGTGAGCGCGGGGTGGTCGGCGAACGCCGACAGCACTTCGCGCAGGTCCGCATTGGCGCGGCCGACCTCCGCCTCGACGGCAGCCAGCCGCTGGCAGCGCCTGCCGTCCAGCCGCGCGGTCACGGCGAGGTCCCACCGGCGCCGGACGTCGAGCAAGAAGGTGTCCGTGCTGCCGTACTCCGCCTCGACCTGCGCCTGCCACTCGTCCATGGCCATTGGTCCACGGCGTGCGACGTCAGCGGCAACCGCATACACCAGCTCGTAGCGGCGGTGCGTTTGCTCCCAGCCTGCCATTCCCTCCACCTACTCTCTGAATTTCACATACCCTGTGTATGTGAATATACTCGGGGTATGGCAAACGTCAAGTCACGCCGGGAGATGTACGCCGAGGCGACGCGGGCCGCGATCGTCGACGCGGCGACGACGCTGTTCGCCGAGCATGGGTTCGCCGCGACGTCGTTGGAGGACGTCGCGGCGGCAGCGCAGGTCACCCGCGGCGCGGTCTACCACCACTTCGCGGGCAAGCAGGCGCTGTTCGAGGCGGTGTTTGACGAGCAGGAACGGCACATGACCGAGCGGATCACCGCAACGGTCGCCGAGCACGACGACCCGTGGGAAGGCTCGCTCGCCGCGATCGACACCTTCCTCGAGCTGTGTCTGGATCCCGTCTACACCAAGCTGGCCTGGCAGGAAGGCCCGGCAGCGCTCGGTTTGACGGGCTGGAAGGAGTGCGAGGAGAAGTACGCACTCGGGCTGGTCAAGGCGTCGATGACCATGCTGATCGAGGCCGGGTACATCGAACCGAAGGCGATCGACACCACGGTGAAGTTCGTCTTCCAGATCTTCGGCGCCGCCGGAATGGCCATGGCCGACACGCCCGAAGCCGACCGGCCGCGGCTCAAGACCGAGTGCGCCGACGTCATGCGGCGCATGCTCACCGGGCTGCGCGCACCCTAGACACCACGAAGGCCCGGGCACCAACGGGTGCCCGGGCCTTGCGCCGAAGCGATCGCTTACTCGTAGATCTCGCCCTTGGCCGCCTTGTCGACCAGCGACTGCGGCGGCTCGAACTGCGGGCCGTACTTCGCCGCGAGCTCACGCGCCCGGTCGACGAAGCCCTGCAGCTCGCCCTCGTACTGGTTGATGTACTGGATCACGCCACCGGTCCACGGCGGGAAGCCGATGCCGAAGATCGAGCCGATGTTGGCGTCGGGGATCGAGTTGAGCACGCCCTCGTCGAAGCAGCGCACCGTCTCGACCGCCTGGATGAACAGCATCCGCTCCTGCAGGTCCTTGAACGGCACCTCGCCGGAGCCAGACTTGAACGCCTCCCGCAGTCCCGGCCACAGACCGGCGCGCTTGCCGTCCTCGTACTCGTAGAACCCAGCACCCGCGGCGCGGCCCTTGCGCTCGAACTCGTCCACCATCCGGTCGACGACGGCCTCGGAGCCGTGCGGCGTCCAGGTGCCACCGGCCGCCTCGACCCCGGCCCTGGTCTCCTGCCGGATCTTCTGCATCAGCGTCAGCGCCAGCTCATCCGAGAGTTGCAGCGGCGGCGCCGGGAACCCGGCCTGCGACCCGGCCTGCTCGATGGTGGACGGCTCGACGCCCTCACCGACGGCGGCCAGCGCCTCGTTGATGAACGTGCCGATCACGCGGCTGGTGAAGAAGCCCCGGCTGTCGTTGACGACGATCGGCGTCTTCTTGATCGCCTGCGTGTAGTCGAACACCTTCGCCAGCGTGGCGTCGGAGGTCTTCTCCCCGCAGATGATCTCCACCAGCGGCATCTTGTCCACCGGCGAGAAGAAGTGGATGCCGATGAAGTCCTCCTGCCGCTTCACACCGGTCGCCAGGCCGGTGATCGGCAGCGTGGAGGTGTTGGAGCCCAGCACCGCGTCCGGGTTGACGACGTCCTCGATCTCCTGGAACACCTTGTGCTTGAGGTCTTGGCTCTCGAAGACGGCCTCGATCACGAAGTCGACGCCTTCGAGCGCGGCCGGGTCGGCGGCCGGCGTGATGCGGTTCAGCAGCGCGTCCGACTTCTCCTGCGTGGTCTTGCCCCGCTTGAGCGCCTTCTCCTCCAGCTTGACCGCGTAACCCTTGCCCTTCTCGGCGTTCTCCTGCGAGACGTCCTTGAGCACGACCTCCATGCCCGCCTTGGCCGACACGTAGGCGATCCCGGCGCCCATCATCCCGGCGCCGAGCACACCGACCTTGCGCACGGTGTGCTGCTCGTAACCGTCCGGCCGCGAGCCGCCGCCGTTGATGTGGTTCAGGTCGAAGAAGAACGCCTTGATCATGTTCTTCGACGTCTGGCCGGTGACCAGGTCCACGAAGTAACGGCTCTCGATCAGCTGGGCGTTCTCGAAGTCCACTTGGGACCCCTCGACGGCCGACGACAGGATCGCCCTCGGCGCAGGCATCGGCGCACCCTTGAGCTGCTTACGCAGATTCGCCGGGAAAGCGGGCAGGTTCGCGGCGAACTTCGGGTTGGACGGCGTGCCGCCGGGGACCTTGTCCTTGACGTCCCACGGCTGCGCGGCCTCCGAGTTCGCTCTGATCCACTCCTTCGCCTTCGGCAGCAGCTCGTCCACACTGGACACGAGCTCGTCGACGAGGCCCTTCTCCTTGGCGTCGGCGGCCTTGCGGCGCTGGCCCTGCGCCAGCCAGTTCATCACCGCGTCCTGGATGCCGAGCATCCGCACGGTGCGGGTGACGCCACCGGCGCCGGGCAGCAGGCCGAGCGTGACCTCGGGGAAGCCGATCTGCACGCCCTTGACGTCGGCCACGATGCGGTGGTGGCACGCCAGCGCGATCTCGAGGCCGCCGCCGAGCGCGGCGCCGTTGATCGCGGCGACGACCGGCTTGCCCAGCGTCTCCAGCCTGCGCAGCTGGGACTTGAGCAGCGTGACGTGTTCCATCAGCTGCGGCGCGTCTTCCTTGCGCGCCTTGATCAGGTCGTTGAGGTCACCGCCCGCGAAGAAGGTTTTCTTCGCCGAGGTGATCACTACCCCGGTGATGTCGTCCTTTTCGGACTCCAGCCGGTCCAGGATGACGCCCATCGACTCGATGTGGTCGGCGTTCATCGTGTTCGCCGACTGCTTGGGGTCGTCGAGCGTGAGCACGACGACGCCGTCGGAGTCCTTCTCCCAACGGATGGTCTTCGCTTCAGTCATGTCTTGATTTCCCTCGCTACTCAGACGCGCTCGATGATGGTGGCCAGGCCCATGCCGCCGCCGATGCACAGCGTCACCAGCGCGTAGCGGGCGTTGCGCCGCTCCAGCTCGTCGACCATGGTTCCGGTGATCATCGCGCCGGTCGCGCCGAGCGGGTGGCCCATGGCGATGGCGCCGCCGTTGACGTTGAGCTTCTCGTCCGGGATCTTCAGGTCCTGCTGGAACTTCAGCACCACCGAGGCGAACGCCTCGTTCAGCTCGAACAGGTCGATGTCGTCCACACTCAGCCCGGCCTTGTCCAGCGCCTTGCGGGTGGCCGGCGTCGGGCCGGTCAGCATGATCGTCGGGTCGGAGCCGGTGACGGCGGTAGCGACGACGCGCGCCCTCGGCATCAGGCCGAAGTCCTTGCCGACCTGCTCGTTGCCGACCAGCACCAGACCGGCGCCGTCGACGATGCCCGAGGAGTTACCGCCGGTGTGGACGTGGTTGATCTTCTCGACCTGGTGGAACTTCTGCAGCGCGACCGCGTCGAAGCCACCCAGCTCGCCGATGCCCTCGAACGACGGCTTGAGCTTGCCGAGCGCCTCGGCCGTGGTGCCGGGCCGGCGGTGCTCGTCGTGGTCGAGCACGGTGACGCCGTTGATGTCCTTGACCGGGACGACGGACTTGGCGAAGTAGCCGCCGGACCACGCCGCCTCGGCCCGCTCCTGCGAGCGCGCGGCGTAGGCGTCGACGTCCTCCCGGGAGAAGCCCTCCAGGGTGGCGATCATGTCAGCGCCGATGCCCTGCGGCACGAAGTAGGTGTCGTAGGCGGTGGCCGGGTCCATCGCCATCGCGCCGCCGTCCGAGCCCATCGGCACCCGCGACATCGACTCGACACCGCCGGTGATCAGCAGGTTGTCGAAGCCGGCGCGCACCTTCTGCGCGCCCTGGTTGACCGCCTCGAGACCGGAGGCGCAGAACCGGTTGAGCTGCACGCCGGCGACGGTGTCGGGCAGGCCCGCGCTGAGCGCCGCGATGCGCGGCAGTACCGAGCCCTGGTCGCCGACCGGGGACACGATGCCGAGGATCACGTCGTCGATGGCGGCGGGGTCGAGGTTCGGGTGACGCCGCTTGATCTCCTCGATCAGGCCAACGACGAGGTCGATGGGCTTGACCGAATGCAAGGAACCGTTCTTGCCCTTGCCACGAGGCGTGCGAATCGCCTCGTAAATGAACGCCTCAGTACTCACGCCAATCTTTCCTTCCTTGCCGCTGGCGAACCCACGCTGCTCCATGGATGGCGCTAATGCTCACTAACATAGTGACGGCATTTCCGCTGTTGTCAATGGGTACGGGTGGCTTGTCATACGCCGATCGCACGCTACAGTTGGTTCACTATGCCGACTGTGAACACCGTGCAGAGCCGCAAGGAGCAGCTGGCCGCCGTCGCGGCCGAGTTGTTCTGCGCGCGCGGCTACCACGAGGTCGGCATCACCGACATCGCGTCGGCGGCCGGGATCACGGGACCCGCGCTGTATCGGCACTTCTCCGACAAGCAAGCGATCCTCGCGCACGTCGTGCTGGGCGGGATCGACGAGCTCATCGCCACCACCCAGCGTGCGCTCGCCGACGGCGATAAGCCAGTCCCGAATCAGGTGGACGCGCTGCTGCGGCGGCTGGCCACGATGTCGGTCGACCACCGCGACGTCGCGTCGCTGTGGCGCTGGGAGCGGCGCAACCTCAGCCCGGAGCACCAGCGGGAGGTGCGCAGGCGCTCCGGCACGTTGATCGGCAAGTGGAGCACGACGCTGCGCGCGGTGCGGCCCGAACTGGCCGAACGCGACGCCGACCTGCTGTGCTTCGCGGCGCTGAGCGTGTTCGGCAGCACCGCCGTGCACTCCACCCGCGTCGCCAAGCGGCGCTACACCCCGCTGCTGATCGAGTGCGCGCGCGCCGTGCTGCACACCACGCTGCCGGTCGAGCAGCGGCTGACGGCGACCCAGGAGACGGCGAAGGAGTCGGCCGTCCTGCGTACCTCGCGTAAGGACGAGCTGATCACGGCGGCGAGCACGTTGTTCCAGGACCGCGGCTTCCACGACGTCAGCATGGAGGACATCGGCGCGGCCGCCGGCATCAGCGGACCCAGCGTGTACCGGCACTTCCCCAGCAAAGCGGCGTTGTTCATGGCGGCGGCCAACCGGATCGCGCAGCAGCTGGAGTTCGGCAGGCTCGCGGTCGCGCGCACGGCGACGTGCGAGGCGGACGCGCTGCGCGGGCTGGTCGCCTCCTACATCGAGACGATGGTGCGCTCGGCGGACCTGATGACGGCGTCGAGCCAGGTCAGCGCGCTCTCCGAGGCCGATCGCGCCGAGCTGAAGCGGGTGCAGCGGGACTACGTGGCCGAGTGGACGCACCTGCTGCGCACGGTCCGGCCGGAGCTCGGCGCGGGTGAGGGCAGGGTGGTCGTGCACATGGCGCTGACCATCGCCAACGACCTCATCCACACCGGGCGGCTGGCGGCTCGCCCGAACCTGCACACCGAACTCGCCACCATCATGGCCGTCGCGCTCGGCCTGCCGCACTGACGAGACTCACCCGCATGGGGGCGTTAGCTGCGCCACCCGAGTGGCGCACTGCTGCCCGCAGGGTTTACTTTACTCACGAGTAGGTAAGCGACGGGCCGCCTGCGGCCAATGGGAGAGTGACTGTGTCTAGCGCTCAGCCCGCGGGAGCGGGAAACAAGCAAGGCGGGCCTCCGCCGAAGAAGCGTGACGCGATGGGATTCGGCCTCGCGACCCTGACCAAGATCTCGAGCTCGCAGGTCATCGACCGGATTGGGCTGCGCAAGCCGTTCGAGAAGGCGGTCACGACGTCGGTCAAGCACGGTTTCCGCGCGGCGGGCGCGGCCAGCCGCGGCTTCAGCCCGGGCAAGAAGCTCGACAAGCCGGCCCGGCTCGCCCCGGCCCAGGACACCGGGCTGTTCGACCTCGAGCCGACCGAAGAGCAGCAGATGATCGTGGAGACGGTGCGCGAGTTCGCCGCCGAGCAGCTGCGGCCCGCCGCCCACGACGCCGACGCGAAACTGGCCCCGCCGGACGGCCTGCTCAACCGGGCCGCCGAGCTGGGCATCGGCGCGTTCGGCATCCCCGAGGAGCTGGGCGGGTTCGGTACCGAACGCTCGGTCACCACCAACGTCCTGGTCGCCGAGGCGCTCGCGCACGGCGACATGGGGCTGGCCGTCGCCGTCCTCGCGCCGTCGGCTGTCAGCACCGCGCTGACGCAGTGGGGCGACGCCGACCAGCAGGCCACCTACCTGCCGGAGTTCGCGGGCGAGAACGTGCCCGCCGCCGCGCTCGCGCTGGCCGAGCCGACCGCGCTGTTCGACCCGGCCAAGCCGGCCACGACGGCCAAGCGCACGCCGAAGGGCTACCAGCTCGACGGCGTCAAGGCGCTCGTCCCCCGCGCCGGTGCCGCCGAGCTGTTCCTGGTCTCGGCCAACCTGGAGGGCCGTGGCCCCGCGCTGTTCCTCGTCGAGTCGTCGACGCCGGGGGTGTCGGTGGAGTCCGACCCGGCGATGGGCCTGCGCGGTGCCGCGACCGGCAAGCTGCACCTGAGCAAGGTCAGCGTCGGCGCTTCCGCGCTGCTCGGTGGTGGCGACCCCGCGGTGTTCACCGAGGTCGTGCGGCTGTCCCGGCTGGCGTGGTGCGCGCTGGCGGCCGGAACCGGCAAGGCGGTGCTCGACTACGTGATCCCGTACGTCAACGAGCGGGTCGCGTTCGGCGAGCCGATCAGCCACCGGCAGGGCGTGGCGTTCCAGGTCGCCGACATCGCGATCGAACTGGAGAGCATCCGGCTGCTGACGCTCAAGGCGGCCGCGCGCGCCGAGCAGGGCAAGCCCTACGCCCGCGAGGTCGCACTCGCCCGCAAGCTGGCCACCGACAAGGGCATGTGGATCGGCAGCGCCGGTGTGCAGTTGCTCGGTGGGCACGGGTTCACCAAGGAGCACCCCGTCGAACGCTGGTACCGCGACCTGCGCGCGGTCGGCGTCATGGAAGGAGCTGTCCTCGCATGATCAACCTCGAGGTTCCCGCCAAGGCCAAGCCGCTGATCAACCAGGCGTACCAGGCCGCGTCCGAGGTGTTCCGGCCGATCTCGCGCAAGTACGACCGCGCCGAGCACGCCTACCCGAAGGAGCTGGACACCTTCGCCGCGCTGGTCGACGGGCTGAACGAGTCCGGCGAGGGCGGCGCCGGGGCGTCGGGTGTGCGCCGCGACGAGAACGGCGACAAAGGCGGCAACGTGAACGGGGCGAACCTGCGCACCGTGCTCGGCACGATAGAGATGTGCTGGGGCGACGTCGCGCTGCTGCTGTCGATGCCGCGGCAGGGACTCGGCAACGCCGCGATCGCGTCGGTCGCCAACGACGAGCAGCTCGAACGGTTCAAGGGCACCTGGTCGGCGATGGCGATCACCGAGCCGGAGTTCGGTTCGGACTCGGCGGCGGTGTCGACCACGGCGGTGCTCGACGGCGACGAGTATGTGCTCAACGGCGAGAAGATCTTCGTGACCGCCGGTGAGCGTGCCGACTCGGTCGTGGTGTGGGCGACGCTGGACAAGTCGGTCGGGCGCGCGGCGATCAAGTCGTTCGTGGTGGAGAAGTCGCGGCCGGGCATCACGGTGGAGCGACTCGAGCACAAGCTCGGCATCAAGGCGTCCGACACCGCCGTGATCCGACTGGACAACTGCCGGGTGCCGAAGGAGAACCTGCTCGGCAGCCCCGAGATCGACACCAAAAAGGGCTTCGCCGGGGTCATGGAGACCTTCGACAACACCCGGCCGCTCGTCGCGGCGATGGCGGTCGGTCTCGCCCGCGCGGCGCTGGAGGAGACCGCGCGGATTCTGTCCGAGGCCGGGATCACGGTCGACTACGACAAGCCCGCCAACGTCCAGCCCGCGGCGGCGGCGACGTACCTGCAGCTGGAGGCCGACTACGAGGCCGCGCACATGCTGACGCTGTCGGCGGCGTGGATGGCCGACAACCGCAAGCCGAACTCGGTCGAGGCGTCAATGTCCAAGGCGAAGGCCGGTCGGTCCGTTGTGGACATCACGCTCAAGTGCGTCGAGCTGTGCGGCACACTCGGCTACAGCGAGGACTCGCTGCTGGAGAAGTGGAGCCGCGACTCGAAGATCCTGGACATCTTCGAGGGCACCCAGCAGATCCAGCAGTTGATCATCGCTCGGCGGCTGCTGGGCAAGAGCAGCAGCGAGCTGAAGTAAGAGACGGAAAGCCATCGGGGCACGGGCGTGATTTACGCGCTGGTGCCTCGATGGCCGTTGATGACATCGAGGATCCGACGAGCAATAAAGCGCCGGGTCCGCCCAGCCTTGGGTACCTCGTCGAGCAAGCCTTCCTCCACCAGCCGCTCGATGTTCACGGTAGCGGCTCGATGGGTGATGTTCAGGGCTTGTTGCGCGGAGGCGATGGTGAGTGCGGGCGTTTCAAAGAGGGTGTCCACGAGCTTCGGCAGGAGACTGGAGGCTCGTACGCCAGTCACGCGGGACCGATAGTCGTCACGCAGTCGCTGGAGGGCTTCGGCGCGTTGGAGTACATCCTCGGCCTGCACGGCGATGACACGCAGGAAGAAGCTGATCCATCCTGGCCAGTCGCCGTTGGTCGATACCGCCAGCAGTCGCTCGTAGTATTCCTTCCGGTTCCGTTCGATGTAGGCGGAAAAATCGAGCATCGGCCCGGGTAACAGTCCCCATTGGACCATGGCAGGGTGACGAGCAGTCGGCCAACGCGTCCGTTGCCGTCCCGGAACGGGTGGATCGCCTCGAACTGGTAGTGCAGACACGCGACCTCCACCAACGGTGGAAAGGTGTTCGCCTGCCCCAGATAGCTCTCGAACTCGTCGAGACACTGAGCCAGATGCTCCGGCGGCGGCGGTGGAACGTAGAAGGCATCCTCGATGCCACCACCGGCCGAGCCGATCCAGTTCTGCGTGTCGCGGAAGTTGCCCGGATTGGCGTGTTCTCCGCGAACGCCGGTCATGAGGACGCGGTGGGCTTGGCGCAGCAGCCACAGCCCGACGGGGGCGTGTTGTCCGGGGTCGAGCAGGTAGTCCATGGCGGTGACGTAGTTCGCCACCTCACGAACGTCGCCGACAGTCTCGTGACTGGGCTCGACCTCGAACAACACCAGGTCCGACAGGGTGGCCTGGGTACCCTCGATACGGCTGGACAAGACCGCCTCTCGACGGAGCAGCGCCCGGGTGAACAAGTGCGGGCTCGGCAAGGTGCGCCCCACACCGGCGAGCTGGCCGAGGGTGCGATCGGCGTCGGAGAGCAGGCGTACGAGTCGATCGTCGAAGGTCAGCACGTACTGTTCGGCATGTGCTACCTAACTCTCATCATCAGCACGATATGATACCTAAGATACCTTTAAGTATCACATGCGCGAGGCTGTGCGCGTTAGATCGCAGACCGGCGAGTCGCAGGTCAGGGCGTGCCGGTGCCGAGGTGGTCGAGGCAGTACTGCCGCCGAGTTTCATTGTCTTCGGGGGTGGTGCGGGTGGCTTCCAGGATCGCGTACGCGGCGGCCTCTGCCGACGCCTCGATCTCGGCCAGTTTCGCTTGGTACAGCGGCCCATCGACGCCACCGGCCGCGCGAGCATGCCGCAGTTGCTCGGCGTTGCGCCACGCCTCCTCTCGCCACGACGAGATGAGCAGGTAGATGCTCTTCGGGTCGATCACCATGCCCAGCGACTCGTTACTGTCATTCAGCGACGGGTCATAGCGGTCGGCGAGCCGGTCGGTCATGAACTCGGCGTTCTCCTGCAGGACGTCGCTGATGCGGTCATGGTCGAGCCGCCCGGACGCATCCGGCATCGGGCCGTCGACCCGCAGCACGCCCTCGGTCTGCTCGATCGCGCGGATCGCATTGTCCCGCCGGATGTGCGCGTTGAGCTGGAGCAGCAGATCCCCCGTCGCCGTCACGGATTCGTCGTCGGCCGCTTGGAATGCGATCCGCCATGACGGCGCCACCTCACCGAGGTTGCCGGAATGCCATGCCGCGTACTGGTCGAGGTACTCCTGGGCGTAGTTGCGCACCTCGTGGTTGACGCGGTCCGGCCGGTCGTAGGTTCCACGCACCGCCAGCGGGTCGATCCGCACCAGGTCGTCGAAGTAGTCCGGATCGGTGGCGGACTCGATGTAGCCGCGTGTGATGGTCAGGTAGGCGTCGGCGAAGACCGCGTCGTGGTCACAGCCGAGCGCGGCGACCTTCTGCTGCAGCGTGGTCTCCAGTTGCAGCACGCACGACAGCTTTCCCTCCACACACACCGGATTCACCGCGGGCAGGTACGGCACGGTGTAGTCCGGCGGCAGCGGTGGCGAACCCGGCAGCGGCCACGGCAGTGGCTCGGCGGCGCTCGCCTGCGCTACGGGCAGCAACAACGACGCGGCGGCAGCGCACACCAGCATGCGGAACTTACCGGACATCACAGACTCCTTGACACCGAACACCCATCCGATGCTCAATGCAACGAGGCACCCTGCTTTCCGGTACGCACGATCGGCGACTTCGTTGGGCTTGTCCGTTCCCTGCGTTTCGGTCGGCTACAGTGGCCTTTCTTGCCGGAGGACAAGAGGGGGAATCGATGACCTATGTACTTATCCCCGGCGCGGGCGGCCAGGCTTGGTACTTCCATCGCCTGGTTCCCGAGCTGGCGGCGCGCGGCCAGGAGGCCATCGCCGTCGACCTGCCCGCCGCCGACAACTCAGCAGGACTCGTCGAGTACGCCGACGCGGTTGTCGACGCGATCGGCGCTCGCACCGACGTCACGCTGGTGGCGCAGTCGCTCGGCGGATTCACGGCGCCGCTGGTGTGCGACCGCGCCGACGTCAGCCTGCTCATCCTGCTCAACGCCATGGTTCCGCTGCCGGGTGAGTCGCCGGACGACTGGTGGGAGGCGACCGGCCACGCCGAGGCGAAGGCCGAGCACGCGGCCCGCGAGGGACGCGGCGGCGGCTTCGACCTGCTCGCGGACTTCTTCCACGATGTGCCCGAGCACGTCGTGGCGGAAGCGACGGCGCAGGACGAGCCCGAGCAGTCGATGACGCCGATGCGCCCGCCGTGGCCGCTCGACGACTGGCCGGAGGTGCCGACCCGGTTCCTGCAGGGCCGCGACGACCGGTTCTTTCCCCTGGAGTTTCAGCGCCGCGTCGTCAAGGAACGCCTCGAACTGGACGTCGACGAGATGCCTGGCGGACACCTCGTCGCGCTGAGCCGGCCGGCCGAACTGGCCGACCGGCTGGAGGCGTACCGCACCACGCTGGTTCGGTAACGCCGACCGTCGAGTATGAAATGGACGGTCAGCCGCCGAACATGTCGCTCACCCGCTTGGCCATCTCCTCCTCGGAGACGTCCTCGACGTGGCTGGCAACGTGCCAGACATGGCCGAACGGATCGGTGATGTTTCCGACCCGGTCGCCGTAGAACTCGTCGTTGACCGGCCTCTCCAAAGTGGCCCCTTTGCTGACCGCCTTCTCGACGGTCGCGTCGACGTCCTCGACGTAGATCATCATCGTCACGGGCGTGCCGCCGAGCGCCTGCGGGCTCGTGTTGCCGAAGTCCTGGTTCTCGTCGGCCAGCATCAGCACCGCGTCGCCGATCTGCAGCTCCGCGTGTGCGATGGAGCCGTCCGGCATGGTGAAGCGGTCACCACGCTGCTTGGCGCCGAAGACGTCGATGTAGTAGTCCATCGCCTTGGCGGCGCCGCGCACGGTCACGTGCGGCATCATCCGGGGATAACCGTCGGGAATGGGATTGGGCATGGTCTCAACCTTTCGATCTGCACCGTCAATGGAACCCTCGATCGGAGCCTAGCCCGGGGGACCGACAAAAACCGTTCTTCGGGCACCTTGTCCTGACTACCCGCACGGACGAGACTTGAGTTCCTGACGTCGTACAGGGAGGAGCGACCATGACCTCGGTCTCCGCGCGACCCGGCGAGCTGGCCAGGGTGGCCGCACCGGCCGAAGGCATCTCGGCCGACGAGCTCAAGCTCGCGGCCCGCAACCACGGCATGCCGCTGGAGGCGCTGCGCTACGACATCACCCCGCCGGGCCTGCACTACCTGCTGGTGCACTACGACATCCCGTTTGTGGACCCGGCGTCCTGGCGGCTGACGATCAATGGCGCGGTGGAACGCCCGGTCGAGCTGGACCTCGCGCGGCTGCGGGAGCGGCCGCAGGTGACCCACACGGTGACGCTGGAATGCGCGGGCAACGGACGTGCCCGGTTCCTGCCCCGTCCGATCAGCCAGCCGTGGCTGGACGAGGCGGTCGGCACGGCGCAGTGGACCGGCACGCCGCTGGCGCCGTTGCTGCGGGAGGCGGGCATCGCGCCGGACGCGGTCGACGTCGTGTTCACCGGTCAGGACCACGGCACCGAACGCGGCGTCGAGCAGGACTACGCGCGATCACTGTCGGTCGCCGACGCAACCGCCGACGACGTGCTGCTGGCCTACGAGATGAACGGAATGCCGCTGCCGCCGCAGCACGGCGCGCCGGTTCGGCTGATCGCGCCGGGCTGGTACGGCATGGCGCACGTGAAGTGGCTGCGCGAGATCACGGTGCAGGCCGAACCGTTCACCGGCTTCCAGAACGCGACGGCGTACCGGCTCAAGCAGGACGCCGATGACCCGGGCGAGCCGGTCACCCGCGTCCGGCCCAAGGCGTTGCTGGCGCCACCGGGATTCCCGGACTTCCAGACCCGCAGGCGGATCGTGGACGCCGGTGAGGTGGCACTGTTCGGGCGCGCGTGGACCGGCACGGGCACCGTCGCGAGGGTCGAGGTCAGCACCGACGGCGGCGCGAGCTGGCGGGAGGCCGAGCTGGGTGAGCAGGCCGGTCCGCGTGCCTGGCGGTCGTGGCGGCTGACCTGGCACGCCGGCATGCCGGGCGACTACGAGCTGTGCGTGCGCGCCACCGACGACCGGGGCGAGGTGCAGCCGGCCGAGCAGCCGTGGAACCGGCAGGGCATGGCCAACAACATGGCGCAGCGGGTCGACGTCACCGTCCGGTGAGCCGGCCGAGCTCGCGGGACTCGCAGCCCCGGAAGTCGGAACTCACCGCGCCGGAAGTCGGGACTCGCGGCACCACAACGCGGGACTCGCGCAAACTCAGAGGCCGAGCTCGCGGGCGATGAGCATGCGCTGGACCTCGCTGGTGCCCTCGCCGACCTCGAGGATCTTGGCGTCGCGGTAGAACCGGCCGACCGGGAACTCGTTCATGAAGCCGTAGCCGCCGAAGATCTGCGTCGCCTCGCGCGCGTTGTCCATCGCCGCGTTGGACGACGTCAGCTTCGCGATCGCCGCCTCCTTCTTGAACGGCTCGCCGCGCAGCATCTTCGATGCCGCCGCGTAGTAGGCCAGCCGTGCGTTGTGGGTGCGCATCTCCATGTCGGCGATCTTGAACTGGATCGCCTGGTACTCCCCGATCGGGCGGCCGAACGCCTCCCGCTCGCGCACGTACCGCAGGCACTCGTCGACGCAGCCCTGCGCCAAACCCACCGACAGCGCGGCGATCGCGATCCTGCCTTCGTCCAGAATGGACAGGAACTGGGCGTAGCCACGGCCGCGCTGGCCGACCACGTTTTCCTGCGGCACGCGGACGTCGTCGAACGACAGCCCGTGCGTGTCGGAGGCGTTCCAGCCGACCTTGGAGTACTTCTTCTCCACCGTGAAGCCCGGCGTGCCGGACGGCACGATGATCGCCGAGATCTCCTTGCCGCCGTTGTCCTTGGTGCCGGTGACGGCGGTGACGGTGACCAGCGACGTGATGTCGGTGCCGGAGTTGGTGATGAACGACTTGCTGCCGTTGATCACCCAGTGTCCCCCACCGGCTACGCCCTCATTGGCGGGGGTACCCCCACTGCAGTCGATCTTCGCGGTGGTCTTGGTCGCGCCCGCGTCGGAGCCGCCGCCGGGCTCGGTCAGGCCGAAGGCGCCCAGCGTCTCGCCCCGGCACATCGCGGGCAGCCACTGCTCTTTCTGCTCCTCGGTGCCGAAGCGGTAGATCGGCATCGCACCGAGCGACACGCCCGCCTCCAGCGTGATCGCCACCGAGGAGTCCACCCGCGCCAGCTCCTCGAGCGCGAGGCAGAGCGCGAAGTAGTCGCCGCCCATGCCGTCGTACTTCTCAGGGAACGGCAGGCCGAACAGCCCCATCTCCGCCATCTGGGCGACGATGCCGTAGGGGAACTCCTCGCGCTCGTAGAAGTCACCGATCACCGGTGCGACCTCGCGCTGCGCGAAGTCCTCGACCGTCTTGCGCAGCGTCTCGTAGGTGTCGTCCAACCGGACGTCGATCATGGCTGTTGCTCCTTTTCGATCTCGCGTGGAGTCACCACGGCGAGGGTTTCCTCAAGTGCGACCTTTTGGCCCGCCTTGACGGCGATTTCGCTGACCACGCCGTCGATCGGCGCGGTGATCGTGTGTTCCATCTTCATCGCTTCGACGACGAGCAGCGGCTGTCCGGCGCTGACCTCGGCGTCGAGTTCGACCTTGACGGCGAGCACGGTGCCCGGCATCGGGCTGGTCACCGGGCCCGCCTCGCCCGTGGCGGTGGCGTCGACGTCGAGCAGCGAGTGCTCGGCGACCGCCCAGGTGCGCCCGCCCTCGGCCAACCACAGCGTGTCGGCGCGCTCGTCCATCACCCGGCCGTAGCCGCGGCGACGTCCGCCGTAGGTGAGCTCGAGGACGTCGGCGCCACGCCGGACCGCCCGCGCCGGGATGGGTTCGCCGTCGTCGACGGTCACGGTGGCGTCGTGCGGGGGGCCGGTGACGCGCACGGTGACGTCGCGGCCGCCGCAGGTGAGCCGGAACAGGGTGCCGATGGCGCCGCCGAGCCGCCAGCCGGTGGGCACGGCCCACGGGTCCACCCACTCAGCCGTCGGTTGCATGCCGAGCAGTTCGTCCAGCGCGGCGGCGGCGAACACCTCGTCCGGCACCGGGCTTGCCACCGCGAGCCGCTCGGCCAGCCGGTCCACCATCTGGGTGTCCATCCGGCCCGCGCGAACGTCGTCGTCGGCCAGCAGCGCCCGCAGGAAGGGAACGTTGGTGACGATGCCGAACACCGCCGTGCCCGCCAGCGCCTCGTCGAGGCGCAGCAGCGCCTGCTCCCGGTCGTCACCGCGCGCGATGACCTTGGCCAGCATCGGGTCGTAGTCGGAGCCGACCACGGTGCCCGGTTGCAGCCCGGAGTCGACGCGCACCCCTTCGCCCGCGGGTTCGGCGACGGCGAGCACCCTGCCACCGGTCGGCAGGAACCCGGCCGCGGGGTCCTCGGCGTAGACGCGGGCCTCGATGGCGTGCCCGTCGAGGCGGACGTCGTGCTGGGCGACGCCGAGCCGCTCCCCCGCCGCGACCCGCACCTGTTGTTCCACCAGGTCGAGACCGGTAACCAGCTCGGTGACGGGGTGCTCGACCTGCAGCCGGGTGTTCATCTCCATGAAGAAGAACTCGTCCGGCCGGTCGGCGGAGACGATGAACTCGACGGTGCCCGCGCCCGCGTAGTCGACGGCCTTGGCGGCGTCGACGGCGGCGGCGCCCATGCGGGCGCGGGTGTCGGCGTCGAGCAGCGGCGACGGCGCCTCCTCGATGATCTTCTGGTGGCGTCGTTGCAGGCTGCACTCGCGCTCACCGAGGTGGATGGCGTTGCCGTGACTGTCGGCGAGCACCTGGATCTCGATGTGGCGGGGGCTGGTGACGAACCGCTCGGCCAGCAGCCGGTCGTCGCCGAACGCCGAGCGCGCGACCCGCTGCGCCGACTCGATAGCGTCGGCCAGCTCGCCGGGCTCGTGCACCACGACCATGCCCTTGCCGCCGCCGCCCGCGGACGGCTTGAGCAAGATCGGGTAACCGATGTCGCCGGCGGCAGCGGTCAGCTCGGCGGCAGTGCCCGCACCACCGGGTACAACGGGAACTCCGGCGGCGGACACGGTCCGTTTGGCGCTGATCTTGTCGCCCATGGCGTCGATCGCCTCGGCGGGCGGGCCGATGAAGACCAGACCCGCGTCGGCGCAGGCCCGCGCGAACGCGGCGTTCTCGGACAGGAAGCCGTAGCCGGGGTGCACAGCCTGCGCGCCGGTGCGCTTGGCGGCGTCGAGGATCGCGTCGATCGCCAGGTAGCTCTCCGCAGCGGCGGCGGGCCCGATGCGCACCGCGATGTCGGCCTCGCGGACGTGGCGCGCGTCGGTGTCGGCGTCGCTGTAGACGCCGACCGAGGTGATGCCCATCCGGCGCAATGTGCCGATGATCCGGACCGCGATCTCACCCCGGTTGGCGACGAGGACTGTCTCGAACACTCTCCCTCACATCCTGAAGACGCCGTAGCTGATGTCGTCGAGTGGCGCGTTGGCGGCGGCCGAGAGCGCGAGCCCGACAACGGTGCGGGTGTCGGCCGGGTCGATCACGCCGTCGTCCCAGAGCCGCGCGGTGGAGTAGTACGGGTGGCCCTGGTGCTCGTACTGGTCCCGGATCGGGGCCTTGAACGATTCCTCGTCCTCGGCCGACCAGGTGTCGCCGCGTCGTTCGATGGCGTCGCGGCGCACCGTGGACAGCACCGACGCGGCCTGCTCGCCGCCCATGACGGAGATCCGGGCGTTCGGCCACATCCACAGGAACCGGGGCGAGTACGACCGCCCGCACATGGAGTAGTTGCCTGCGCCGAACGAGCCGCCGATGATCACGGTCAGCTTCGGCACCCGCGCGCAGGCGACGGCGGTGACCATCTTGGCGCCGTGTTTGGCGATGCCGCCCGCCTCGTAGGCCTTGCCGACCATGAACCCGGTGATGTTCTGCAGGAACAGCAGCGGGATGGATCGCTTGTCGCAGAGCTCGATGAAATGCGCGCCCTTCATGGCGGACTCGGCGAACAGCACGCCGTTGTTGGCGATGATGCCGACCGGGTGGCCGTGGACGCGGGCGAACCCGGTCACCAGCGTGGTGCCGTACTCGGCCTTGAACTCCGCGAACCGGCTACCGTCGACGACCCTGGCGATCACCTCGCGGACGTCGTACGGGGTGCGGGAGTCGGTCGGCACCACGCCGTACAGCTCGGCCGGATCGACGGCGGGCTCCTCGACCGGGGCGACGTCCCACGGCCGGGGCGTCCGTGGCCCGAGCGTGGAGACGATCGAACGGACGATGCGCAGCGCGTCGGTGTCGTCGGTGGCGAGGTGGTCGGTGACGCCGGACTGGCGGGCGTGGACGTCACCGCCGCCGAGCTCCTCGTCGGTGACCTCCTCGCCCGTCGCCGCCTTCACCAGCGGCGGACCGCCGAGGAAGATGGTGCCCTGGTTGCGCACGATCACGGCCTCGTCGCTCATCGCGGGCACGTACGCACCGCCCGCGGTGCAGGAGCCGAGCACGGCCGCGATCTGCGGGATGCCGCGCGCGGACATGGTGGCCTGGTTGTAGAAGATGCGGCCGAAGTGCTCCCGGTCGGGGAAGACGCCGTCCTGTTCCGGCAGGAACGCGCCGCCGGAGTCGACCAGGTAGATGCACGGCAGGTTGTTGTGCAGCGCGACCTCCTGCGCGCGCAGGTGCTTCTTGACCGTGATCGGGTGGTAGGTGCCGCCCTTGACGGTGGCGTCGTTGGCGACGATGACGCATTCGCGGCCGGAGACCCGCCCGATGCCGGTGATGATCCCGGCCGCCGGTACCTCGTCGTTGTACATGCCGTTGGCGGCCAGCGGGGAGAGTTCGAGGAACGGCGAGCCGGGGTCGAGCAGGGTGTCGACACGGTCGCGCGGCAGCAGCTTGCCACGCTCCACATGCCGGACCCGCGACTTCTCCGGCCCGCCCTGCACGGCCTGCTTGACGCGGCCGTTGAGGTCGGCCACCAGCTGGCCGTGCTCGGCGGCATAGCGCTGGTACTGCTCCGATGCCGGGTCGGCGTCGCTGCGCAGCGGCTGGGCGTCCATCCCGAGTACCCTCACCCCGTTAGTAGTCGTTAACTCAATCTCCGATGTTAGTATGTGTTAACGCGTCCGTCTACCGGGCCCGCACTTTCGAGGGGAGCAATTCTGCGGTGACTGAGGCAAGCGAGGCCGGCACCGTGCGGAGCACGGCCACCGGTACGCCGTCGCGGCGGGAACAGATCCTGGCCGCGGCGGCCGAACTGTTCGCCCATCACGGCTTCCACGGCGTCGGTATCGACGACATCGGCGCGGCCGTCGGTGTCTCTGGTCCCGCACTCTACCGGCATTTCCGGGGCAAGGACGCCATATTGGGTGAAATGCTGACCTCGATCAGCGAGAACCTGCTCAGCGGCGGCATGACCCGGGCGACCGAGGCGAGCACGCCGTCCGAGGCGCTGATCGCGCTGGTGCGGTTTCACACCGACTTCGCCCTCGACCACCCCGCGCTCATCACGGTGCAGGAGCGCAACCTCGGCAACCTGCGCGACGAGGACCGGCGCCAGGTCCGTGCGCTGCAGCGACGCTACGTCGAGGTATGGGCGAGCACGATCACCGACGCCATGCCGAGCGTGCCGCTGCCCAGAGCCCGCGCCTGCGCGCACGCGGTGTTCGGTCTCATCAACTCCACGCCGCACACCCGCTACCTCGGTAGAGCCGAACTCACCGACCTGCTCGCCGATCTGGCGCTGGGAGCACTTCACGCCGCCAGATGATCTCGTGTTTGATAGGGCATGTGGACGCCGACTTTCCAGGCAGGGCCCGGCTCGCGGCACAGGCGACGCTCGCGCTGAGCGCGATGCGGCGTGGTGACGACGACGCCGCGCTGGCGCATGCCAGCGAAAACGTGCGCGAGCTTGTCATGCTGCTGTTCGGCGAGTGCGGCGTCCTGGTGTCCGCGCTCGGCGACGGCGGCGCCACCCCGGTCAAGGTGCAGGTCTTCGACGACCAGGGCAGCGAGGTCTCCATCGACCAGGCCGACCCGCCGGTGCGCACCGCGGTGCGCACGCTGCTCGCCGAGATGCACGGCAACACCGACGACGCGCGGGAGCACGTCGCCATCGCGCTGGACAACGCCGAGCCCGGCGAGGTCGACAGCCTCGTGCTGCAGGCGCTGCGCTGGACCATCCGGCTGGCGGGCGAGTGCGTCGACCGCGACCTCGACGTGCCGGACTGGATCACCGACGCGCTGGCGGACGACGAGCCATGACGTCGCTGGCCAGCGTCGTCAACCGGGTCGGCCCGACACTGCTGCATGCCGTCGTGCTGCCGGAAGGGGACAACGGCCAGCGCACCGTGGCCGACGTGGTGATCGCCGAGGCGGGCTCGCACGACAGCTACGCGTCGGCGCTGCGCGCCGGGCTGATGCATCTCAACGCGGGCGATCTGGTGCTGGCGGTCGCGGCGACCGGCGTCGAGGACGCGGTGGACCTGGTGACCGAGAGTGCGGCGTGCTCGGCGGCCGCGGTGCTGCTCAAGCCGCCGCTGGCGCGTCGGGCGGCGGTGCGCAAGGCGGCGGCTGATGCCGAGATCGGGCTGATCGAGGTGCACACCAAGACGTCGTGGGCACAGCTCGTGTGGCTGTTGCGCACGGTGCTCGACGCCATCGCCGACGAGCGGGAGGCGACCGACGCGCCGGAGGCGGGCTCGGCGGACCTGTTCCGGCTGGCCGACGCGGCGGCCTCGGTGGTCGACGCGCCGGTGACCATCGAGGACACCAACTCGCGCGTGCTCGCCTACTCGGCGCGGCAAGACCTCACCGACCCGGCCCGGGTGTCGACCATCATGGGGCGGCGCATCCCGGACGACGTGCTGGCCCGGTTCCGGTCCCGGGGCGTGTTCCGGGAGCTGTCCACCGGCAAGCAGACGATCTTCGTGCCCGCGCAGCAGGACGGCACGCTGCCCCGGCTGATCGTGCCGATCCGGATGGGTGGTGAGCTGCTCGGGTCGATGTGGGCGGTGGTCGACGGCCCGGTGTCGGAGGAACGCGCGGCCGCCTTCGCCGACGCCGCGCCGGTCGTCGCGGTGCACCTGCTGCGCAGGCGGGCCAGCGCGGACGCGCACCGCCGCGCGACGGCCGAGCTGGTCGAGGGGCTGCTCGACGGCACGGCCAGCCCGCGCCGGGCGATGGCCGAGCTCGGCATGACCGCCGCCGCGCACCGGGTGATCGCGGTCGACACCGGCGGCAAGCATCCCGACGACCATCCCCGTGCCGAGGGGATGCGGCTGGCGCTGCTGGAACGGATCGGCAAGCGCATCGGCAGCCACGCGCACGGCTGCGCCATCGGCGGGGTGCTGTATCTGGTGGTGCCCGCCGAGCGGGCGGACTGGTCCGAGCTGCGGCAGGTGCTGGCGAAGGAGTCGGCGGCGGCCAAGCGCACCTTCCGCGCGGCGGCGGGCAGCAGGCGTCCGGTGGCCGAGCTGGTGCACTCGCGCGCCGAGGCCGACGAGGCGCTCGGGCTGCTGCGCGCCGAGCTGGTCGACGGCCCGGTGGTCAGCTTCGACGAGGCATGGACGGCGCTGACGCTGCACCGGATCGCGACTGCGACGGCGAACTCCGGCGCGCTGGAGCTGGGGCCGCTGGAGACGTTGCGGGCGCACGACCGCACCGGCAAGACCGCCTACGTCGACACCCTCTACGCCTGGTTGCGGCATCCCGGCGACCCGAGGGCCGCCGCGCGCGAGCTGCGGATCCACCCGAACACGCTGCGCTACCGGATGCGCAAGCTGCTCGCGCTGTGCGACGTCGACCTCGATGACCCCGACGTCCGGCTGGCGCTGCTGACGCAGCTGGTCAGCATGCGATGGTCCTGACAACGCTGTTGTGGTGAAACTACGCTCCTGGCGCAACATTGTCGTGGTAGAACGATGACATTCGGTGAGAACGGGTACACCGTTGGAGGTGTCAGCCCGCAGAACATCGGAGGCCAGAAGTGCGTATCGCAGTCCCCCGCGAGATCAAGAAGCATGAGTACCGGGTCGCGGCGACCCCGGCAGGCGTGCACGAGCTGACCGAGCGCGGTCACGAGGTGTTCGTCGAGGCCGACGCGGGGGCTGGCTCGGCCATCAGCGACGAGGAGTACCTCGCCGCGGGCGCCAAGGTGCTGTCCAAGGCCGAGGACGTCTGGGCCGAGGGTGAGCTGGTGCTGAAGGTGAAGGAGCCGATCGAGCCGGAGTATCCGCTGCTGCGGCGGGACCAGGTGCTCTTCACCTACCTGCACCTCGCGCCGAACCGGCCGCTGACCGACGCGCTGCTCGACGCGGGCACGACGTCGTTCGCCTACGAGACGGTGCAGCTGCCATCCGGGGCGCTGCCGCTGCTGGCGCCGATGTCGGAGGTGGCGGGCAGGCTCGCGCCACAGGTCGGCTCGTACGCGCTGCTGAAGCCGAGCGGCGGCCGGGGCGTGCTGCCCGGTGGCATCCCCGGTGTGCACCCGGCGCGGGTGACGGTGATCGGCGGCGGCGTGGCGGGCATCAACGCCGCGCGGATCGCGCTCGGCATGGGGGCCGACGTCGAGGTGCTCGACACCAACGTCGACAAGCTGCGTCAGATCGACAGCGACTTCGGCGGCCGGATCCGCACCCTGACCTCGAACACGCTGACGCTCGAGGAGTCGATCCTGCAGGCCGACATGGTGATCGGCGCAGTGCTGGTGCCGGGCGCGCGGGCGCCGAAGCTGATCTCCAACGCGCAGGTGGCGCGGATGAAGCCGGGCAGCGTGCTCGTCGACATCTCCATCGACCAGGGCGGCTGCTTCGCCGACTCCCGGCCGACGACCCACGACGAGCCCACCTATCAGGTGCACGACTCGGTGTTCTACTGCGTGGCGAACATGCCGGGCGCGGTACCGCGCACCTCGACGTACGGACTGACGAACGTGACGCTGCCGTACGCGCTGCAGCTGGCGGGCAAGGGCTGGCGCGCGGCGGCGCGGGCGGACGAGCCGCTGGCGCTCGGGCTGACCACGCACCAGGGCGCGCTGGTCAACGAGCCGGTCGCCACCGCCCACGGTATCGACCACACCGCGCTGGAGTCCGTGCTCGGCTGATCGGGCTCGCCCACTCGCACTGTTAGCGTGGCGGCCATGCGGTCATGGTGGGGCTGGGGCACGGTCGATCAGGCGGTCAGTGACGACGAATGCGTCCAGCTCGCGGGCCAACTGCCCGGACTGCCGGACAAGCCCGTGCCGGTGCCCGACCTGGCCGATCTCGACCTGCGGGTGCCGCGCAGCGAACCGCCGGCCGGCCTCGCCCCGCTGTGCTCCACCACCACCGCCGACCGCGCCTCGCACGCCTACGGCAAGGCCTACCGCGACGTCGTCCGAGCGCTGGTCGGCGACCTGGCCAACCCGCCGGACGTGGTGGCCTACCCGCGCGCCGAGCACGATATCGCCGCGATCCTCGACTGGGCGGCGGACGCGGACATGGCCGTCGTGCCCTACGGCGGCGGCAGCTCGGTCGTCGGCGGCGTCGAGTACCGGGGCGAGCGGCCCTGGCTCTCCCTCGATCTGTCCGCAATGGACCGTGTGCTCGACGTCGACACCACCAGCCGGGCGATCCGGGTGCAAGCGGGCACGCTCGGACCCACCCTCGAGGACCAGCTGCGCCCGCACGGCCTCACGTTGCGGCACTTCCCGCAGAGCTTCGAGTTCTCCTCGGTCGGCGGCTGGCTCGCCACCCGCGCCGGCGGGCACTACGCCACGCTGCACACCCACATCGACGACTTCGTCGAATCGATGCGGGTGCTGACACCGACCGGCGTCAGCCAGTCGCTGCGCGTGCCCGGCTCCGGCGCCGGGCCATCGCCGGATCGGTTCTTCCTCGGCTCGGAGGGCATCCTCGGCGTGATCACCGAGGCGTGGCTGCGGGTGCAGGACCGGCCGGTGCACAAGGCGTCGCGCGCCGTCTCCTTCCCCTCGTTCCCCGACGGTCTCCACGCGGTGCGCACGATCGTCCAATCCGGTCTCAACCCGGCGAACTGCCGCCTGCTCGATGCGGGCGAGGCGGCACTGAGCGGCGCGAGCACGGACGGCTCGAGCGTGCTGGTGCTCGGATTCGAGTCGGCGCACTTCCGCGTCACCAGCCAGCTCGACGCCGCCGTCGACCTGGCACGCGACCACGGCGGTACTCCGGCCGAGCCGAGCGGCGACGACGCCGTCGGGTCGTGGCGGTCGGCGTTCCTGCGGATGCCCTACCTGCGCGACGGCATGGCACGGATGAGCGCGATCGTCGAGACCTTCGAGACGGCCTGCACCTGGGACAAGGCCATAGAGCTGTACGAGACGGTGCGCACCGACGTCGGCGCGGCTGTACAGCGGGTCACCGGCTCCCCCGCCATGATCAACTGCCGGTTGACGCACGTCTACCCGGACGGCCCGGCGCCGTACTTCACCGTCATCGCCGCCGGCACGCGCGGCTCCGAACTGACGATGTGGGACGAGATCAAGGCCGCCGCGAGCGACGCACTGCTCACCAACGGCGCGACGATCACCCACCACCACGCCATCGGCAGAGACCACCGGCCGTGGTACCAGCGGCAGCGGCCCGACCCGTTCGCGGCGGCGCTCGCGGGCGCCAAATCCGTGCTCGATCCCGCCGGTGTCATGAACCCCGGCGTGCTGCTGGAATGACACCGTGCGATAGGAGTGACACGCGGGGGCGGCCCGCTCAACCAGCCTGGGGGTCACTGGGAGCGGGCCGCCACCACAAGCTTAAGCGAACCACCACGCGTTTCGCTGCACTGAACGCGTACATTCTCGATAGACCCCGCGCGCGATGCTCCACATGGCTTACCGGCGCGCGGCCATGAGCGGGACCGACTGGAGGCGATGCGATGCACGACGGCAGTGGCCGGATCGCGGTGCAACAGCTCAGCAAGAACTTCGGCACGGTGCAGGCGGTGTCGGACCTGAGCTTCACCGTCGAACCAGGCTCGGTGACCGGGTTCCTGGGCCCGAACGGCGCCGGAAAGACGACGACGCTGCGGATGATCCTGGGGCTCGTCAGGCCGTCGGCCGGAACCGCGACGATCAACGGCCTGCCGCACGACAAGCTCGGCGAGCCCGCGCGCGTGGTCGGCTCGGTGCTGGAGAACGAGGGCTTCCATCCAAAGCGGACAGCGCGGAATCACCTGAAGGTGTACGCGGCGGCGATCGGCGTGCCGGACCGGCGGGTCGACGAGGTGCTCGAGCTGGTCGGGCTCACCGACGCGGCTAACCGGCGCGCGGGCGGGTTCTCGCTCGGCATGCGGCAGCGGCTCGCGCTGGCCACCGCGCTGCTCGGCGACCCGCAGGCGCTGGTGCTCGACGAACCGGCGAATGGGCTCGACCCGGAGGGCATCGCCTGGCTGCGCACCTTCCTGCGCGACTTCGCCAGGAACGGCCGCACGGTGCTCGTCTCCAGCCACCTGCTCGCCGAGGTCGAGCAGACCATCGACCAGGTCGTCATCATCAGCCACGGCCAGACCCGCTACTACGGCCAGCTCGAGGACCTCCGCAAGGCGCAGCGGCAACGGGTGATCGTGCTGCCGTCCGACCAGGAGGCACTGACGACGGCGCTGCGAGCCGAACAGCTCACCGAGATCGAGCAGGACGACGACGGCAGGCTCACCGTCCTGGACACCACCGCGCGCCACGTCGGCGACATCGCGCTGCGGGCGGGCGTCGCGATCTACGGTCTCGACGAGCGCCACGCCGACCTCGAGAACCTCTTCTTCCAGCTCACCAACGGCCAGTACGAGACGGAGCCGCAGCAGCAGTACCAGCAGGGAGGTCAGCGCTGATGGGCAAGCTGATCAAAGCGGAGTTCCGCAAGATCCTGACCACCAAGCTGTGGTGGGGCCTGCTGATCGTCGCGCTGCTCGTCGCGGGCGGCTGGGCCGGGCTGCTGTCCTCGGCGTTCGACGGCATCGCCGAGGAGATCCAGCGCTCGGACCTGACGCAACGGGCCGGGATCGACCTGGCGGACATCTCCTTCTCGGTCGTGTTCCTCGCCCGGGCGATCAACATCGCGACGATCTTCCCGATGCTCTTCGGCGGGCTCGCCATCGCCAGCGAGCTCGGCCGCAAGACCATCACCACCAGCTTCCTCACCGCGCCGAACCGCACCATGCTGCTCGGCGCGAAGGCCATCACCTATGTGATCTGGGGCGCGATCTACGGCGTCGCGATCACCCTCGCCGCGACGCTCGGCATCGTCATCGGCACCGGCGGCGACCACCTCGTCGGCGTCACGACCTGGCTGTCAACGGCGGCGGCCGGGCTGCTGTCCTGCGTGCTGTGGACGCTGCTCGGGCTCGGCGTCGGCGCGCTGATCGGTTCCCCGGTCGGCACCGTGATCGTGCTGCTCGTCTACGGCCTCGCGATCGGCCCGCTCAGCGACCTGGTGCTGACCGGGTTCGCCGGGGGGAACGCCAACCTCGCCGGGGCACTGCCGAACGGCGCCGCCAACGGGCTCACCGGCTCCACCGCGGCCGACACGCTGGCGGCCGAGATCGAGGCGAACGCGGGCGGGCTGTCGGTGCTGCCCGGTGACCTGGTGGAGCGCTTCCAGGACACCGCGCGGCTCGCGGCGGGCGGGCTCGGCTCGTACGGGTTGCTGGCCAGCGCGGCGATCTTCTTCGGGTGGGCGATGCTGTTCTTCGCCCTCGGCGTTGTCCGCACTCGGGCCCGCGACATCACGTGAGCCAGCCGGACGCACCTAACCTGGACGTGTGTCCCTGACGATCACCCGGCCGTCCGGCACGGCCTCCGCCACCGACGACGAGTCACCGCAGCGCGGCCACGCGGGCTGGATCCGGCGGCTGGCCGAGGCGTGCTGGCGGCATCCCGCGCTGGTGGTGCTGGCCTTCGGCGCCGCCGTGCTCGGCGTCGGCCTGCAAGCCGCGGGGCCACTGCTGATCAAGGTCGCCGTCGACGACGCCGTCGCGGGCAAGACCGGGCGGATCGGTCTGCTCGCGCTCGGCCTCGGCGGGCTGGCGCTGCTGACGTTCGGCAGCGCGTTCGCCCGCCGCTACCTGGGCGGCAGGCTGGCCCTCGACGTGCAGCACGACCTTCGCCAGCGGGTGTTCGGCGCGGTCTCCCGGCTCGACGGCGGCAAGCAGGACACCATGCGTACCGGGCAGATCGTCTCGCGCGCGATCACCGACCTGCAACTGGTCACCAGCATCATGATGCAGGCGCCACTGGCGCTGGGCTCGGTGGTGTTCGGCGTGCTCGCGCTCGGCGCGATGCTGTGGATGTCGCCGACGCTGACACTGATCGCGCTGATCGTCGCGCCCGCGGTCGCGGTCGTGCTCGGCGTGAGCCGGAAGCGGCTCTTTCCCGCCACCTGGACGGCACAGCAGCGGGCCGCCGACCTGGCGCAGCACGTCGAGGAGACCGTCACCGGCGTGCGGGTGGTGAAGGGGTTCGGCCAGGAGGCGCGCGAGATCGGCAGGCTGGAGCGGACGGCGCGGCGGCTGTTCGCCGAGCGGATGCGGACGGCGCGGCTGTCGGCGATGCCGACGGCGACCACCTCGGCGCTGCCCGCGGCGGGCCAGGTCGCGGTGCTGGCACTCGGCGGCATGCTCGCGCTGCACGGCCAGATCAGCCTCGGCACCTTCATCGCGTTCGCCGCCTACATATCGGCGCTCATCGCGCCGGCCCGCATGGTGGCCAGCCTGATCGTACAGGCGCAGACCACGCGCGCGGGCGCGGAGCGGGTGTACGAGCTGATCGACGCGCAGCCGGAGGTCACCGACCGGCCCGGCGCGCGGGGGCTGCCGGACGGCCCGCTGTCGGTGCGCCTCGACGACGTCCGGTTCGGCTACACCCGCGACGATCCGGTGCTCGACGGGCTGTCGCTGACGGTGTCCCCCGGTGAGACGGTGGCGCTGGTGGGCACGGCCGGGTCCGGCAAGTCGACGATCTCGCTGCTGCTGCCCCGGTTCTACGACGTCCACGGCGGGTCGGTGCGGCTCGGCAAACCCGGCGCCGAGACCGACGTCCGTGACCTGCGGCTGGCCGAGCTGCGCGCCGCGATCGGGGTGGTGTTCGAGGAGCCGTTCCTGTTCTCGTCGTCGATCCGCGACAACATCGCCTACGGCCGCCCCGACGCGACCGGCGACGAGGTCGTGGCGGCGGCCCGGGCGGCGCAGGCGCACGAGTTCATCACCGCGCTGCCGGACGGCTACGACACCCTGGCCGGCGAGCGCGGGCTGACACTGTCCGGCGGGCAGCGGCAGCGGCTCGCGCTGGCGCGGGCGCTGCTGACCGACCCGAGGGTGCTGCTGCTCGACGACGCCACCTCGGCGGTCGACACCGCGACCGAGGCCGCCATCACCGAGACGCTGCGGCAGGTCACCCACGGGCAGCGCACAACGCTGCTGATCGCGCACCGCAGATCCTCGCTGGCGCTGGCCGACCGCATCGCCGTGCTCGACGCGGGCCGGGTGGTCGACGTCGGCACCGAGGCGGAGCTGCTCGAACGCTCGGCGCTGTTCCGCATCCTGGTGGCGGGTGCCGAACGCCAGGACACGGCCCTGGACGACACCGCCCGCGATCTCTGGCCCGGCACGTCGGTCACCGACGACACCACGGCGCTGGCATTGCACGCGGAGCTGCGGACAACGCCGAGCGACGCGGCGGCAGGCAGACCCGGCGCCAGTCGGGGCGCGGGGGCGGCCATCGACACCCCGCCGACGCCGCAGCTCATCGAGGCCGTGCGGGAGCTGCCGCCCGCGACCGACAACCCCGACCTCGGCGGGGAGGACCCGGCGGCGCCCGATCCCGGCTTCCGGCTCGCCCGGCTCGTGCGGCCGGTGCGGTTGCTGCTGGTCGGCGTCATCGGTCTCGTCGCCGCCGACGCGCTCGCCTCGATCTCGCTGCCGTCGCTGTTCCGCTACGGGGTCGACAACGGCGTCAGCACGGGCTCGGCCGGGGCCGTGCTCGGCATCGCCGCGCTCGGCGCGGTGATCGTCGCGGCGGACTGGCTGGTGCTCGCCACCCAGACGAAGCTGACCGCCCGCGCCGGGGAGAGCGTGCTCTACTTGCTGCGGGTGCGCTGCTACGCGCAGCTGCAACGGCTCGGGCTCGACTTCTACGAGCGCGAGCTCGCCGGCAAGATCATGACGCGGATGACGACGGACGTCGACGCGCTGTCGCGGTTCATGCAGACCGGCATGGCCAACGCCGTGGTCAGCCTGCTCACCATCGTCGGCATCTCGGTCGCGCTGCTGGTGACCGACTTCTCGCTCGCGCTCTTCGCGCTCGCGGTGCTGCCGGTGCTGCTGGTGGCGACGGCGGTGTTCCGACGACTCTCGTCGCGGGCCTACACCGAGGCGCGGGAGCGGGTCAGCGTCGTCAACGCCGACATGCAGGAGAACGTGACGGGGCTGCGCACCGCGCAGGCGTTCACCCGCGAGCGGCACTCGGCGCGTGCGTTCGCCTCCCGCAGCGACGCGTACCGCCGCAGCAGGCTGCGCGCGCAGCGCTACATCGCGACCTACTTCCCGTTCGTCGCGCTGCTCTCGCAGCTGGTCGAGGCGATGGTGCTGTTCGTCGGCGCGGGCCGGGTCGCGGACGGCACGCTCACCGCCGGTGTGCTGACGGCGTTCCTGCTGTACCTGTCGCTGTTCTTCTCCCCGGTGCAGCAGCTCTCCAACGTCTTCGACAGCTACCAGCAGGCCAAGGTCGGGCTGCTGCGCATCGGCGACCTGCTCGCGACGCCCACGTCGGTGCCGCCGCCGCGCTCCCCTGTGACGCCGCCGCACCGGCTGACCGGCGAGGTCGAGCTCAAGGACGTCTCGTTCCGCTACCCGGGCTCGGAGACGGCGGCGGTCGACGCGCTCTCGCTCCACGCCGCGCCGGGCGAGACGGTGGCGCTGGTCGGCGCGACCGGCGCGGGCAAGTCGACGGTGATGAAGCTGCTGGCGCGGTTCTACGACCCGACGTCGGGCACGGTCCGCGTCGACGGCATCGACGTCCGCGACTACGACCTCGCCGCGCTGCGGGCGCGGATGGGCGTGGTGCCGCAGGAGGCGCACCTGTTCTCCGGCACCGTCGCCGACAACATCCGCTACGCGCGCGGCGACGCGCCCGACGCCGAGGTGGAGGCGGCCGCCCGCGCGGTCGGGGCGCTGGACGCGATCGGCACACTGCCGTCCGGCTTCCACCAGCAGGTCGGCGAGCGCGGGCAGTCGCTGTCGGCCGGTCAGCGGCAGCTCGTCGCGCTCGCCCGCGCCGAGCTGGTCGACCCGGACATCCTGCTGCTCGACGAGGCGACGGCGGCGCTCGACCCCGCCACCGAGACGGCTGTGCTCGCCGCGACCGACAAGCTGACCAGGGCCAGGACGACGTTCGTCGTCGCGCACCGGCTGGCGACGGCGGCCCGGGCCGATCGCATCCTGGTGCTCGACGGCGGCCGTCTCATCGAGCAGGGCAGCCACGCCGAGCTGCTCGCCGCCCACGGCGCCTATGCCCGGCTCTGGGAACTCGGCGACTTCACCGAGGCGGCGTCACAGCAGAGCGGGCAGCACCTCGCCGAGTGAGCCGCGCAGCACGACGTCGGCCACGTCGTCGTAGGGCGTCTCGGAGGCGTTGCAGATGACGACGCGGGCGCCGTTTCCGGCGGCGAGCCCGACCAGCCCGGCGGCCGGGTGCACGCTCAGCGAGCTGCCTGCGGCGAGCAGCAGGTCGCACGCCTCGACCTCGGCGCGGGCGCGGCTCAGCACGGCGCCGTCGAGGGCCTGGCCGAACGAGATCGTCGCCGACTTGAGGATGCCGCCGCAGACCAGGCACGGCGGGTCGGTCTCACCGTCGGCGACCCGGTCCAGCGCCTCCCGCATGTCCCGGTGGTCGTCGCAGCTCAGGCAGGCGGACTCGTACAGCGTGCCGTGGAGCTCGATCACCGTGTCCGGGTCGTTGCCCGCGCGCTGGTGCAGCCCGTCGACGTTCTGCGTCACGATCGCGCGCAGCGGGCCGGAGCGGGCCAACGTCGCCAGCGCGCGGTGCGCGTCGTTGGGGCTCGCCTGCCAGCCGGGGTGGTTCAGCCGCGCCTGCCAGCTGCGTTCCCGCAGTTCCTTGTCGGCGGTGTAGTCGTGGATGTTCGACAGCCGCTGCGCCTCGGGGTCGCGGGTCCACAGTCCGTTGGGGCCTCGGAAGTCGGGGATGCCCGAGTCGGTCGACACCCCGGCGCCGGTGAGCGCCACGGCCCGGGTCGCGCCGCTGACCAGGGATTGTGCCCGCCGCACCAGGGCTGGATCGTCCGCGCCGTCCATGGCATCCATGATGCCAACCGACCCCAGTGCGGAGTAGGTCACGTTGACACCGTGACCCACGCGAGGGCAGATCGCACGGGTGGAACAATGACCGCGCGCTTCGCACAACGTCTGCGTGCGAGGTGGGCGGGAACATTCCTCACTTCGTCGCGCGCCAGGCGTTAGCCTGGGAGGCGCGACACGTTGAACCACTCAAACGACAGACGGATAGAGGCGAATCCCAGCCGTGTCTAGCAGCAGCCCTGCGTCACAATTCGGCCCCAACGAGTGGCTCGTCGAGGAGATGTACGAGCGCTACCTCGACGATCCCCAGTCAGTCGATGCCGCCTGGCATGAGTTCTTCGCCGACTTCACCCCGACTGGCGCAGGCGACGGCGCGGAGGCGACCGGGACGCTGCCGACCAGGACCGAGGAGCGCAACGGCGGCACTCCGGCGCCGAGGCCGACGCCGCACCCCGCAGTGCGGCAGCCGCAGCCGCCCGTCGCACCGCAAGAGCCCGTCCAGGAGGCCCCCGCGCCGCAGCCGAAGCCGACCCAGCAGGCGGCCGAGAAGAAGCCCGAGAAGCCGGAGCCGGACCGCAAGCCACTGCGCGGCGCCGCGGCGGCCATAGCCAAGAACATGGACGCCTCGCTCGCCGTGCCGACCGCGACCAGCGTGCGCGCGGTGCCCGCCAAGCTCATGGCGGACAACCGCATCGTCATCAACAACCACCTGATGCGGACCCGCGGCGGCAAGATCTCGTTCACCCACCTCATCGGCTACGCGATGGTGCGGGCGCTGCAGGAATACCCGAACATGAACCGCCACTACGAGGTGATCGACGGCAAGCCGCACGCGGTGACGCCGGAGCACGTCAACCTCGGGCTCGCCATCGACATCAAGGGCAAGGACGGCCAGCGCAACCTCGTCGTCGCCTCGATCAAAGGCGTCGAGGACATGTCGTTCCTGCAGTTCTGGCAGGCCTACGAGGAGATCATCAAGAAGGCCCGCGCCAACAAGCTCACCGCGGACGACTTCGCGGGCACCACGATCTCGCTGACCAACCCCGGCGGCATCGGTACCAACCACTCGGTGCCCCGGCTGCAGCAGGGCCAGGGCGCGATCATCGGCGTCGGCGCGATGGAGTACCCGGCGCAATACCAGGGCACCAGCGGGCAGGCGCTGATCAAGATGGGCGTCAGCAAGATCATGACGCTGACCTCGACCTACGACCACCGCATCATCCAGGGCGCCGAGTCGGGCGAGTTCCTGCGCCGCATCCACCAGCTGCTGCTCGGCGAGGACCGCTTCTACGACGACATCTTCACCTCGCTGCGGCTGCCGTACGAGCCGGTGCGCTGGGTGGAGGACATCCCCGAGGGCGACGTCGACAAGACCGCCCGGATCATCGAGCTGATCGACGCGTACCGGATGCGCGGCCACCTGATGGCCGACACCGACCCGCTGAACTACCGGCAGCGCCGCCACGAGGACCTCGACATCCTCTCCCACGGGCTGACGCTGTGGGACCTCGACCGCGAGTTCGCCGTCGGCGGGTTCGCGGGTCAGCAGCGGATGAAGCTGCGCGACGTGCTCGGCGTGCTGCGCGACTCCTACTGCCGCACCGTCGGCGTCGAGTACACCCACATCATCGACCCCGAGGAACGACGCTGGCTGCAGGATCGCATCGAGATCAAGCACTCCAAGCCGCCGACGTCGGAGCAGAAGTACATCCTGTCGAAGCTCAACGCGGCCGAGGCGTTCGAGACCTTCCTGCAGACCAAGTACGTCGGGCAGAAGCGGTTCTCGCTCGAAGGCAGCGAGACGGTGATCCCGCTGCTCGACACCGTGCTGGACAAGTCGGCCGAGTACGAGCTGGACGAGGTCGTCATCGGCATGCCGCACCGGGGCCGCCTCAACGTGCTCGCCAACATCGTCGGCAAGCCGATCTCGCAGATCTTCCAGGAGTTCGAGGGCAACCTCGACCCGGGCCAGGCGCACGGCTCCGGCGACGTGAAGTACCACCTCGGCGCCGAGGGCAAGTACTTCCGCATGTTCGGCGACGGCGAGACCAAGGTGTCGCTGACGGCGAACCCGTCGCATCTGGAAGCCGTCGACCCGGTGCTGGAAGGCATCGTGCGGGCCAAGCAGGACGCGCTGGACAAGGGCTCGGAGGGCTTCACCGTGCTGCCGGTGCTGCTGCACGGTGACGCGGCCTTCGCCGGCCAGGGCGTCGTCGCCGAGACGCTGAACCTGGCGCTGCTGCGCGGCTACCGCACCGGCGGCACCGTGCACGTCATCATCAACAACCAGGTCGGGTTCACCACCGCGCCGCAGCACGCCCGGTCGAGCCAGTACGCCACCGACGTCGCCAAGATCATCGAAGCGCCGATCTTCCACGTCAACGGCGACGACCCGGAGGCGGCGTACTGGGTCGCCAAGCTCGCCGTCGACTACCGGCAGGCGTTCAACAAGGACCTCGTGATCGACATGATCTGCTACCGGCGGCGTGGCCACAACGAGGGCGACGACCCGTCGATGACCCAGCCCGCGATGTACGACATCATCGACGGCAAGCGCAGCGTGCGGAAAACCTACACCGAGTCGCTGATCGGGCGCGGTGACATCTCGGTCGACGAGGCCGAGACCGCGCTGCGCGACTTCTCCAGCCAGCTCGAACACGTCTTCAACGAGGTGCGCGAGCTGGAGAAGCACCCGATCAAGGCGAGCCCGTCGGTCGAGGAGGCGCAGCAGGTCCCCGCCCAGGTGCCGACCGCGATCACCAGCGAGACGCTGCAGCGGATCGGCGACGCGTTCGTCAACCTGCCGGACGGCTTCACCCCGCACCCGAGGGTCAAGCCGGTGCTGCAACGCAGGCACAAGATGTCCCGCGAGGGCACCATCGACTGGGCGTTCGCCGAGCTGCTCGCGTTCGGCTCGCTCGGGCTGGAAGGCAAACTGGTGCGACTGTCCGGTCAGGACTCGCAGCGCGGCACCTTCACGCAGCGGCACTTCATGCTCGTCGACCGCGAGAACGGCAAGGAGTACGCGCCGCTGCAGAACCTCTCCGAGGACCAGGGCCGCGTGATGGTCTACAACTCGGCGCTGTCCGAGTTCGCCGCCGTCGGGTTCGAGTACGGCTACTCGGTGGCGCAGCCGCGCGCGCTGGTGCTGTGGGAGGCGCAGTTCGGCGACTTCGTCAACGGCGCGCAGACCATCATCGACGAGTACATCTCCTCCGGTGAGGCGAAGTGGGGGCAGCTCACCCCCGTCGTGCTGCTGCTGCCGCACGGCCACGAAGGGCAGGGCCCCGACCACACCTCGGGCCGCATCGAGCGATTCCTGTCGCTGTGCGCCGAGGGCTCGATGACGGTCGCGGTGCCGTCGACACCGGCGAACTACTTCCACCTGCTGCGCAGGCACGCGCTCGACGGCGTCGACCGGCCGTTGATCGTGTTCACGCCGAAGTCGATGCTGCGCAACAAGGCGGTGACGTCGGATATTGAGGGCTTCACCGAGGGCTCGAAGTTCCTGTCCGTGATCGACGACGCCGAGACCGAGCCGGGTGCGGTGCGCAAGGTGTTGCTGACCTCGGGCAAGCTCTACTGGGAGCTGGTCGCCGAGCGGGACAAGCGCGGCGCGAACGACGTGGCGATCGTGCGGATCGAGCAGTACTACCCGCTGCCGAAGAAGAAGCTGCGCGAGGCGATGGCGCGCTACTCGGCGGCGACGGAGGTCGTCTGGGTGCAGGAGGAGCCGGAGAACCAGGGCGCGTGGCCGTTCTTCGGGCTGAACCTGCCGCGCCGGGTCCCGGAGGCGTTCGACAAGCCGTTGCAGGTGGTCTCGCGTCGGCCGATGGCGGCGCCGTCGGCGGGCTCCCCCCGGGTGCACGAGGTGGAGCAGAAGGCCATCATCGCGAAGGCGTTCGAGTAAGCGAGTCCCGACTTCCCGGGTCGCGAGTCCCGACTTCCCGGGTCGCGAGTCCCGCGTTGTGGCGTCGCGAGTCCCGACTTCCGGTGCCGCGTGTCCCGGGGACTCGCGGCACCGTAACCGGGGACTCGCGCGGTTACGCCACGCCGTCGGCCGTCGCCGCCTTGGCGACGGCGGCGGCGACCTCGGGACCGACCCGGGGGTCGAGCGCGCTCGGCACGATCTTGTCCACGGCGAGATCGTCGGCCGCGACGCCCGCGATGGCGTCGGCGGCGGCGAGCTTCATGTTGTCGGTGATCGCTCGCGCACCGGCGTCGAGCGCGCCACGGAACACCCCGGGGAAGGCCAGCACGTTGTTGATCTGATTGGGGAAGTCGCTGCGTCCCGTGGCGACCACGCTCGCGTGGTTCGCCGCGATGTCGGGGTGCACCTCGGGCTCGGGGTTGGACAGCGCGAACACGATCGACTCGTCGGCCATCAGGCTGAGCAGCGACCCGTCGATGGTGGCCCCGGAGAGCCCGATGAAGACGTCGGCGCCGTCGAGCGCCTCCGCGATACCGCCGGAGAGCCCGGTCCGGTTGGTCGACCACGCCATGTCCTGCTTGATGGGCGTCAGGCCTGGCCTGCCGACGTGGATGATGCCCTTGGAGTCGAGCAGCGTCACATCGGCTGCGCCGGCATTCTGCAGGATCTTGGTGCAGGCGATGCCGGACGCGCCGGCGCCCGAGATCACCACCCGCTGCTTGCTGATGTCGCGGCCGAGCACCATGTTCGCCCCGCGCAGCGCGGCGAGCACCACGATCGCGGTGCCGTGCTGATCGTCGTGCATCACCGGGCAGTCGAGCGCGTCCTTGAGCTTGTCCTCCAGCTCGAAGCAGCGCGGCGCGGCGATGTCCTCCAGGTTGACCGCGCCGTACGACGGCCGCAGCCGCACCAGCGTCTCGACGATCTCGTCGACGTCGGTGGTGTCGAGCACCAGCGGGATCGAGTCGAGGCCGCCGAACGTCTTGAACAGGACCGCCTTGCCCTCCATCACCGGCAGTGACGCGCTCGCGCCGATGTCGCCGAGCCCGAGCACGGCGGTGCCGTCGCTGACGACGGCCACGAGCCGGTTCGCCCAGGTGTAGCGCGCGGCGAGCGAGGCGTCCTCGGCGATCGCGGTGCTGACCTTGGCGACACCCGGCGTGTAGGCGATGGACAGCTCACGCGGGTCCGAGATCGGCCGCGTCGCGCCTACGCTCAGCTTGCCGCCCTCGTGGCCTGCGAAGATCTCCTCGTTGGTCACCGGAGTTGTCGCTGGGACAGGGGCGGAGCTGGCCAGGTCGTTCATCGTGGTTCCTGTCATCGTGTTCTCGGATTGCTTCATCGCGCCCGGACCCGCGGGGATCAGCTCATCGTCTCATGGCTTTTCCGGACTTTGTCCGGGTCAGGCGCGAATTCAGCGACATCACATTTCGCCGAACGTATTCAACCCTTACCGGGGCGCGCTGGAACGGTGCGGTGGCACCATCGCGGCAGGGCGCGGAGGGTCCAGCATCGCCGCTCGCTTGGGGTGCACCGCGACGGCAGCAGACCGGGTGGTTGCACCTAGTGTGACAGGTCGGGCAAGCCGATGCCCCGCCGCCATCCGGTAGTGTCACCGATCTCTCACCGTGCCACAGTGCAGCTATGCAGGTTACTCAGCTCGCGGTGCCCGACGCGTACCTTTTCACCCCACCCACGTTCCCCGATGATCGCGGCTTGTTCGTCGCGCCGTTCCAGGAGCCGGCGTTCCGCGAGGCCACCGGTCACCGGCTGCGGATCGAGCAGACCAACCACAGCGTGTCACGACGTGGGGTGATCAGGGGCATCCACTTCGCGGACACCCCGCCCGGCCAGGCCAAGTACGTCTACTGCCCGCGTGGCGCCCTGCTCGACGTCGTCGTCGACGTGCGCGTCGGCTCGCCGACCTTCGGCGTGTGGGACGCGGTGCGGCTCGACTCGGAGTCGTTCCACGCGGTCTACCTGTCCGAGGGGCTCGGCCACGGCTTCGTCGCGCTCACCGACGACACCGCGATGGGCTACCTGTGCTCGACCGGCTACAACCCCGGCGCCGAGCACGCCGTGAGCCCGCTCGACGAGGCGCTCGGGCTGCCGTGGCCCGCCGAGCTGGACCCGGTGATCTCCGACAAGGACAAGGCGGCGCCAACGCTGGCCGAGGCGGCCGAGGCCGGTCTGCTGCCGCGCTACGAGGACTGCGTGGCCCGCTACCAGCAACTACGCGCGGAGTGACTACTTCTTGGGCGTGACCCAGATGGTGATCACGCACTCGGTGACTGGCTTGTCGCGGCGGTCGTAGATCGTCACCGGCACCGGCAGCTCGAAGCCGTCCTCACCGAACTCGGGCAGCTCCGGCAGCTCCGCGACCGCGCGCAGCCCCGTCTCGGCCTTCGCGACGTAGCCGACCGTCATGCCCTTGGGCAGCCAGCGGTGAGTGACCGGCACGGTGGCCTCGGCCAGCATGCCCATCGCGATCTCGGCGAGGTTGCAGGTGGCGATGGCGTG
>WHUB01000129.1 GCA_009377395.1 Actinophytocola sp. | reverse complement strand
ATCATCAGCCTGCTGCGGTACCGCGATCGGCCGTTCTTCCGGATCGACCCCGGCGAGTCGCACGCTGCAGCTCGTGGTGTCCGACGGCGAGTCGTTCGCACAGCGGTTGTCGGACGTGCCGACGCGGACGGAGCCCATCGACGCGAAAACGCCGTCGTACCGCCAGATTTCGACGGGTGACGGCTGGACGGCGACGACGACCTACGTGACCGATCCGGCCCGGGCGTCGGTGCTGGTCGACTTCTCGCTGCGTTCGTTGAGCGGAGAACCCTTGCAGGCCTACGCGATCCACGAGCCGACGCTGTCCAAGGACGGCTCGGACGACGGGGGCCGTTCCGAGGACGGGATGCTGGTCGCGCAGGACAAGAACGCGGCCAGTGCGCTGCGGGCGGAGCCGGGCTTCACGGCCATGTCGACGGGCTACCTGGGCACCAGCGACGGCTGGACCGATCTGTCGCGGAACAAGACGCTGACCGAGCGGTACGACGAGGCGCAGGGCAACATCGGGCAGGTCGGCAGGCTCCCGATCGACGGTGTCGACTCCTCGCATGCGTTGCTGACACTGGGTTTCGGCAAGGACGTGGACGAGGCGGTCTCGGCTGCCACGGCGTCCGAACAGATGGGCTTCGAGGCGGTTTCCGCCGCCTACCGCGCCGGTTGGCAGCAGTACCTCACCTCGCTGAAACCGGCGCCGAGCAGTCTGGCGAGCGAGCACGAGGAGGACGTGTACTGGAGCTCGATCACGGAGCTGGCGTCCAGTGAGGACAAACAGCGTCCAGGTGCGTTCATCGCGTCACCGAGCGAGCCCTGGGTGTGGCGGGACCGCAACGGCGGGCTGGCGCCGGACCCTGGTCCCTACCACCTGGTGTGGCCGCGCGATCTCTACCAGCACGCCACCGGCCTGCTGGCCGCCGGGGACGTCGGGGCCGCTCACCGCGCGTGGGAGTACCTGATGTCGATCCAGGCGCCGGACGGCCACCTGCCGCAGAACACCCAGACCACCGGCGAGGCGTACTGGACCAGCGTCCAGCTCGACGAGACCGCGCTGCCGATCGTGCTGGCCTGGCAGCTCGGCCGCACGGACCCGGAGTCGCTGGACGCGGTGCGCAAGGCCGCCGAGTTCCTGATCGACTTCTCTTACGACGGCTATCCCTCGCCCTACTCCGAGCAGGAGCGCTGGGAGAACCAGAGCGGCTACTCGCCGGGCACCATCGCCTCGACGATCGCCGCACTGGTGTGCGCCGCGGACCTGCTCGAGCGGAGCGGGGACTCCGCGACCGCGGAGAAGTACCTCGCCGTCGCCGACGACTGGGAGTCGAAAGTGGAGGAATGGACGGCGACCAGCAACGGCCCGTTCTCCGACAAGCCCTACTACCTGCGCGTCACCAAGGACGGCAACCCGAACCAGGGCACGATGTACAACCCCGGCGACAACTACCCGGAGGACGTCGACCAGCGCACCCAGGTGGACCCGAGCTTCCTGGAGCTGGTGCGGCTGGGCGTGCGCGGCCACGACGACCCGGTGGTGCGGAACTCGATCAAGGTCGTTGACCACGTGCTGTCCGAACAGACACCGGCCGGGCAGTTCTGGCACCGCTTCACCGACGACGGCTACGGCGAGAAGGCCGACGGCGGGCAGTGGGACCTGACAGGCGAGCGCACCTACGGCCGGCTGTGGCCGATCTTCGCGGGTGAGCGCGGCGAGTACGAACTGCTTGCCGGACAGACCGCCAGCGCGCGCGAGCGGCTCACCTCGATGGCGGCGACCGCGAACGAGGGGCTGATGCTGCCCGAGCAGGTGTGGGACAACCGCGCCCCGGCGGGCGGTGCGGACGGGCCGCGGCCGGGCACCCCGACGTTCTCCGCCACGCCGCTGAGCTGGACCCACGGCCAGTACGTCCGGCTGGCGTGGTCCATCGAGGTAGGCTACCCGGTCGAGCGGCCCTCGGTCGTCGCCGACCGCTACGCCGAGCGCTGACCGTCGACGGCTGGTCCCGTGCCACCGGCGGCGCGGGACCAGCCGTATCAGGCTTGTGCCGAGGGGAAGCGGGGTGGCCGCTTCTCGCGCAGCGCGGTGTAGCCCTCGACGACGTCGGGGCCGAGGAAGGTCAGCATCTCGTAAGCGGCCGACTGGTCGAAGGTGGGCCCCGCGCTGCGGAGCCAGTTGTTGAGGGACCGCTTGGTCAGCCGGATCGCCTGCTGCGCGCCGGTGGCCAGGGTGTCGGCGACGCGGAGCGCCTCGTCGAGGACCTGCTCGCGGGGGAGCGCCTTGGCGACCATGCCGATCCGCTCGGCCTCCGCCCCGGTGATCATCTCGCCGGTGAGCAGGTAGTAGCGGGCCTTGGCCATGCCCGCCAGCAGCGGCCAGATGATGGCGGCGTGGTCGCCCGCGGCGACCCCGAGCTTGACGTGACCGTCGCCGATCTTGGCGTCCTCGGCGGCGATGGCGACATCGGCCAGCAGGGCGGCGACGGTGCCCGCGCCGACGGCGGCGCCGTTGATGGCCGACACGATCGGCTTGTCGCAGTTGATGATGTTGTAGACGAGGTCGCTCATCTCGCTGAGCATGTGCGAGGCGCGGTCGTAGTCGCCGGCCATCCGCTCGACCATGGCCAGGTCCCCGCCGGCCGAGAACGCCTTGCCCGCGCCGGTGATGACCGCGACGCGGGTCTCGGGGTCGGCGGCGACGTCCCGCCACACCCGGGCCAGCTCGCTGTGCATCTGCTCGTCGGCGGCGTTGTACTTCTCCGGCCGGTCGAGCGTGATGAGCAGGACACCGTTGTCCCGGCGGGAGAACGTCAGCTGCTGGTAGTCGTCGAGGCTCATCGTGATGGTTCCTCCGAGTTCCGGTCGTGGCGTCTCCGATGAGCATGCCGCAGCCGATCAAGGACCGATACCGTGGACGTCGTGGTCAGGTGGATCCATGCCTTCATCGACGTGGCGGCCGATGCGGTCGAGCCGACAGCGGCGTTCTGGTCGGCGATCACCGGCTGGCCGGTCGGCGAGCCCTGGCCGGAGCACCCGGAGTTCCACAGCCTCGAGCCGCCGGATGGGTCCGCCTACCTGCACGTTCAGCGGATCGAGGGGCCGCCGCGGGTGCACCTCGATCTGATGAGCGGTGACGTCGACGCCGACCGGGACGCCCACGTCGCCGCGGGTGCCACCGCCGTGGCGCGGTACCGGTGGTGGCAGGTGATGGCCTCGCCGGGCGGTCTGCCGTACTGCCTTGTCGAGGAGAGCAACACGCGCACCCGGCCGGGGCCGCGCCGCTGGTCGCAGGGACATCGCAGCCGGGTGGCCCAGGTGTGCGTCGACATCCCCGAGGACCGGTTCGACCGCGAGGTGGCGTTCTGGCGCTCGGTCACCGGCTGGCCGCCGGATCGCACCACGCGTCCCGAGTACGAGCGGCTGCGCCCGCCCGCGGAGTGCCCGATGTTCTTCCTGCTGCAACGGCTCGGACCCGGCGAGAGCGGACCGGTCCGGGTGCATCTCGACGTCGGCACCGACGACGTCGCGGCGGAGATCGACCGGGTGCGCGGCCAGGGCGCGGTGCTGCTCGACGACAGCCTCCCGTGGGCGGTGTTCACCGACCCGGCCGGGCTGCCGTTCTGCGTGACGCCGCGCCCGCCGGCCTAGCGGCAGATCCACGCGCTACCCAGCGGCAGATCCACGCGCACCCGGCTACCGCGTGACGTTCTCGCCGGGGCACTCGCTGGTACCGGGCGCCGCGTTCGGGTGGATGGGCCCGGATCGGTCGGAGATCGAGCCCGCCGCCACCGTGTCCCGGCGGACCGCGACGATCTCGGCGACGATGGCCACCGCGATCTCCGCGGGTGTTACCGCCCCGATGTCGAGCCCGGCCGGGCCCCGGATCGAGTCCGCGAGCTCGCCGCTGACCCCGTTGTCGAGCAGCCAGTCGCGGCGGCGTGCCTGAGTGCGGCGCGAGCCCATCGCGCCGATGTAGGACGCTTCCGACCTCAGCGCCGCGGCGAGGGCCGGACCGTCGACGTCCTCGTCGTGGCTGAGCACGACGATCGACTCGGTGCCGGGCAGCCGCGACGTCACGTCGTCGTAGCTGGTCACGATCACCGGGTCCCAGCCGAGGGCCACGCTGATCGACTCCAGTGCCACGGCCACGTCGCCGGACCCGACGATGAGGAGCTGATGTGGGCTCATGGCCGTCAGGATAACCGCCGTACGGCCGCGATCAGGGTTTGCGCGCCACCAGCCGTTCGACCAGGCCCGCCTTGAACCGCTCCACCTGCTCGACCTCGAAACCGAGCGCGCGGACCTTGACCGACGGCCGGCGCAGGAAGTGCTCGCCGCCCATCGGCACCGTGGCGACCTCGAGCAGCCGCTGCACTCCGCGCGCGATGCGGGAGGTGCTCTCGATGTGGTCGACCAGGATCAGCCGTCCGCCGGGCCGGAGCACGCGCCGCATCTCCGCGAGGGCCGCGTCGACGTCGGGGATCGCGCACAGGCCGAACGTGCACACCACGGTGTCGAAACACGCGTCGTCGAACGGCAGCGTGTGCGCGTTGCCCTGCAGCAGGCGCACCGACCGGCCCAGCTCGGCCGCGCGGTCGCGGGCGAGGTCGAGCATCGGCTCG
>WHUB01000128.1 GCA_009377395.1 Actinophytocola sp. | reverse complement strand
CGGCGAGCCGATTCAGCGCCTCGCGTACCGGCGTGGGGCTCACCCCCAGCTCGCCGGCGAGATGTTCCGCCTGCAGGCGCTCCCCCGGACCCAGGTCGAGACTGATGATCCGTGTCTTCAACAGCTCGTAGACCCGGTCACTCAGAGCGGACCTGTCAGCCATACGCGGTGGCGACTGCATAGATTCTATAGAAAAGAGAAAAGACCCCTTCTGTCAAGGGGTGAGCCACGTTCCATCGGAATTTCAGCAGTCCGACAGGCCCCCTGGGTCTGGTGCGCTCGCGCACAGAAGCCGCTGACACAGTTCTGCTGCAATGAAGGAGCGGGCCTCCGCTCCCTCGTGCGCGTCCTCGGGTGGGCGGCGACACCCCGCGCTGCGCCCGATGACCTCGACCACCGCGACGCAGGCTCAGGTACCGTCGTTGCGAGAGCTGGTCCCGCATATCCGCAGGGCGTGAGCTAAAGGTATAGCCGGTGAAGACGACTGGCAGGGCCCCTAGGGTCGCCGTCGCAACGAGCGACGACGCAGTCCTTGGTGCTCTCGTGGAGGTGTCTGCAAACGGCCTCGCTGTCGTCGACGAAGACTCCCGCCTTCTTGCCCTCAATGAGGCCGGCGCACACATCCTCGGTCTGGCAGGCGAGGGTCCGCCCCCGGTTTGGTTGACGCTCGGGGTTGATGGTGTTCAGGCCGCGTCTGCGGTCGTGTAGATCATCTCAAACTCGACCGGGGTGAGCTTGCCGAGGGCCCGTTGGCGTCGTCGCCGGTTGTACTTGGTTTCGATCCAGGTGACGATCGCGAGGCGGAGTTCCTCGCGGGTCTCCCAGCGTCGGGTGTCGAGCACGTTCTTCTGCAGCAGGCTGAAGAAGGACTCCATGGCGGCGTTGTCGCAGGCCGCGCCGACGCGGCCCATGGAGCCGACGAGATCGTTGTTGTCGAGCAGTCGGCGGACCTTCTTGGAACCGAACTGGCTGCCGCGGTCCGAGTGCAGAATCGTCCCTGCCGGGCTCCGGAGCGCGATGGCGTTGCGGATCGCGGACGCGGCCAGTGAGGACTTCATGCGCGAGTCGATGGAGTAGCCCACGATCTTGTTGGAGTAACAGTCCTTGACCGCGCACATTCTGTGGAATCAGATTTGTCAAGTTCGTTCGTCATGGTTCGCTGTGTCGGACTTGCACGATCGGCAGCGTGGTCACGGTGGCCGGAGCACCGATCTCGCGTGGTGTCGGGCCGGCTGGGGTAGGCACGTCGGTGAGGCGGTCGAGCAGGGCGGTGAGGGCGGTGCGTCCGTCGTCGACGGCGGCGCGTTCGTCGTCGGTGAGCGGGATGGTGGCGAGCATGCGTTGCAGGTTGTCGCTGGCCTCGAGGAGTTGTGCCTTGCTGGAGTTCTTCGGGGTGTAGAAGTCGCAGCGGGCGCAGGCCATCCGGTGTTGGCACTGCTCGAAGAAGCTGTAGCTGCACCAGCCGTGTCCGAGGTCGTAGTGCTGCCATGGCTGGCCGGTGGTGGCGGTGCCGGAGGCGACGGCGTCGCGGTCGATGAGCACCTCGATGGTTCGCATGTTGCGGGCGAAGTAGCCGGCTTCGGTATAGGCCTTGGACAGGGTGTTCGGGCTGATCTTGGCGTAGTGCTGCGTGGTGGCGGGATCTTTGTGGCCGAGCCAGGCCTGCAGCTCGAACAGGGTCATCGGTTCTTTGGCGTTGTAGAGCTGGCTTGCGATCGTGGAGCGGGCCCGGTGGCTGGTGATGTTGCCGCGCACGTCGCAGCTCGGCACGCCGGCTTTGGCGCAGAGCGCGGGGATGATGGTGCGGTTGATGTAGGACTTCGCGACCGGGTGCCCGCGGACGGCGAAGAGCATGTCGACGTGTTCGCCGGTCTTGTGGTCCAGCGTGGTCGGCTGCGCCGGGCGCACCGCCTGCCAGGCCTCGATCGCCTGCCCCAGCAGGGGATCGACCGGTTTGGTGAACGCGGTCCCGGTCTTGTGGACGGGCACGTCGAGCAGGCAGACGGCCTCCTCGGCCAGCACGTCGGGTGCGTTGGCGGCGATGGGTTGGCCGTCGTGTTGCCAGCGCACGCAGCCGACCCGCAGCCGGGACAGTTCGTCGCTGCGTAGGCCGCTGAACAGCCAGCTCAGGGTGACGGCCCGGATCAGTTCCATCGGGTAGTAGGTGTCGGCGGTGTTGCCGGGGAGGTCGTCGGGTTCGAGGTTCAGCCCGGCCCAGAGCAGTTTCGCCCAGATGTCGTCGGCGATCACGCGGGGGTTGGTGCCGATCAGCACGGCCACGCTGCGGGGCACTGCGAGCGCGCGGGCGGGGTCGAAACGGCGGGGAATCCATTCCCACTCCTGACAGTCGCGGAAGAAGGTGCGGGTTGCCATGAGGTTGTGCGCCTTGGTGCGCGGGGAAATCGGCGTTCCGGCGCGGGCGTGGATGTGGTCGCGGCGCTGCACGTAGTCACCGACTGCCATGCGGTCGATGGCTGCGACCCAGGCGGCGCAGGTCTGCCGGGTCCACTGCCCGGGCTCGGTGATCTCGGGATGCTCGGCGGCCAGCCATCGCCCGGCCTTGGCCATGATGGTCCGCACGGTGGCGCGGACCTTGGGGGTGAGCGTGGAGGTGTCGTGCCAGCGCTGCACCCAGCTGGCCCAGGCCGCGTCGGTGTCGTCGATGCCGGGAGCGTGGTTGTAGCCGGTGCGCACCGGAGGATCGCAGTGTCCGAGTGCGGCGACCGCACGCTGCAGCGCGTAGAGCATCTCGCCGTGGTGGGCGTTGGTCGCCGGGTGCGCATGAAGCCGCTCGAACGCCGCGGTGTCCAGGTCTTCGAGCCTGGGGCTGCGGTTGATCAGCAGCGCTTGGCTGAACACCCCACGCAGGCGGTGCTTGCCGGACAGCACGCTGCGGTAGCCCCACTGCTCCAGGACCGTGCCGGCCTGGCTCAGTGACTGCTCGACAGTCGCAGCGCCGAACACCAGCCCTGCCAGGTGCAGCCGGTTGAACGTGCCGAGCTGCTCGAAGCCGTCGAAGCCGCCGTGCAGGTAGCCCAGCGCGATCAGGAAGGGCCGCACCGTGGTCTCGGTGGGCAGCGGCTGCGCGGCCACGAACGTCGCCGCGCTGGGACCGCACAGGCCCGCCCACTCCTCGGCGGTCCATGCCATGTAGGACCGGCCGGTGTCCGCGCAGTTACCCAAGATGATCGCTGTCGCGTGTGCGCCGGCGCGCCGGAACCGGACGTCCCCGCCGTGATGCAAACCGGCTCGGGCAGCATCCAACGGCTCGACCAGCCAGGCCAACGCCTTCCAGTGCGTCGCGGTCCGGCGGGGGATCCCTCGGGCCCGGTTGCGCCGCAGGGCCTTCGGGCCCAACTCGGCCAGTGCGTGGCACTCCGCCTGGGTCAACTCCGCCCGCCGGACGTGGCGCCGGGCGGGCAGCGGGAACGTGCACACGTCCTGCTCGTCGTTGGCCTCCCCGACGGCGCGCACCGCGGCGCTCACGCCGGACCTGCGCCGTCGGCGCCGTCGGCAGCGGTGAGCATGGTGACGCGCTGCGCGTGCAGGTGCGTCATCGATCGGTTCAGCTTCGCCGACAACTCCCGGCCCGACAGGTGGATGTAGGTCAGCGTCGACTCGGTCGAGCGGTGCCCGGCGAACGTCGCGATCGCGTGCAGCTCCCAGCCCATCCGCGCCAGGTCGGTCAGACACAGATGCCGGGTGGTGTGTGTGGAGAACTGCGGGACATCCGCGGCCAACGCGACCCGGCGTACCACCTTCGACCAGGTCCACAAGCTCAGCGGTTCACTGTGGTTGCGTCGGGACTCGGACAAGAACAGCGGCCCGCGTGCACGGCTGATCTCGGCCCGGTGCGTGAGGTAGTTCGACAGCAGCACCCCGGTCGCGGCCGAGTAGGGCACTATCCGCCCGCGGCGGGTCTTGGTCGTCTCGGCTCGCACCCGCAGCGTGCGATGCGCCGGGTCGAGATCGTCGGTGCGTAGCGAGCACAGCTCTTCACGGCGCAGCGCCGAGTCGTAGGCCAGCGCCAGCATCAACCGATTGCGGACCGGCTCGAGACGAAACGCCTCAAGCAGCCGCAGCCACTCCGCCTCGCCAGGGATCCACGGCAGCTTGACCATCCGCGCGACCAGCGGCCGGGACTGCGAGCCGCCGAAGTGACGGCCCGGCGTGTAACGGCCACGACCGACCGGATTGGACTCGCGCACGCCCTCCTCGACCAGGAAGTCGTAGAACAACCGCACCGGAACCAGCCGCTGCTGCAGCGTCGCGTTCGCCAGGCCCGAACCCGAGTCCAGCACAACCACGTTGGGGCCGCGTCGACTCGGGCGAGTCCGTAACTCCCTTACGAACAAGGCAATCTGGCTGCGGTTGGCCGCCACCGGGTCGATGCCCTCCCGCTCGCAGAGCAGCAGGAACTCCGCCAGACCACGCGCATACGCGTCGATCGTGCGAGGCGCCCGACCCAGATCCGCCCAGATCCGCAACCACTCGATCGCACGCTCGTGCCGGCGCAGGACCGGCCACTTCTCCTCCAAGATCACTGACACACTCAACAGGACCCCTCAGCTCGTGGTGACGCCGAGGGACGAGCAATCGGACCGCGGCGTGATTCCACGTAACTAATA
>WHUB01000127.1 GCA_009377395.1 Actinophytocola sp. | reverse complement strand
CAAGCCGGCGTCGCCTACGACCCCGCACAACACCGCGCTCTCCAAACCCTCACCCGAGATCAACATCAGGCGGCGGCTTGACACAGGGCTACTCATGACCCCTCCTGCTGTCCGGCGAGGTGCCGGAACATCTGCTCGAGGCTGATCGGAAGTCCGGCGACCGAACCCGGGCCGTAACCGGCGTGGAAGCCGATCATCGAGCCGTTCTTGTCGACCATCGTCGCCCTGTCCGCTGTCGCCGCGAGGTGGGCGAGCACCTGGTAGAACGGCCGGTCCGACCCGCTGCCCGCGTACCGGCCGGTGCCGTGCCACGGCGTGGTGACGGTGGTCATGATCGGGCCGTTGACCCGTGCCAGCACCGGCCCGCGCAGGTTCTCGGTCGTCGAGCGGAGGTTGCGGCTCATCGGCGTCAGATCGTCGACGAGCGGCCTGGCCCCGGCCAGCACCTCGCGCATGTCGTTGACCACCGGCCGGGCCTCGACGAGCACCGGGTCCAGCCGGTCCAGCGTCTTGTCGAGCTCCCGCACCGACGGTCGCGCCGAGCCTGCCGTCGCCGAGAGCTTCGTCAGGGTGCCGTCCAGCCTGCTCAATCCGGTTCGGGTCGCCCGCAACGTCGCAGGCATGCCGGAAAGGGCCGTGGTCATATCGCTCGCGCGGCGGTCGAGGATGTCCGATGTGGTGGCGAGGTCGCCGACGATGCCGCCGAGCTGCCCCTGCCGCTCGGCGAGCACGCGGGACGACGCTTCGAGGCCACGCACCAGCTCCGGCAGGTCCGTCGCCGGCCGAGTGCCGCGCACCGCGCCGAACACCCCCGCGGCGGGGCCGAGCGTGCCCGGTGCGCGCCGGGCCAGCTCCTTGAGCCGTTCGCTGCCGCCGGACGCCAGCGTGTCGTCGAGGTCGCGGATGCTGCTGCGCACGCCTTTGCGGGCATCCGGCTGGAAGGCGGACGCCACGTCGTCCAGCTCGACCGGCAGCGAGGTCCGCCCCACCGAGATCGTGCCGTCGAAGGGACCGTCCGCGCCGCCGGGCCGCAGGTCGAGGTAGTAGTTGCCGCCGAGCAGGGTCGTCGGCCTGATCTTGGCGGACGGCGACGTGCCGAGCTTCGCCAGCTCGTCTTCGTCCACTTTGGCCTCGACCTCGGTCACCCCGTTGCCGACCCGCTCGACCGAGGTGACGACGCCGACCGGGACGCCCGCGATCTTGGCGTCGGCGACGTACTCCCGGAGCTGATGCGCCTGGGCGAACTCGACCGTGATCGTCTCACCCGGCTCGAGCGCGGTGAGGATCTTGTTCTTCTGGAACAGCGCGACCCCGGCGAGCAGGGCCAACACGATGAAGGCGATCCCGAGCCGCAGCGCGGAGACTCGCTTGCGCACAACCATCAGCGTCCGCCTCCTTCACCCGGCATCGACGCCGAGTCGTCGCCCGCTTCACCCGGTCCCGGGTAGGGGTTGCCCGAGACCGTCGGATCCTTGACCGGCGCGGTGCCGGAGACGGACTCGCTGCGCGGCACCAGATAGATCCGCAGCCAGTTGCCCGCCGCGTCGCCCTGTGACAGCGCGCTCGCTGCCCTGGTGAAGAATGTCGAGATCTCGCCGCGGTAGGGCGTGAGCACCGACAGCGGCACCGCGGCGTCGGAGCCGGTGTCGACGAGCTGCGAGGCGAGCGGCCTGGCGTCGGTCATCACGCCGGTCAGGTCGGCCACGGCCGGGGTGGCCTCGGCCGCGACGGCGGGCACCTTGCGCAGCGGCTCGACACCCTCGCGGAACACTCCGCGCAGGTCGTCGGTGGCGGCACCGAGCGCCCTGGCGCCCGGCCGGAGGGTGCGCATCGCGCTCTCGGTGTCGGCGAGCGGCCCGGAGAGCGCGTTGAGGGCCGTCGTGGCCTCGTCGAGTGCTCGCGGCGAGCGGTACAGGATCTCGGCGACGCGGCTGCCGCCGTCGGCGGCGACGGCGTCCATGGTGCTGCCGAGCTGCCGGGTCAGGTTCGCGATCTCCCGTTCGCGGCCGGTGAACCGGGATGCCAGCCGGTCGGCCGAGGCCAGCATGGCGGTCAGGTCCGCGCCGTCGCGGGCGGCGAGCGAGTCCGACACGGTGCCGAGCGCGGGCAGCATCGACGGCGCGGTGGCGAGCAGGTCGTGCAGGTCCCGCTGGTGTCCGGCCAGCCCACCGCCGAACTGGCGCAGCGTGCTGCCCGCCGCTTCCCGGGTGCGACGGTCGAAGACGTTGAACAGCTCGGTGATCTCGTGCGCGCCCAGGGTCTTGTGCTTGGGGATCACCTTCCCGGGCGGCAGCTCGCCCGCGGCGGGCGAGCCCGGGTCGAGGTCGACGAACTTCTGCCCGAGCGCGGACCGGGCGCCGACCGAGGCCGTCGTCGCGGTGGCGTCGCGGTAGATCTTGGTCGTCTCGTCGTCGATCTTGAGCACGGCGACGGCCCTGCCGTGCTCGATGCGGATGTCGTCGACGTAGCCGACTCTGCTGCTCGCGATCCGCACGTCGTCGCCTTCGATGAGGCCGCCGACCTCGTCGAACGCGGCCTTGACCGTCTTGCGGTCCGCGAAGGGCATGCCGTGGGTGGCGTTCAGCCCGAACGCCACGGCCGCGCCGAACACCAGTATCACGGCGGTCCCGATCACGAGCGCGGCCTTGCCGGACATGACCGCTCTACGAAACCTCATGCTCGTCACCCTTTCCGTTCACGCGCCGCCGACCAGGAAGTTGACGAGGCCGGACTCCTGGTCGCGGGTCAGTCCGGTCGGGTCGCGCGTGACGTCGTCCGGATCCGGCTTGGGCAGCAACTGCGAAACCTCGGGCAGGCCGGGCAGCGGCGGTGTTGGGACGCTCGGCTGCGGCGCGGCGGGCTGCTCCGCCCCGCCCGGCAGCGTGCCGGTGAGCGTCGCCGGGTTGACGATCGCGTTGACCCGCAGGTAGTGCGACAGCCCGTCGTGGCCGTTGGTCGCCAGCGCCCAGTAGCGGATGAAGTCGAAGACCCTGGCCCGGTTGGCGGCCAGCTCGTCGACGATCGGCCGGGCCGCGTGCAGCGACTTCCGCAGCCCCGGTCCCGCCGCGCGCAGGTCCGCGCTCACCGGCGCCGCCGCGTCGAGCAGTCGCTCGGCCCGCCGCAGCACCGGTTTCGAGGTCGCCAGCGCCGGATCGAGCGCGTCGGAGAAGCGCATCAGCTCGCCGGAGATCGTGCTCAGCTGCTCGGTGACCGGCCGCATCGCCCGCAACGTCGGGGTGGTCTGCCTGGCGGTGCCCGCCAGCCGCGCCAGCGTGGTTCTCGCCGCGTGCAGCGCGCCCGGCAGCTTGGTCAGCGTGGCATCGAGCGAGCGCTGCTGCGCGCTGGTCGCGGCGAGCAGCCGGTCGGCGGCGCCGACCAGCCGGTCGAGCGCGCCGCCGTCATCGGCCGCCAGCGCCGTCGTGACCGGCTGCACCCGATCCACCAGCGAGTTGAGCAGGGCGTTCTGGTCCTTGAGCACGCCGGTGAAACGCTGCGTGTCGCGCAGCGCGGGCGCCAGCGCCCTGATGGCGGCGTCGGCGTTCTCGCCGTTGCCGCGCAGGCCCTCGCCGAGCGTGGTGATCAGGAACGCCAGTCCCTCGCCGGTCGGCCGGTCGAGCACGTTGAGGATCTGGTCGAGGCCGACGTTGCTGCCGGTCTGCGACACCGGAACCGGTTCGCCCGGATCGAGCAGCGGCGCGTCCGGACTGCCTCGCTCCATGTCGACATAGCGCTCGCCGAGCAGGCTGACCGGCCGGATGGTGAACCGCGCGTCGCGATGCAGCGGCTGCGCGGCCGGATCGAGCTGCAGCATGACATCGGCATGGTCGCCGTGGGTGCGCATGCCGATGACCTTGCCGACGACGACACCGTCCAGCTTGACCTCGTTGCCGTCGACCAGTGGCGCCGCCGACGCGAACTCCGCGACGACCGTCGTGGCGCCGGAACCACCTTGCGACATGGTGTATCCGGCGGCCGCCGCGGTCGTCGACAGCACGACGCACACGGCCGTCGCCAGCACACGGATACGGGTGAACCTCATTGCATCCCACTCCCGAAAGCGTCATGCCACGGCTGTCCCACGATCTCGCCGGGCAACGGCGCGGGGCGCTTCGTGACGCCGGGGCCGGAGAGGCCGGGATTGACGTTGCCCGATTCGAGTCCTGATTGGACGAAGATCCGGCCGTAGTGCCCGTTGGCGTCGTAGTTGCCCGTCGCCGACGCCCAATTGGACAGCCAGCCCGTCAGCTCGGGCGTGTAGGGGCGCAGATAGTCCAGCACCGGCACCATCCCGCGCATGGCCTTGCTCGCCTGCGGCAACGTCGCGTTCACCGAGTCGAGCGTGCCCGGCATGGTGCGCAGCAGGACGGCGGCCGAGTCCAGCGTCGGCCGCAGCTGGCCGACGGCGGGCCGCAGGTCGGTGAGCACCGGCCGCAGATGGCGCGCCGTCGACGGCAGCCGATCGGTCACCGGGCGCATGTCCCGCAACAGCGGCACCGTCTGGTCCACCGCGGCGGGCACCTTGCGCAGCGTCCGGTTCGCCTGCCGGATGGTGGCGGGCAGGCCGCGCAGCGTCGCGCCGAGCTCCTGCCGCTGCCGGACGACCGTGCCCGACGCGTCGGCGAGGCCGCCCACCACCCGCTCGATCTCGTCGTCCCGGGCGGCGAGAATGCGCATGGTGTTGTTGAGCTGCGTGACCAGCTGATGGATCGCCGCGCCGTCGGTCCCGACGCCGCGCAGCACCTCGCCGAGCGCGTTCACCGCGGGGCCCGCGGTGCGCACCGTGCGATTGATGTCGCGCTCGCTGCCGGCCATCGTCTGCGACAACCGGGTGATGAGCGAGTTGAGCCGCCCCCGGGTCTTCGGGTCGAGCGCGGAGAGCACCTGGTCGAACTCGACCGGCTCCGCCATCGTCGCGGTGAGCATGCCGCCGGTGGGAACGACCGCGTTGTCGCTGGGTCCGTCGGTGACGGTGAGGAGCCGTTCGCCGAGCACGGCCTTCCACTCGACGGTCACCTTCGCGCCGTCGTGCAGCGGCGCGAAC
>WHUB01000126.1 GCA_009377395.1 Actinophytocola sp. | reverse complement strand
ACCCGGCGTTCGCTGCGCCGTTGGCTGGCCGAGCACTGCCCGGATGGGGATGCGGAGTTCTCGGCGGCGGGCTGCACCCGCTGGCGGTACGTGCTGGATGAGGTGCATAGAGCCGAGAGCAAGGCGAACCAGAAGGTAATGCCGGGCAGCGACCCGACCGAGAAAGAGCTCCGGCATGATGTCGAGCCGACCCGCGAGGAGCTGGCGGGCAAGTTCGACGTCAAGTCCCGCACCAGCGAGGCCGCGCAGCGCCAGGCCGCCGCGGCACAGCGGCATCCAGCATTCGGTGTGCTCGGGCTGATCTTGGTGGCGTTGGTCGCCAAGCGAATGCGGAACCGCTGATGGCCGCGGTGGGGGCGGTGCCACCCGCCGCGGCCTTCGTGTGGCTGGCCGTCGCACAGCTATGGCATGACCGGGCCGAACCGGCGACGGCGACGTTGCCCTGGGCGGAAGCGATCGGCATCGAGCTGAGCTTCCGGCTCGACGCGCTGTCGCTGATCATGGCGCTGCTGGTCACCGGGGTCGGCGCCGTCGTGCTCGCCTACCAGGGCTGGTACGCACCCGGCGCGAGCCGCCGCGACACGGTGACGCTGCTCGCCTTCGCGGCGTCGATGCTCGGCCTCGTCCTCGCCGACGACATCATCGGGCTGTATGTCTTCTGGGAGCTCACCACGCTGTGCTCCTTCCTGCTCATCGCCGGACCCGGCCGCACGAACGACCGCCGCAGGCACGCCATCCAAGCGCTGCTGATGACGACCCTCGGCGGCTTCGCCATGCTGCTCGGGCTGGTCATGCTCGGCAACGCAGCAGGCACGTGGCGACTGTCCGGCATCGTCGCCGCCGCCCCGACGGGCGCCGCCGTCGACGTCGCACTCGTGCTCGTGCTCGTCGGCGCGCTGGCGAAGTCGGCACAGCTGCCGCTGCACTCGTGGCTGCCAGCGGCGATGGTGGCCCCGACACCGGTGAGCGCCTACCTGCACGCCGCTGCGATGGTCAAGGCCGGGGTCTACCTGGTGGCGAGGCTGGCTCCCGGATTCGCGCCGAACCCGGTTTTCGTCGTCGTGATCACGGTCGCCGGGCTGGCATCGCTGCTGGTCGGCGGGTATCGCGCCCTGCGTGCCGACGACATCAAGCTGCTGCTGGCCTACGGCACCATCAGCCAGCTAGGGCTGCTGCTGGTGCTGTTCGGCTGGGGCACTCGAGCCGCGGCCCTTGCCGGGGTGGCGCTGCTGGTCGGGCACGCGCTGTTCAAGTCGGCGCTCTTCCTCGCCGCAGGCGGCATCGAGAAGACGACCGGCACCCTGTCGGTCCGGGAGCTGTCCGGCGTCGGCAGGAGCTGGCCCGCGCTCGCGGGCGCCGGGGCGCTCGCGGCGGCGTCGATGGCCGGGCTGCCCCCGCTGCTCGGGTTCGTCGCGAAGGAGGCGGCGTTCACGGCGTTTTTCGGCGGCGGCGCCGATACCGTCGTACTCGCCGGAATCGTGGCCGGGTCGATCCTCACCGTGGCATACTCGGCGCGGTTCTATTGGGGCGCGTTCGCCACCAAGGCAACCGCGACGAGGACGGCGACCACCCGCCCCTGGCAGCCGGTGCTCGCCGTCGCGGTGCCCGCATTGCTCGCGCTCGGGCTCGGCCCCGCGGTGGGTGCGCTGTCGGCGGTGGCCGAGCCCTACGCCGCCACGCTGCCCGGCGGGCACGGCGACACGCTCGCGCTGTGGCACGGGCTGAGCCCGTCGCTCGGCCTGTCCGCCCTAGTGCTGGCGACCGGGTACCTCGGGTACCGGGCCGCACCCCGGCTGCGGCGGCTGCCCCGGCTGCTCGACGCGCAGCGCGGCTACGCACGCACCGTGCACGGCTTCGACGCGCTCGCCCGCGCCGTGACCGGCAGGACTCAGGTCGGGTCGCTGCCGGTCTACCTCGGCGTCATCCTGCTGACGGTCGTCGCGGTGCCAGGCACCGCGCTGGCGGCCGGTGGCGGTGTCGACGGCGCGCTGCGGCCATGGGACCGCTGGCTCCAACTGCCGCTTGCCGCGATCATCGTGCTCGGCTGTGCCGGGGTGCTGCTCGCCCGCCGCAGGCTCACCGCGGTGCTGCTCATCGGCAGCACCGGGTACTCGATCGGAGCGCTGTTCCTCGTGCACGGCGCGACCGACCTCGCGCTGGCGCAGTTCCTCGTCGAGACGCTCACGGTGGTCGTCTTCGTGTTGGTGCTGCGGCAGTTCCCCGCCGGGTTCGCCGGTGCGCGGCCCGGCGGCACGTTCCGGCCGCTGAAGGCGGCGATCGCCGTCGCCGGTGGCGGGTTCGTCGCGGCGGCGGCCGTGTTGTTGTCGAGCCAGCGCAGCACGGGGACGGCGGCGAGCGCGCACTACCTGCGACACGCCGAGGACGACACCGGAGCGTCCAATGTGGTCACCGCGATCCTCGTCGACTACCGGGCCATGGACACGATCGGCGAGATCACCGTGCTCGCCGTCGCCGTCACGGGCGCCGCGGGCCTGATCCTCGCGGCCAACCACGCGGTACGGCACTTCCGGCCGCCACGACACCGCGCCGATGAACTGGCCGAGCGGGTGAGCAAGGAGGCCAACGGTGTCTCGCGGTGACGCGCAGCGCGGCGAAGTCGGGGACACGCCCCGGCAACCGTGGCTGCTGACCGCAGACGACCAGCCACCGATGCACCGCTCCGTCGTGCTCGAGGTGACCGCGCGCGCCGTCTTCCCGACGATGCTGCTGCTGTCGGTGCAGCTGCTGTTCGCCGGCCACCATCACCTCGGCGGCGGCTTCGCGGGCGGCCTCGTCGCCGGACTGGCGTTCGTGCTGCGATACGTCGTAGGCGGCAGCGCGGAGCTGTCGGCGGCGGTCCCAGTCCGGCCGCTCGCGCTCGCCGGGGCCGGGCTCGCCACCGCGACGACCGTCGCGGTCATCCCGGTCGCCTTCGGCGACCCGGTCCTGACGTCCGCATCGATGGCACTGCATCCGCCGGTGGGCGGCGAGATCCACATCAGCAGCAACCTGGCACTCGACGTCGGCGTGTACCTGCTCGTGCTCGGCGCGGTGCTCGACCTGCTGCGCACGCTCGGCGCCGGGGTGCACGCCAGGAAGCAGGAGGAGTAAATGCCGATCAACATCACGCTCGTCGTCGTGCTCGCCGTGGTCTACAGCACCGGGTTCTACCTGCTGATGCAGCGGTCGCTGATGCAGGTGCTGCTCGGCATCGTGCTCGTCGGACACGGCGCCAACCTGTTCCTGCAGGCGGCGGGCGGCCCTGCCGGGGAGCCGGCCACGGCGGGCAAGCCGGTGGCCGTGGTGTCGGATCCGCTGCCGCAGGCGATGGCGCTGACCGCTGTCGTGATCACCTTCGCCGTCACCGTGCTGCTGCTCGCGCTCGCCTACCGGGCGTCGGTGCTGCTCGAGGACGACGAGGTGCAGGACGACGTCGAGGACCGCAGGATCAGGCAGGCGCCGGAGAGCGAGGACGAACCGGCCTCGGTCATCTCACTGCGAGGAGACACCCAGTGACCGGGGTGCTTGTCGCGCTGCCCGTCCTGCTGCCGCTGTTCGCGGCCGGGCTGGGGTTGCTGACCAGCCGCGTCCGGCACGCGCAGCGGGTGGTCAGCATCGTGGTGCTGACCGTGGTCATCGCCGACGCCGCCGCGCTGCTCGCCCTCGTCGACGACCGCGGCACGGTGGTGCTGCGGCTCGGCGGGTACCAGCCGCCCGCGGGCATCACCCTGGTCGCCGACCGGTTGTCCGCGCTGATGCTGCTGGTGTCGTCGGTGGTCACGCTCGTGGTGCTGCTCTACGCGCTCGGGCAGCGGGTGAGCGACTACGGTCCGACGGCCACGACCTCGTTCCACCCCGTCTACCTCGTGCTCAGCGCTGGGGTGATGCTGGCGTACCTGACCGGCGACCTGTTCACGCTGTTCGTGGCCTTCGAGCTGATGCTCACCGCCTCGTACGTGCTCATCACCAGGGGCGTGACGGCCGACCGGGTGCGAGCCGCGATGACCTACGTGATCGTGGGACTGACGTCGTCGTTGCTGTTCATCACGCTGATCGCGCTGGTGTACGCGGCGGCTGGCACGGTCAACCTCGCCGATCTCGGCGAGAAGCTGGCCGGCATCGACGCAGGCATGCGGGACGCGCTGAGCCTGCTGTTCGTCACGGTGATCGGCATCAAGGCCGCCGTCGTACCGCTGCACTTCTGGCTGCCGGACAGCTATCCGAACGCGCCCGCGCCGGTGACGGCCGTCTTCGCCGGGCTGCTCACCAAGGTCGGCGTCTACGCCCTGATCCGAGTGCAGACCGTGGTGTTCGCCCACCAGCAGGCGTGGCAGGTGCTGCTGGTGGCCGCGCTGGTCACGATGCTCGTCGGCGCGCTCGGCGCGGTGGCGCAGGACGACGTGAACCGGATGCTGTCGTTCCTGCTCGTCAGCCACATCGGGTTCATGCTCTTCGGGCTCGGCCTGTTCAGCCAGGCCGGGCTGACAGGGGCGATTCTGTACGCGCTGCACCACATCACGGTGCAGGCGGCGTTGTTCCTCGTGCTGGGGATGGTGACCCGCCACACCGGGGAGATGTCGCTGCGCCGGATGCCGGGCGGGCTGGCGCACCAGCGGCCCGGCCTCGCCGTGCTGTACGCGATCGGCGCGGTCAACCTGGCGGGCCTGCCGCCGTTGTCCGGGTTCCTGGCCAAGGTCGCGCTGCTGCGCGGCGGCACGGCGAACGAGGCGGAGCTGGGCACCGTGCTCGCCGGCGCCGCCGTCGCGACCAGCTTCGTGACGCTCTACGCGCTCGCGCGGGTGTGGGTCATCGCGTTCTGGGGCGAGAGCGACGACCAGACCGACGCCGGCTCGCGGCGCCCGAGCCCCCGTGCGGCCATGCCGCGCCTGATGACGGCGTCCTGCGCGGTGCTCATCGGCGCCGGTGTGGCAATGGCGGTGTTCGCAGGCCCGCTGTCCGCCGTTGCCGACAGGGCAGCCGCCGGGGCGCTCGACGTCGCCTCGTACCGGTCGGCCGTGCTGGGAGGTGAGCGGTGATGCCTCGCCGGG
>WHUB01000125.1:423-5534 GCA_009377395.1 Actinophytocola sp. | reverse complement strand
CCAGCAGGACACCGAGTCACACCGGCCCCGGGGAGGACACCCCCATCCTCACAGCGTGGGACACAACGCCGGGGCATCAGCCGCCGACGGTCTTGGCGCCGAGGGTGACCGTGACGGTCTCGCCGCCCCGCAGGGTGAACGTGACCTGCTCGCCGGGCGCCTTCGCCCGGATGGCCGCGACGAGCTCGTCGGAGTCGGCGATGAGCCTGCTGCCCACCCGGATCACGACGTCGCCCGCCTTCACCCCGGCGTCGGCGGCCGGGCCGTTCGGCTCCACCTTGCGGATGGTGGCGCCACCGCCCCGCGCGTCGCTGACGAGCGCCCCGATGTAGCTCTGGGTCGCCTTGCCGGTCTTCATGATCTCCTCGGCGACGCGGCGCGCCTGGTCGATCGGGATGGCGAACCCGATGCCGACGTTGCCGCTCGACGAGCCGGGAAGGGGCGATCCGGGGCTGTAGATGGCCGAGTTGATGCCGATGACCCTGCCCGACATGTCCATCAGCGGCCCACCGGAGTTGCCCGGGTTGATCGCGGCATCGGTCTGGATGGCGTCCATCACCGACGCGAGGCCACCGGCGTTGCCGCCCGCACTCACCGGACGGTGCAGCGCGCTGATGACGCCCGAGGTCACCGTGCCGGACAATTCGTACGGCGAGCCGATGGCGACGACGTGCTCCCCGACGTCGAGGTCGTCGGAGCGGCCGAGCTCGACCGGGCGCAGCCCGGTGACGCCCTCCGCCTTGACGACCGCGATGTCCGTCGTCGGGTCGGTGCCGACGACGGACCCCGGCACCGACCGGCCGTTCTGGAAGACGACGCGGAGGTTGCCGCCGTCTTCGGCCGACTCGACGACGTGGTTGTTCGTCAGGATGTAGCCGTTGTCGGTGAGCACGAACCCGGAGCCCTCACCGGTACCCTCGCCGGTGGCGACCTTGAGCTGCACCACACTGGGCGTCACCTTCTGCGCGACCGCCTCGACACTGCCCTGCGGCGCGTCGATGGTTTCCTTCGCCGGACGCGGCTGGTCGAGCGCGTTCACCGTCGGCGTCTCGATCGTGTCCGACGCCACCAGGTAACCGCCGATGCCACCGGCAGCGCCACCCGCGAGCAGGCCCACGATCGCCGCGATGATCACGATCTTGCCGGGGCCGGAGCGCCGGCCGGACTGCGAGACCGGGGGTGCCGGGTAGATGCTCGAGCTCTGCGGCCCGGGACCGTAGGGCGGCATGCCGTACGGGGCGGCACCGTAGGGCTGCGTGCCCGCCGGATACGCGCCGAAACCGCCGTACGGGGCCTGATGCTCGGCCGTCGGCTGGTGGCCGGTGCCGTGCTCGGGGCTCGCCTGCGACTCAGCCGGTTCGGGCTGGCTGGCCTCCGTGCCCTGGCCGGGCTGCTCGTCTTGGGGTTCGGAGCTGCCCTCCCGTGACCACGGGTTCGGCGTGCCTCGGTCGTCGTCCGTCATGTCACCACCCTGCGGCATATGCCTGAGAGGTACCTGAAACAAAGCTGTGGTCTCTGCCGTGAATAGACCAACACACTCTCAGTGTGGCACCGACGGCAGGGTGTCAGCCGGGCTCGCCGGGCAACCGGATGCTGAACAGCGCGCCGCCTTCGGCCGCCGTGCCCGCATACACCGCGCCACCGTGGCGTTCCACCGCCTGCTTGACGATGGCCAGCCCCAGCCCGGACCCAGGCAGCGTGCGCGCCTGCAACGAGCGGTAGAAGCGGTCGAACACCCGGGGCAGGTCCTCGTCGGCGATGCCCGGGCCCTGGTCGGACACCTCGATCACGGCGGTGCCGTCGCCGAGTGGCCGCAGCACCAGCCGCACCGTTCCCCCGGCGGGCGAGAACTTCGCGGCGTTGTCCAGCAGGTTCAGCACGGCGCGCTCCAGCGCGTTCGGGTCGCCGACGAGCTGCCACGGCTGGAGGGTGACGTCGAACTCGACGTCACTGGCGCGTCTGCGGGCCCGGTCGAGCGCGCGTTCCACGACGTCGACCAGGTCGACCTGTTCCAGCTCCGCCCGGGGTTGGTCGGCCCGCGCCAGCAGCGACAGGTCGCCGATGAGCTGGGTGACCTCGTCGAGCTGAGCCTTGATGTCGGACTCGATCTCGACCCGGTCCGTGGTCGAAAGGCTGGGCGCGTCGGCCTGCTCGGCGGCGAGCAGCAGCTCGAGGTTGGTGCGCAGCGACGTCAACGGCGTGCGCAGCTCGTGGCCCGCGTCGGCGACGAGCTGGCGTTGCTGGTCCTGCGCGGCGGCGACCGTGGCGAGCATGATGTTGAAGCTGTGGGTGAGCCGGGCCAGCTCGTCGTCGCCGGAGACCGGGATCGGGCGCAGGTCCCCGGTGCGGGCCACCCGCTCGGTGGCGGCGGTGAGCTGCTGCACCGGTCGCAGCCCGCCCCGTGCGACGACGGTGCCGAGCGCGGCGGCGACCACGACCCCGGCGCCGCTGACCACGAACAGCACCACGGCCAGCTTGCGCAGCGCGAGCACGGTCGGCGCGAGCGACTGGGCGAGCACCATCGCCTCGCCGGACCCGGACGGCAGCGCCACCACCCTGGTGTTGGTCGCGACGTCGGTGCGCAGCGACCCCGCCGCCTCGCCGCGGGCGACCCGCAGCTCCGCGGGTCCGACGGGTGGCGGCACGCCGTCGCGGGGGTGCACGAGCCGGCCCTGGGCGCTGAGCACGCCGATGTGGATGTCCGAGCTGGCCAGGAAGGCGCCCGGGATCTGCACCAGCCGGTTGGTCACCGGCGGGGTGCGCACGGCGTCCTGCGCCCGCTCGATCAGCCGCTTGTCGACCTGGTTGTACATGCTGTCCTGCATGGTCAGGTAGGCGGCGAGCGAGACGAGCGCGACCGCTCCCGCGACGCAGGCGGCGGCGAGCAGCGTGACGCGAGCCCGCAGCGAGAACCGCCGCTTGGCCTGCGGATCGCCGACAGCCACTTAGGGCGTGTCCCTGAGCACGTAGCCGACCCCGCGCACGGTGTGGATCAGGCGCGGCTCGCCGTCGGCTTCGGTCTTGCGACGCAGGTAGCCGATGTAGACCTCGAGCGCGTTGCCCGAGGTCGGGAAGTCGTAGCCCCAGACCTCCTCCAGGATCCGGCCGCGCGTGAGCACGTGCTTCGGGTAGGACAGCAGCAGTTCGAGCAGGGTGAACTCGGTGCGGGTGAGGCTGATCGGGCGGTCGCCCCGGCGCACCTCGCGGGTGACCGGGTCGAGGGTGAGATCGGCGTAGCTGAGCGGCTTGGCGTCCTGGGCCGCGCCGGTCTCGGCGGCGGAGCGGCGCAGCAGCGCCCGCAGCCTGGCGAGCAGCTCCTCCAGGGCGAACGGCTTGGGCAGGTAGTCGTCGGCGCCGGCGTCGAGCCCGGAGACCCGGTCGGACACGGTGTCACGCGCGGTGAGCACCAGGATGGGGAGGTCGTCACCGCCGCTGCGGAGCCTGCGCGCGACCTCGAGCCCGTCGAGGCGGGGCATCATGACGTCGAGCACCATCGCGTCCGGCCGGTCGTTGGCGACCGCGGCGAGGGCTTGCTGGCCGTCGCTGGCCAGTTCGACGTTGTAGCCGTTGAACTCGAGCGAGCGGCGCAACGACTCCCTGACCGCGCGGTCGTCGTCCACTACCAGGATGCGCATGTACCCAGTGTTACGTGGAAGGCTGAGCGACGCCTGAGAGGGCTCACGCTTCGCGCGCGACCGGGGCGTGCCACTGCCGCCACAGCGCGAGCAGCCGCACCGCGACCACGACGGCGGATGCCACGGCGAGCACCGGAGTCTCCGGCAGGTGGAGTAGGTGGCCCGCGCCGACGAGCAGGGCGCCGAGCAGCGCGGCGAGGGCGTAGATCTCGCGCCGCAGCACCAGCGGGATCTCGCGGAGCAGCAGGTCGCGGATCGCGCCGCCGCCGATGCCGGTGGTCATGCCGATGAGGCAGGCGGTGTAGACCGGGGCGTCGAGGGCGAGCGCGACGGCGGTGCCGGAGGTGGCGAACAGCCCGAGTCCGATGGCGTCGGCGACCAGCATGGGCCGCCGCAGTCGTGCCACCTGCGGGTGGAAGACGAAGACGAGGAGGGCGGTCACCGCGCCTGCCGTCAGGTACGGCCAGGTGCGCAGCGTGGTCGGCGGGTGAACGCCGAGCAGGACGTCGCGGATGATGCCGCCGCCGAGCGCGGTGGTGAGGCCGAGGACGATGACGCCGAAGACGTCGAGCCGGGCCCGCACCGCGGCCAGCGCGCCCGACGCGGCGAAGGCGACCAGGCCCAGGAACTCCAGCGCGACCAGCATCAGCGTTCGAGCAGCCCGCCGCGGTAGGCGAGGAGTGCGGCCTGTACCCGGTTGGCCGCGCCGATCTTGGTGAGCACCGAGGAAACGTACCCCTTGACGGTGGCCTCGGAGAGGAAGAGGGTCGTGCCGATCTCGGAGTTGGACAGTCCCCGCGCGATCAGCGTGACGACCTCGCGTTCGCGTTCGGACAGTGACTCGAGCAGTTCGCGCGCCGGTTCGGCCGCGCGCTGCTCGTCCCGGTGCGCGCGGACCATCCGGGCCGCGACGCCTGGGTCGAGCACGGCGCCGCCATGCGCGAGGTCGCGGACCGCCTGCACCAGCGACGCCGGCCGGATGTCCTTGAGCAGGAAGCCCTTCGCGCCGATGCTCAGCGCGCGCGAGACGTAGTCGTCGATGTCGAAGGTGGTCAGCATGGCGGCGGCGGGCGGGTGCGGCAGCGCCATGATGGCGCGGAGGGCTTGGAGGCCGTCGTCGTCGGTGGTCATCTTGATGTCGAGCAAGGCGACGTCGGGGTGATGCGAGCGCGCCGCCTCGGCCGCCTCGGCGCCGTCAGCGGCCTCGGCCACGACCTCGATGCCGTCGAGGTCCGACAGCATCGTGCGCAAGCTCGCGCGGACGAGGTCCTCGTCGTCCGCGAACATCACCCTGATCATCGCGCTCCTCCCTCGATGGTGTGACGAGGCTACCTAGAGAGACGTCGCTGGTGGCGCCGAATTACGGACACGGCGCGGACGGCTCCGGGAGTCCGCCACGGCGGCGTCAGGCCGACCCGCTACGCTGGGAGCGCAAGCCCTCGTAGCTCAGGGGATAGAGCACCGCTCTCCTAAAGC
>WHUB01000125.1:0-413 GCA_009377395.1 Actinophytocola sp. | reverse complement strand
GCGGGTGTCCTAGGTTCGAATCCTTCCGGGGGCGCCCTCTAACACCCGACGAAAAGCGGCTCTGACCAGCGCGAATGACCCGTCAGAGCCGCTTTCGCTATTCCCGGCTGGATACGGCGGAACCCGGTCACATACGGCCGTCCGTGGACAATGCGTGGACAAGCCGCACGGGTCAGGGTCAGCGCTACCCGGTCGGGTCGCGGTGTCCAAGCGCCTGTTGGACCTGCCGCATCGCCACCTGGTCCTGGCCGTCAAGGCATTTGGCGTACACCTCCAACAACACCTCAACCGAGTGTCCAGCCCACTCAGCTACGAGCGTTGCGGGCACTCCCCCGTTGAGCCACGTGGACACCGCAGCGTGGCGCAGGTCGTACGGGCGCCTCGCCAGTGGCGTCTCGGCGGCCGCTTTGGTC
>WHUB01000124.1 GCA_009377395.1 Actinophytocola sp. | reverse complement strand
TACCTGGTCATACATCGAGGTAGGCGGTTACGTCTTAAAGACAACTCCCCCGAGGACAAGCAGGTGAAGAACCGCCTGCACATCGACGTGAACCCGACGGACCGGGAACAAGCGGACGAGGTGGCCCGGCTGCTCGCCCTCGGCGCACGGCATGTGGACGTCGGACAGGGCGACGTGAGCTGGGTGGTTCTCGCCGACCCGGAGGGGAACGAGTTCTGCGTGCTCGCCGGACGCCGTCCCTGACGCCGTCACGCTTCGGCTTCGAGCATCTCCTCGGTGACGGCCGACTCGGTGTCCGGGATGCCGAGGTCCTTGGCGCGTTTGTCGGCGAGCGCGAGTAGCCTGCGGATCCGGCCCGCGACGGCGTCCTTGGTCATCGGCGGGTCGGCGAGCTGGCCCAGCTCCTCGAGTGAGGACTGCCGGTTCGACAGCCGCAGCTTGCCCGCCATCAGCAGGTGCTCCGGCGCGCTGTCGCCGAGGATGTCCATCGCGCGCTCCACCCGCGCCGCCGCCGCGACCGCCGCCCGCGCCGAGCGTCGCAGGTTCGCGTCATCGAAGTTCGCCAGCCGGTTCGCCGTCGCCCGCACCTCGCGGCGCATCCGGTGCTCCTCCCAGCGCAGCACGCTGCTGTGCGCGCCGAGCCTGGTCAGCAGCACGCCGATCGCGTCGCCGTCGCGGACGACGACCCGGTCCGCTCCCCTGACCTCGCGGGACTTGGCCTGGATGCCGATCCGGCGTGCGGCGCCGACCAGGGCGAGTGCCGCCTCCGGTCCGGGGCAAGTGATCTCGAGCGAGGAGGACCGGCCGGGCTCGGTCAGCGAGCCGTGCGCGAGGAAGGCGCCGCGCCAGGCCGCCTCGGCGTCGGCGATCCCGCCCGACACCACCGCGGTGGGCAGGCCGCGCACCGGCCGCCCGCGCTGGTCGATCAGCCCGGTCTGCCGCGCCAGGCCCTCGCCGTCCCTGACGACGCGCACCACGTACCGGGTGCCCTTGCGCAGTCCGCTCGACGAGATGACGTGGACGTCGGACTGATGCCCGTACAGCTCGTGGATCTCCTTGCGGAGTCTGCGGGCCACCGAGCCGGTGTCCAGCTCGGCCTCGACGACCACCCTGCCGCTCACGATGTGCAGGCCACCAGCGAACCGCAGCATCGACGCCACCTCGGAGCGCCTCGGCCCGATCTTGGTCATCTCCAGCCTGCTGAGCTCATCCTTGACGGCGGCGGTCATCGCCATGGCCCCTCCACTTCCTTTCGCGTTCCCGCTCGACCCTGCAAGCAGGTCTTCGGTCACCCTTTCGCTAAGCCCTGCAAGTTGTTCGGCTGTCACGGCCGCGCGTTACGCCCCTCGAATCCCGGCAGCCTCTCGCACACTCGCCGCCAACGCATCCGGAGCGTGCCTGCCGGACACGCTCGCGTCGGCGACGTCGGCGAGCACCGCCCGCGCCCCGATCTCCGTCGCCGCACGGTACAGCCGCGCGGGCGTGGGCACCGAGCCACGGTCGGCGATCACCGCATCGACCCGCAACTCGGGCGCCTGCGCCCGCAGCACGTCGATGTGGCGTTCCGGCGAGTACCCAGCTGTCTCCCCCGGCTGGGGTACCAGGTTCAGCACGACCACCTTACGAGCCGCCGTCGTCACCAGCGCCTCCCGCAGGTCGGGCAGCAGCAGATGCACCAGCACGCTGGTGAACCAGGAACCGGGCCCGAGCACGACGACGTCTGCCTCCCGCACCGCGGCGACCGCCGCAGCACACGCTTGCGGCAGACTATCCCGGTCGCGAGCGTTGTGGAGCCGGATTCGCCTCACTCGACCTGGTGTACTTGCGACCGCGACCTGGCCTCGGATGGTGCTCGGCTCGTCGTCGCCGTTGAGTCCGGACACCTCGGCCTCGATGTCCAGCGGGTCGACCGACATCGGCAGCACCCGCCCGGTGACGCCGAGCAGCGCGCAGGCCTCGTCCAGCGCCCGCACCGGGTCGCGTACCTCCTCGAACAGCCCCGCGAGCAGCAGGTTCCCCACCGCATGGCCCGCGAGCGCGCCGCTGCCGCCGAACCGCCGCTGGAACACCCGCGCCCACAGCGCGTCGCCGTCCTCTGCGGTCGCCAGCGCCGAGATCGCCTGCCGCAGGTCGCCGGGCGGCAGCACGCCGAGCTCGCGGCGCAGCCTGCCGGAGGAGCCACCGTCGTCGGCGACGGTCACCACCGCCGTGACATCCGGGGTCAGCCCGCGCAGCGCGCACAACGTGGCGTGCAGACCGTGCCCGCCGCCGAGGGCGACCGCGCGTATCGAGCCGTCCTCACTCACGGCCGAGGTCCCGGTGCACGACCTTGACCGACAGCGAGTCGTCCTCGGCCGAGAGCCGCCGGGCGAGCTCCTCCGACATCGCGACGCTGCGGTGCTTGCCGCCGGTGCAGCCGACCGCGAGCGTCAGATAGCGTTTGCCCTCTCTCCGGTACCCGGCGCCGACGATCCGCAGCAGCTCCTGGTAGCGGGCGAGGAAATCCTCGGCGCCCTCCTGGGTCAGCACGTAGTTGCTCACCTCGGTGTCGAGCCCGGTTTCGTCGCGCAGCTCGGGAATCCAGAACGGGTTCGGCAGGAACCGGACGTCCACGACGAGGTCGGCGTCCATCGGCAGGCCGTACTTGTAGCCGAACGAGAGCACGGTGATCTTGGTGCGCAGGCTGGTCTCGTTGCCGAAGGTCTCTTCAATTTTGGCGCGCAGGTCGTGCACCGACAGCGAGGACGTCTCGATCACCAGGTCGGCCTCGTCGCGCAGCGGCGCGAGCAGGGCGCGCTCGGCGACGATGCCGTCGGAGAGCCTGCCGTCGCCCTGCATCGGGTGGGTGCGCCGGACCTGCTCGAAGCGCCTGATCAGCACCTCGTCGGTGGCTTCGAGGAAGAGCACTCTCGGCTTGTAGCCCTGCGCGTCCAGCTCCTTGATCACGGCGGCGAGGTCGTCGGTGAACGCCCGTGAGCGGACGTCCATCACGACGGCGACCTTGGTGATCGCGCCGCGTGCCTGTGCGCCGAGCTCGACCATCGTGGTGATCAGCTCGGGCGGCAGGTTGTCGACGACGAACCAGCCGAGGTCCTCGAGGCATTTCGCCGCCGTGCTGCGGCCGGCCCCCGACAGGCCGGTCACCACCGCGACCTCCATCCCGGAACCGTCGCCGCCCGGTGTCATGTTCTGACTCATGTTCACTGTTGCCCGTCCTTGTCGTGCGGCTTGTCGTGCAATGCCGCGTACACCGTCGCCGCCGTGGTCTGTCCGAAGCCCTTGACCTCGGCGATCTCGCCGACCGCCGCCTGCTTCAGCTTCTTGACCGAGCCGAAATGCTTGATCAGCGCGGCCTTGCGCGCCTGCCCCAGCCCCGGCACCGCGTCCAGCTCAGATGCTCGCACGCGCTTGGCGCGTTTGTCCCGGTGATACCGGATCGCGAACCGATGTGCCTCGTCACGCACCCGCTGCAGCAGGTACAGCGCCTCGGCGGTGCGCGGCAGGATGACCGGGAACTCCTCGCCGGGCAGCCACACCTCCTCCAGCCGCTTGGCGAGCCCGACCACGGCGACGTCGGTGATGCCGAGGTCGCCGAGGACGTCGGCCGCCGCCGTCGCCTGCGGTCCGGCGCCGTCGACGACCAGCAGGTTCGGCGGGTAGGCGAACTTGCGCTGCTTGGGGTCGGGCTCTTCTGGCTCCGCCTCGGTTTCGGTGAGGTAGCGGGCGAACCGGCGCCGCACCACCTCGGCGATCGAGGCGACGTCGCCCTTCTCGGCGGCGTCCTTGATCGCGAACCGGCGGTACTCGGACTTGCGGGCGATGCCGTCCTCGAACACCACCAGCGAGGCGACCACGTCGGAACCCTGGATGTGGCTGATGTCGACGCATTCGATCCGCAGTGGCGCGGTGTCGAGGCCGAGCAGGTCCTGCAGCTCGTTCAGCGCGGCGGAGCGGGAGCTGAGGTCGGAGGCCCGGCGGAGCTTGTGCTGGGTCAGCGACTCCTTCGCGTTGCGCTCGACGGTCTCGGCCAGCGCGCGCTTGTCGCCGCGCTGCGGCACCCGCAGCCGCACCCTGGAGCCGCGCAGGCCGGACAACCACTCCGCGACGGCATCGGCGTCCTCGGGCAGCGCCGGCACCAGCACCTGCCGGGGCACCGGCGGGGCGCTGCCCTCGGCCTGGGCGGCCAGCTCGGCCTGCTCGCCGTAGAACTGGGCCAGGAACTGCCCGACGAGCTGGGCCAGCACGGCCGTCTCCTCGGGGGCCTCGTCGCGGTCGACGACCCAGCCGCGCTGGCCGCGCACCCGGCCGCCGCGCACGTGGAACACCTGCACCGCCGCTTCCAGCTCGTCGTGGGCGAAGGCGACGACGTCGGCGTCGGTGCCGTCGGAGAACACCACCGCCTGCTTCTCCATCGCCCGGCGCAGCGCGCCGATGTCGTCGCGCAGCCGGGCGGCGCGCTCGAAGTCCAGCGCGTCGGAGGCGGCGGCCATCTCGCGTTCGAGGTCGCGAACCATGCTCTCGGTGCGCCCGGCGAGGAAGTCGCAGAGTTGCACGACGATCTCGCGGTGCCGCTCCGGGCTGACCTCGCCGACGCAGGGCGCCGAGCATTTGTCGATGTAGCCGAGCAGGCAGGGCCGCCCGATCTGGGCGTGGCGGCGGAACACGCCGTTGGAGCAGGTGCGGGCGGGAAACACCCGCAGCAGCAGGTCGAGCGTCTCGCGGATCGCCCACGCGTGCGCGTACGGGCCGAAGTAGCGCACGCCCTTCTTGCGGGGGCCGCGATAGACGTGCGGGCGCGGGAACTCCTCGTTCAGCGTCACCGCCAGCACCGGGTACGACTTGTCGTCGCGGTAGCGGACGTTGAAGCGCGGGTCGAACTCCTTGATCCAGTTGTACTCGAGCTGGAGCGCTTCGACCTCGGTGGTGACGACGGTCCACTCGACGTCGGCGGCGGTGCTGACCATCTGCCGGGTTCGCGGGTGCAGCCCGGCCGGGTCGGCGAAGTAGCTGCTCAGCCTGCTGCGCAGGCTTTTCGCCTTGCCGACGTAGATGACCCTGCGGTGGGGGTCGCGGAACTTGTACACGCCCGGCGCGTCGGGAATGCTTCCCGGCGACGGGCGGAACGAGCCGTTGCGCGACGCTTCCCGGGACAGGGACGCATGTCGGGTGGTGGACGGGTCAGCCACGGCCCCAGCGTACGTCGCAGGATGTCGGGGGCTGTCGATAGGCTCTTGCCGTGCGGATCGCGACGTGGAACGTGAACTCGGTGCGGCCCCGGCTGCCCCGGCTGCTGGCGTGGCTGGAGCGGGCCGAGCCGGACGTGCTGTGCCTACAGGAGATCAAGTGCGCGACTGAGGCGTTCCCGGACGGCGAGGTCGGGGAGCTGGGCTACGAGGTCGCCGCGCACGGCACCGGCCGGTGGAACGGGGTGGCGATCCTGTCGCGGGTGGGACTCGCGGACGTGACGCGGGGGCTCACCGAGGAGCCGGGCTATCTGGCCGACGGGGCGTTGTTCGAGACCGCCGAACCGCGCGCGATCGGCGCGACGTGCGACG
>WHUB01000123.1 GCA_009377395.1 Actinophytocola sp. | reverse complement strand
CTGGTGCCTGCCAGCCTCGGCAAGGTTCAGGTCGGCCACGGCGAACTGCAAACCGTTGACTTCTTGGAGTTGGACGCTCATATCTTCCTTTCGATCATTCGACCCGCGCCTCTGCGACCGCGCGGGTCGAGCTGAGGGATTACGGGAACAAAGGGGACGCCGCGCGAGCGACGGGATCAGGGAAATGATCTGTCAACACGGTTGGCCTCCTCGCAAGAAGGCGCCCTTGTTGCAAGGGATGGGGCCGAGCGTGGCGGACGATTGTCCGCTGCAGCGCCTCTCGGCCGCATCGTCCAGTTTCGCAGGAACTGCCGTACGACGTCAAACCATCGTCGCACGGCTCACGCGGAGCTCGCCCTCGGCGGTTAATGGAGCCCATACGTCAGTCCTCGGGGTCGTAGCCCAGGTTGGCCGACAGCCAGCGCTCCGCCTCGGCAACCGACCAGCCCTTGCGTGCGGCGTAGTCCTCGACCTGGTCGCGGCCGAGTCGGCCGACGACGAAGTACCGCGACTCGGGGTGGCTGAAGTAGAAGCCGGAGACAGCCGCGCCGGGCCACATCGCCATCGACTCGGTGAGCTCGATGGCGACCGTCTTCTCCACGTCGAGCAGTTGCCACAGCGTCTGCTTCTCGGTGTGCTCCGGGCACGCCGGGTAGCCGGGGGCGGGGCGAATGCCGTCGTACCGCTCCTTGATCAGACCGACGTTGTCCAGGTCTTCGTCGGGTGCGTAGCCCCAGAACTCCTTGCGCACGCGCTCGTGTATCCGCTCGGCGAACGCCTCAGCGAGACGGTCGGCCACTGACTCGAGCAGAATCGCGTTGTAGTCGTCGAGGGCGTCCTTGAACTCCTGCACCTTCTGCTGCGAGCCGAGGCCCGCGGTGACGGCGAACGCGCCGACCCAGTCGTCGAGACCCGTTTCGCGAGGCGCCACGAAGTCGCCGATGGAGCGGTTCGGGACGCCCTCGCGGCGCTCGCCCTGCTGGCGCAGGTTGAACAGGGTCGCCAGAACATCGTCGCGGGCCCCAGCGTCCTCGGGCCTGTACAGCTCGATGTCGTCGCCGACCGCGTTGGCCGGGAAGAGACCGATGACGCCGTTGGCGGTCAGCCACTTCTCCTCGATCAGCTTGTCGAGCATGGCCTGCGCGTCGTCGTACAGCTTGCGCGCGGTCTCACCGGTCGTCGGATTGTTGAGGATGTCCGGGAACGACCCCTTCATCTCCCATGCGTTGAAGAACGGCTGCCAGTCGATGTACGGGCGCAACTCGGCCAGGTCGTAGTCCTCGAAGACGTGCACGCCCGGCTTGGCAGGCACCGGCGGCGTGTACGACGACCAGTCCACCGGAGTACGGTTCTCCCGCGCCTGCTCGAGGCTGGCCAACGGCCGGTCCTGCTTGTTCGCGTGACGAGCGCGCAGCGCATCGTAATCGGCCTGGACGTCGGCCATCAGCGTCTCGCGCCGCGTCTCGTGCAGCAGCGACGCCACCACCGGCACCGAGCGTGAGGCGTCCTTCACCCACACCACGGGGCCGTGGTACTTCTTGTCGACCTTGACCGCCGTATGTGCGCGCGAAGTCGTGGCACCACCGATCAATAGCGGTACGTCGAACTCCTGCCGCTGTAGCTCGGAGGCGAAGTTGACCATCTCGTCCAGCGACGGCGTGATCAGTCCGGACAGCCCGATGACGTCGGCCCGATGCTCCTTCGCGGCATCGATGATCTTCTGAGCAGGCACCATGACGCCGAGGTCGATGACCTCGAAGTTGTTGCACTGCAACACCACGCCGACGATGTTCTTGCCGATGTCGTGGACGTCGCCCTTCACGGTGGCGAGCACGACGGTGCCGTTGGTGTCCTTCTCGCCGGTGGTGCCGGCGGCGGCCTTCTCTTCCTCGATGAAGGGGATCAGATACGCCACGGCCTTCTTCATCACCCTGGCGCTCTTGACCACCTGGGGCAGGAACATCTTGCCTGCGCCGAAAAGGTCGCCGACGACGTTCATGCCGTCCATCAGCGGCCCCTCGATGACCTCGATCGGACGGCCACCGCGCTCGGCGATCTCGGCGCGCAGCTCCTCGGTGTCGGACTCGACGTGGGCGTCGATGCCCTTCACCAGCGCGTGCGTGATCCGCTCGCCCACCGGCAGCCCACGCCACTCGTCAGCGGTCTCATCGGCGACGGTGCCATCGCCCTTGTGCTTCTCGGCGAGCTCCAGCAGCCGCTCGGTGGCATTCTGCGGGTCGGCGGTGCGGTTGAGCACGACGTCCTCGATGGCGTCGCGAAGCTCCTTGTCGACCTCGTCGTACACCGCCAGTGCGCCTGCGTTGACGATGCCCATGTCGAGGCCCGCGTCGATCGCGTGGAAGAGGAAGACCGCGTGGATCGCCTCGCGGACGGTGTTGTTGCCACGGAAGGAGAACGAGACGTTGGAGATGCCGCCGGAGACCTTCGCTCCTGGCAGGTTCTGCTTGATCCAGCGCGTGCCCTCGATGAAGTCCACGCCGTACGTCGCGTGCTCTTCGATGCCGGTCGCGACGGCGAACACGTTGGGGTCGAAGACGATGTCCTCGGCGGGGAAGCCCTCGTCCTCGACCAAAATGCGATACGCGCGGCCGCAGATCTCCTTGCGCCGCTCGAGGTTGTCCGCCTGGCCGTCCTCGTCGAAGGCCATCACGACCACGGCGGCGCCGTACTTGCGGCACAGCCGCGCCTGTTCGCGGAATTCGTCCTCGCCCGCTTTCATCGAGATCGAGTTGACGATCGGTTTGCCCTGGATGTCCTTCAGCCCGGCCTCGATGACCTCCCACTTGGAGGAGTCAACCATGACCGGCACCCGACTGATGTCGGGCTCGGACGCGATCAGTTTGAGGAAGCGGTCCATCGCGGCGACGCCGTCGATCATGCCCTCGTCCATGTTGACGTCGATGACCTGCGCGCCGTTCTCCACCTGCTGCGCTGCGACCGACAACGCCGTGTCGTAGTCGCTGTTCTTGATCAGCTTGCGGAAGCGGGCGGAGCCGGTGATGTTGGTGCGCTCGCCCACGTTCACGAAAAGCGACGACGCGTCGATGTTGCACGGCTCGAGGCCGGAGAGCCGCATCGCCGGCTCGAGCTCGACAGGCGTCCGGGGCGGCAGCCCGTCGGCCGCCTTCGCGATCGCGGCGATGTGGTCCGGGGTAGTACCGCAGCATCCGCCGAGCACATTGACCAGACCGGCCTCGGCGAACTCGCGGACCACGGGCGCCATCTGCTCGGGGCTCTCGTCGTACTCGCCGAAAGCGTTGGGCAAGCCTGCGTTGGGGTAGCAGTGCACGAAGCAGTCCGCGATCCGGCTGAGCTCCGCGACGTATTGGCGCATCTCGGACGCACCGAGAGCGCAGTTGAGGCCGACCATCAGCGGCTTGACGTGCCGGATCGAGTTGAAGAACGCCTCGGTGGTCTGACCCGACAGCGTGCGGCCGGAGGCGTCCGTGATGGTGCCCGAAACCATCACCGGCCAACGGCGGCCACGCTCCTCGAACAGCGTCTCCAGCGCGAAGATGCAGGCCTTCGCGTTGAGTGTGTCGAAGATCGTCTCGATCAGCAGCAGGTCCGCACCGCCGTCTACGAGGCCGTTGGCCTGCTGGAGGTAGGCGGTGACCAGCTCGTCGTAAGAGACGTTGCGGGCGCCGGGGTCGTTGACGTCCGGAGAGATCGACGCCGTGCGGTTGGTCGGGCCCAGCGCGCCTGCGACGTACCGCGGACGTTCCGGCGTCGCGAACTCGTCCGCGGCGACGCGCGCCAGCCGTGAGCTCTCGTAGTTGAGCTCGTAGGCCAGCTCCTGCATCTCGAAGTCGGCCTGCGCGATCGTGGTCGCCGAGAAGGTGTTCGTCTCGACGATGTCCGCGCCTGCCTCGAGAAACTGACGCGTGATGCCGGTGATCAGCTCCGGCTGGGTGAGCGACAGAAGGTCGCCGTTGCCCTTGACGTCGCAGCCCCAGTCGGCGAAGCGTTCGCCGCGGAACTCGGCCTCGCTGGGCGACTGCTGCTGGATCATCGTGCCCATCGCGCCGTCGATGATCAGGATGCGCTCACGCAGCAGCGCGGAGAGCTCCTCGGTGCGGTCTGGCTGGATGTGGCTGTCCATGCTCATTCTCGTAGTGCTCACACCCTCAGCTTGGACTCGATCTCGGCGGCGGCGTCATTCCCGTAGGCGCGTGCGGCCCGGTCGGAGAAGTCCGCCCGGTCCAGCGGGTACTCCTGCGGGCCGACGGTCTCGAGCACGATGCTGGCCAGCACGCAGCCCGTCTGCGCGGCGCGCTCCATGCTCAGGTTCCAGCTCAGCCCCCACAGGAAGCCGGCCCGGAAGGCGTCACCGACGCCGGTCGGCTCCACCTCCTTGACGCCGGGCACGGCCTTGATCTGCACCGGCTCGTGGTTCCTGCCCTCGATGCGCACGCCCTGCGAGCCGTAGGTGGTGACCCAGCTGCCGACCCGGTCGAGCACCTCGTCCGTGGTCCAGCCGGTGTGCTTGAGCAGCAGCGAGCTCTCGTACTCGTTGGTGAACAGGTAGGAAGCGCCCTCGACCAGCTTGCGGACGTCCTCGCCCGGCATGATCGCGAGCTGCTGCGAGATGTCGGCGGCGAAGGTGAAGCCACGCTGCCTGCACTCCTCGGTGTGGCGCAGCATCGCCTCGGGGTCGTTGGGCGCGATGACGACCAGGTCGAGCGGGCCGACGCGGTCGGCGACGGTCTGCAGCTCGATCTCGCGGGCCTCGCTCATCGCGCCGGCGTAGAACGAGGCGATCTGGTTCTGGGTCTGGTCCGTGGTGCACAGGAACCGCGCGGTGTGCTTGTCCTCGGACACGTGCACCGACTTGGTGTCGACGCCGTGCCGGTCGAGCCACGAGCGGTAGTCACCGAAGTCGTGACCGACCGCGCCGACCAGGATCGGTGAGAGGCCCATGCGACCGAGCGCGAAGGAGATGTTGGCCGCCACGCCTCCCCTGCGGATGTCCAGCTCCTCGACGAGGAAGGACAACGAGACGTGGTCCAGCTGGTCGGCGACGAACTGGTCGCTGAACTTGCCGGAGAAGGACATCAGATGGTCGGTCGCGATCGAGCCGGTCACCGCGATACGCATTGCGGGCACTCTCCTCTGAAGAGTCGAACGTCGTGACTGTCGTGGGCGAGGCTCTCCGGACGACACTCCGCGTAAGGAGTGTCGTCCGGAGAGGCGGCGAGTTACGCCTTCGCGGCGTCCTTCAGCGCGGCTGCCTTGTCGGTGCGCTCCCACGGCACGTCGATGTCCTCCCGACCGAAGTGCCCGTACGCCGCGGTCGGGCGGTACAGCGGGCGCAGCAGGTCGAGGTCGCGGATGATCGCGGCGGGACGCAGGTCGAAGACCTCGTCGATGGCCGCCTGGATCTTGGCGGGGTCGACCTTCTCGGTGCCGAACGTCTCCACGAACAGCCCGACCGGGGCCGCCTTGCCGATCGCGTAGGCGATCTGGATCTCGGCCCGGTCGGCCAGCCCGGCCGCCACGACGTTCTTGGCGACCCAGCGCGTCGCGTAGGCGGCGGAACGGTCCACCTTCGACGGGTCCTTGCCGGAGAACGCGCCACCGCCGTGACGGGCCATGCCGCCGTAGGTGTCGACGATGATCTTGCGACCGGTCAGGCCCGCGTCACCCATCGGCCCGCCGACGACGAACCGGCCGGTCGGGTTGATCAGGATCTTGGGGTCCTCCGCCTCGAGCCCGAGCGAGGTGATCTCCGGGTCGATCACGTGCCGCTTCAGGTCGACGGCGAGCTGCTTGTCCAGGTCGATGCCATCGGCGTGCTGGCTGGAGATGACCACGGTGTCCAGCCGGACCGGCTTGTCGCCGTCGTACTCGATGGTGACCTGGGTCTTGCCGTCCGGACGCAGGTAGTCGGACCTCGTCGAGCCACCGCCCGACTACGCGGGCCGGGCTATCGGGATGCCGAC
>WHUB01000122.1 GCA_009377395.1 Actinophytocola sp. | reverse complement strand
GCCGAGGAAATGGTCGCCACCGACGATGGTGAACCCCATGAAATCCCTCGTCAGGCCGGCGACCTGCGCCGGCGGGCCGTCACCGGTGACGCGGAAGACGCCGTGGTGACTGCCCGCGTAGAGGGTGTCGTCGGCCGGGTTCACAGCCAGCCCATGAATGTGCGCCAGCGACACACCGCCACCGTTCTCGTGGCCATGCCCCTGGCTCTCGCCGCCCGCGCCACCACCACAGGCACCAAGAAGGACGGCGATGGCGACCAGCGCACCCGCTCGGGTCGCGGTCCGCCCCGGCCCGGTACTTGGTGACGGCTCGATGATCATCCCTTCACTCCTCACCCAGAATCCCGGTACCGACTTACTAGCAGTGCTAGTAGACCATGCGGCCGAGGACGTTCACCACGCGGGAGTCACCGGCCGGGTACTCGCTGTCCAGGGTTGACGGTTCGCCCCTGCGCTCGCGCTGAGCCGGTGACCGGGATTTGTTGATCGTGAACCGCATTGCCGGTCGTCGGTCCGGGCGTGTGTGTCCCCGTAGGTCGTCGCCGCTGGTAGCCGTCGCCTGTTTCGGACATGGGTGATGTCCGCACGCCGCGGCAGCCGGGGTGGATGCTCCCGCCGTGTCCGGTCTCCTCTTCCTGGCTGGTGGGCCAGGGCGGCAGCGTGGTCCCGCGAGCCGTTAGTGCACGCCGCCGTTGGTGGCGGTGGGTTCCTCGCTGGCAGGTCCGGCGGAGCCGGTGGTGATGGTGCCGGTTTGGACGTCGTTGATGAGCGCTTGAAGCTGGTCGGCCAGCTCGGTCTGGGAGCGGAGAGTGTTGATCGCGCCGTTGGTTTCGCGTAGCCGGTCAAGGAGGTTGCGTTCGGCCGCTTCGAGTCGTGCGCGGCGATCGTCGGCGTCTCGGCGCAGGGTGTCGGCGCGGTGCCGGGCGTGGTCTTCGATCTGCTGAGCGTGCTGGCGGGCGTCGTCGAGGCGCTTGCTGGCGTTGTCGGCATACTGTTGCGCTGCGCTGCGGAGCTGCTCGGCCTGGTGGGTGGTCGCCGCCGCGGCTTGTTCGGCGTGCTCGAGCATGGCGGCAGCGGCGTGTTCGGCACGTTGGCGGATCGCGGTGGCCTCTGCTTCGGCGTCGTCGCGTGCCTTCCGCACGGCGTCGTGCCCGTCACTGGCGATGGCGGCGAGTTCGCGTGCGAGTTCGTCCCAGGACGCCGCGGATCGGGAGCGGTCCTCGGCGACGGCGCCGATGCGGTGGATGGCCGCGGCGTAGTCGAGCTGGACGCATTGCAGGAACGCATCGACCTGGCCGCGGTCGTAGCCGCCCCAGCGTTGCCGGCGGAAGCTCTGGCTGGTGATCTCCTCCGGGAGCAGTGGCATGGATGTCAGTTCCTCACTCGTTCCGGTTGCGGGGCGTGCGCTGGTGCGTCCAGCGTTTCGACGCGGGTGATGTCGCTGCGCGGGATGAAGGAGTCCAGTGTGGTCGCGGCCCGGGAGGTCCCGTGCGTCTCGTGCACGGTGGTCGCGTCGATGAGCACCACCGGCTCGCTGGGGTCCGTGCTGGTTTTGCGATAGCCGTCGATGCGGGTTCCATTCCGCAGGTGCAGCCGGATGTAGGTGGGTTGCCCGGTCGTTGCGGGGCTGGCGGGTGCGGCCGGAGGGCGCCGCGTGCCGGTGAATCGCAGCAGGCGCAGCGAGTTGGTGACCACGCTGACCGAGGAGAAGCCCATCGCTGCCCCGGCGATGATCGGGTTGAGCAGCCCGAGCGCGGCCAGAGGCACCGCGGCGAGGTTGTAGCCGAAGGCCCACCCGAGGTTTTGCAGGATAGTGCGGTAGGTCCGACGCGACAGCCGGATCGCGGTGGGCACCCCGGCGAGCTCTCCGCTCATCAGGGTGAGGTCGCTGGACTCGATGGCCACGTCGGTGCCGGTGCCGATCGCGATCCCGAGGTCGGCCTGGACCAGCGCGGGGGCGTCGTTGATGCCGTCGCCGACCATGGCCACGATCTCGCCGGAGTGCTGCAGCCGGGAGACCTCGTTTTGCTTGTCTTCCGGCAGGACTTCGGCGAGCACGGTGTCGATGCCGGCTTGGCGGGCGATGGCCTCGGCGGTGCGGGTGTTGTCGCCGGTGATCATCGCGACGGTCAGGCCCATGCGGTGCAATTCGGCGACGGTCTCGGTGGCGCCGTGCTTGAGCGTGTCGGCGACCGCGAGGACGCCGCGCACCTGGCCGCCCCAGCCCGCGAACACCGCGGTCTTGCCGGCGGATTCGAGCTGTTCGGCGGCGCTGGTCAGCTCCTCGGGCAGCGTGAGTCCGGCCTCGGCGGCGAGCTTACGGCGTCCTACCCAGACCTCGTCACCGTCCACGGTGGCCCGCACGCCGTGCCCGGCGACGGATTCGAACCCGGTGACCGCGGGCAATTCACCGGCATCCCGGGCTGCTGCCGCGATGGCCTGGCCGATCGGGTGCTCGCTGTCGGCTTCCACGGCACCGGCGCGGCGCAGCAGCTCCGGAGCCTCGGTGCCCGTGGCCGCGACGGTGTCGGTCACGGTCATCGCGCCACGAGTGAGCGTGCCGGTCTTGTCCATTACGACGGTGGTGATCGTGCGGGTGCGTTCGAGGACTTCCACGCCCTTGATCAGGATGCCGAGCCGGGCGCCGCGCCCGGTGCCGACCATGATCGCTACCGGTGTGGCCAGGCCCAGCGCGCACGGGCAGGCGATGATGAGCACCGCCACCGCCGCCACCAGGCCGCCGATCGGGTCGGCGGCGATCAGCCACCATCCGGCAAAGGTCGCCGCGGCGAGCCCGATCACGGTCGGCACGAAGACCGCGGAGATCCGGTCGGCCAGCCGTTGGGCGTGGCCCTTGCCGGTCTGGGCGGCCGAGACGAGGCCGACGATCTGGGCCAGCGCGGTCTGCGAGCCGACCGCGGTCGCCCGGACGGTGAGCGCGCCGCTGGTGTTCACCGACGCACCCACCACGGTCGAGCCGATCGCCTTGTCCACGGGCAGCGATTCGCCGGTGAGCATGGATTCGTCGACCGCGCTGGCGCCGCCGGTGACCTCGCCGTCGGCCGGGATCTTCTCGCCGGGCCGAATGCGCAGCAGGTCCCCGACGCGGACCTGGGCGGCCGGCACCATCACCTCGTCGCCATCACGCAGCACCCGCGCCTGTTTGGCACCCAGCTCCAGCAGCGCACGAATTGCCTTACCCGCCCGGCGTTTCGCCCGAGCCTCGAAGTACCGGCCCAGCGCCAGGAACGCGATGATCAGCGCGGCCGTCTCGAAGTACATGTGCCCACCGGCCAGCAACTGCACGGTGGAGAACACATAGGCCGTCAGCGTGCCCACCGCGATCAGCGTGTCCATGTTCGCGGTGACACTGCGGGCACGCTTGGCCGCCTCACGCAGGAACGGCCACCCCGCGTAGAACTGGATCGGCGTCGTCAGCGCGAACTCGACCCAATGCGCCCACGGCTGCTCACCCCACGACCCGGAAAACATCGCCAGGTAGCCGACAACCAGCGCCAGCGGCCACACCACGAACAACCGGCGCAGCCACGACCGCTCCACAGCCGCCTCCACATCGGCGGACGGCTCCTCGTCACCGGCCTCGGGCTCGGGCATCTCGAGGTCGTAGCCGATCTTCTGCACCGCCGCCCGCAGCGCGTCGGCATCCGGCGCGTCATCGCCGAGCACCACCCGCGCGGACCCCGTCGCGTAGTTGACCTCAGCGGAAGCGACACCGGGCTGCTTGCCCAGCACCCGCTGCACCCGCGCCGCACACGACCCGCAGGTCATACCCCGGACCGTGAAATCCACACCGGACGTCTCGGTGGTGGTCATCTCCGCCATTTCTCAGCTCCCCGCAGCTACCTCGTCACCGCTGCTCATCGACCGCCACGGCCGAGTTCACGCCGTCCAACCGGGCAAAGTGCCGCCCGGAGGCCAGTTCGCGAACCCCACCCAACGTTCTACGGACTAGCCTAGTAGATTGTGGCGGCGGCGCCCGCTCCGGGTGCGCTGGTGCTGTCGTTGGTGCTGGAGGTGTGTTCGTGAATCTCGCTGCTGTGCTGGCCACCGGCCTGTTCGCCGGTGGCGTGTCGTGTGCGGCGGTGCAGGGCGGCTTGCTCGCCGGTCTCATAGCCCGGCAACGCGGCCACGCCCCATCCACCCCCGGTAGCGTTCAGGAGCAGCAGTCGGTCCGGGCGCGGCTCAAGGATGATCTCACTCCGGTGTCCGGGTTCCTCGCGGGCAAGCTGGTCTCCCACACGCTGCTGGGGGCCCTGCTCGGGGCGCTCGGCGGGGTCGTGCAGCTGTCGCCGGCAGTTCGCACCTATCTTCAGCTGGCGGCGGGGTTGCTGATCATCATGTTCGGTCTGGCGCAGCTTGGAGTGCCGGGCTTGCGCAACTTCACCGTGGAACCGCCGTTGTCGTGGCTGCGGATTGTGCGTAACCGGGCCCGGGCGCAGTCCGCGCTGGCTCCCGCGGCGCTGGGACTGGTAAGCGTGCTCATCCCGTGCGGGGTGACGCTCTCGGTCGAGGCGTTGGCGCTGACCTCGGGCTCGCCGTGGCAGGGCGCGGCGATCATGGCGGTGTTCGTCGTCGGCACCAGCCCGCTGTTCGCGGTGCTGGGCTACGCCGCCCGCAAGGCCGGCACCGCCTGGCGCGGCCGGCTGGCTGCCGTCACCGGTGTCGTGATCGTCGCCATGGGGCTGTACACGTTCAACGGCGGTCTGGAACTCACCGGCTCACCACTGGCCGCCAGCCGGATCATCCCGGCAGCCACGGGCAGCAGCGACTCCGCCAGCGCATCAACGGTCTCCACTGTGGACGGTAAACAGGTCGTCGTGATCGAGGCCAGCTCCACCTACAGCCCGAGCAATGTCCAGATCCGCGCAGGCGTGCCCACCACGCTGATCGTGCGCTCGGACCGCGCGCAGGGATGTGTCCGCTCGTTCCTCATCCCCAGCCGGGGCGTGGAAAAGATCCTGCCCGTCCAGGGCGACACCCCGATCAATCTCGGCGCGCCGAAGCCGGGCACCATCACCTACTCCTGCGGCATGGGCATGTACACCGGCACCATCACCGCCACCTGACAACGAAGGGAACCCGCGCGTGGACACCACCTACACCCTCACCGTCGAAGGCATGCACTGCGGAAGCTGCCCGCTGCTCATCAACGACGTGCTCGAAGACCTGCCCGGCGTGCTCGCCAGCGAAACCTCACTCAAGACCGGCACCAGCACCGTCACGGTCAACCCCGCTGAATGCACCCCCGAGGACGCGCTCACCGCCATCAGCGAACTCGGCTACACCGCGCGACACCAGGCCTGACAGCCAACGCGCTACGACTCCGCACGCGACACCCCCTCAATGCCGCCGTGGTTATTGGAAACAGTCAGCTGCGGAAATCAGATTCACCGTGGCGGAATGAACTCGCAGTAGATCGTGGTCGCCGCGGCCCAATCGCATGATCCTCCGCCGTGTTGGTTCAGAAAGGCCGTGGCGTCGGCGGGATCGGTAAAGGTGCCGGTGATCACGCGGTCGTCCACGGCGGCCGCCGCATCTCTTTCCCGTTGGGCCGCGGCTGCTGCTTCGGCTTCTGCGGCCTGCGCTCGTTTTGCTGCGACTTGAGCCTGCTTGGCCCGCGCAACTGCCGCGGCGGCGTGCTTCGGGGTTCGTCACGGACACGGACGTGAGCGTGCCGCCGCTGGCCCGTATCTCGATGGGTTTGATGGGCGAGACGTCCCGAGCGGAGTTCGTGGGGACCATGCTGATCCGCGGGGGATCCGACTGGTCGGGCATCGTCGTAGCGGGCGGGGCCTGCCCAGGCGCTGAGCTACATGCGGTGAGAGCCATCAGGCCGACCAGTGCCCATCCGATCAGGCGGGCTGGAACCGCTGTGCTGCCCACGAATCACACCCCTCCGTGCCGGGCGACGCCAACCACAATACTACCGGGACTCGTAGGAACCAGACAGGCGAATAGCCGCGTCGACCATGACGAGGCGATTACGAGTTGATCGCCCCTCTGTCGTGGCATCCAGAGCGCGCGTCTGGGGTTGCGTGACTCATGAGTTGTTCATCGGGCCGGGTCAGGGAGTTGTTCCAGCGCTGCCGGTCGCGGTGGTGATACGCGACCCGGAGCTCAGGGTGAACGACGAGACCGTGCGCGCCAATTCAGCAGAGCGGGCGGTCGCTGAGTTCGCGGCGCGCGGGGCC
>WHUB01000121.1 GCA_009377395.1 Actinophytocola sp. | reverse complement strand
CCGCTGCGCCGACCCACACTGGAATCTGCCTGGCGGGGTTCACATGTCGGTGGTGTCCAGAGGAAGTCGATGGGTGACGATGTCGCGGGCGACGTCCTCGATGGGTCGTCCGGTGGCGAAGGCGTAGCCACGCAGCCGGGCGAGGGCTTGTTCCGGCGAAACACCGAGGTGAGAGATCACCATGCCGGTGGCCTGGTGCACCTCGGCCCGGTCCCGGCGTAGCGGTGCGAGACTGTCGAGGTCGATGTCGCTGCCCTGCCCGTCGGAGGACGCGCCGACCAGGGCCATCGCGGCCACGTCGACCACCCGCAGTGCGGTGGCCAGCTCCGCGGTGGTCAGCAGTCCGGGTTCCCGGCGGTACATGTCCATAGCGCCGATGGTGATCGCGCCACTCTGGATCGGGAAGGCGAAGATCGCGCCGATCGGCTGGTCGGCGATTTCGGAGGCGAAGGCCGGCCACCGTTGCGCCAGTGCGTGCGGCAGATCAGGCACGAGCACCGGCCGACGAGTGGCGAACGCCTCGAAACACGGTCCCTCGCCGAGGGTGAACTGAACCGACTCGACCCGCGCCATCACCTCGTCGCTGGCGAAGAGCGTCTCCCGATGCCGGGTTCCGCTGATGACCGACATCGAGGCTCCGTCCACCGGCAGCAAGGCCACGCAGGCCCGGCACACCCGCACCAGCGGGTCGACGTCGGGATCCTCGTCCCGGATCGCGGAACTCACTGCGGCGCGCACCTGGTCCATGGACCGCGCCGGATGATCGGCCGGCTGGCTCATGCCGCACGACCACTACGGGTTCGCGGCGTGCTCGTTCGCATTTCGCGAACCTTCCGTCGCTGTACCTCTGAACGCATCCCCGGACGCGACGGGGTCACGGCCCACGCCAAGGAACTGCCACCAGCCTAGTCGCCTTACTGGTGGTGTTGTGCGACAAGGTTGCGTCGTCTCCTGTTGGGGTCTATGCCCGGTGGAGTCGGAGTTGCCAGACGTCGAGGTAGCCGGAACGGAAGCCGGCTTCGGAGTAGGCGAGGTAGAACTCCCAGAGGCGTTGGAAGATGTGGTCGAAGCCGAGTTCGGTGACCCGCTCGCCGCTGGCGTGGAAGCGTTCGCGCCATTCGTGCAGGGTGCGCGCGTAGTGTTCGCCGAGACGGCGCCGGCCGGTGATCCGCAATCCGGGGTGCTGGGCGACCTGGCGTTCGATCTCCGGGATGGACAGCAACTGTCCGCCGGGGAAGATGTACTTGGTGATCCAGGTCTGCGAGTGGCGGGTCGCCACCAGCCGGTCGTGCGGCATGGTGATGGCTTGCAGCGCGATCCGCCCGCCCGGCACGACGAGCCGGTTGAGGGTGTTGAAGTAGAGCGGCCAGTACTGCTCGCCGACGGCTTCGATCATCTCCACAGACACCACGGCGTCGTAGCGGCCGTCGGCTTCGCGGTAGTCGCGTAGCTGCACGGTCACCCGGTCGGCCACGCCCGCCTCGACGATGCGTTTTTCGGCCAGTTGCTTCTGCTCCGGTGAGATGGTCAGCGTGGTGACCGTCGCGCCGCGCCGCGCTGCCTGGATGGCCAGCGAGCCCCATCCGGTACCGATCTCCAGCACCCGGCTGCCGGTGCGCACACCGGCGTAGTCCAGGATGCCGTCGATCTTGCGCAGCTGCGCGTCGCGCAGGTCGGTGTCGTGGGCGAACCAGGCCGAGGAGTAGGTCATCGACTCGTCCAGGAACGCGGCGAACAGGTCGTTGGACATGTCGTAGTGGCGGTGGATGTTCGAGCGGGCACCCGCGATGGAGTTGGACTCGCTGGCCGGGCGGCGCTCGTCCACCCAGCCGCGCAGCACCTGCAGCGGTTGGGGAACCAGCGTGGCCATCCGCGCGGCGAACGGCGTCAACACCGCGGCAGGGTCGGTGCTGGTCCACTCGCCCGCCATGTACGCCTCACCGAACCCGATCTTCGCGTCCACGCCGAGCCGGTTGAAAAACGCGCGCGGCCGCACGATACGCATCACCGGGGCGTCCGGGCCACCCGCGCCAAGCCGCTCGCCACCGGGCAGAACGACCCGCACCGGCAAGCGGCGGACCGCGATCCGGAACAGGCGTTCGGCCACGCGAGCCCGCATCGGCGACTGGCGTGGGGTGAGCAGCTCCGCCCAATGGTGTTCGATCTCCTGCCGGATGGGACTGGTGGTGGTCACTGGGCTCGTCGTGGTCACTGGACACCCTCCTGGCTGTGCGGGACACGGTTGACGATCGGGATTCGGCGGGCCCACAGGGCGAGGCCGTGGCGGCGGATGAGCGCACTGACCCGATGCGGCGACAGCGCGGCGCGGATGGCTCCGCCGCTGACTCGGCGGCCGGTGAGTACCGCGGTGAACGTGGTGTCTTCGTCGCGGCGCAACGTGATCGCCAGGGATAGCCGCTCGCCGGGAAGCGGCAGCCGCATCCGATAGGTGCCCTCGACAGCGAGGAACGGGGAGACGTAGAACTCCTTGGCCACCTCGGCGTGCCCACGGGAGTCGGGGTGCAACAGGTAGCAGTGTCGCTCCCCGTAGGTGTTGTGCACCTCGGCGACGACGCACGCCAGCGACCCGCCGGGACGGTGACACCAATAGACGCTCAGCGGATTGAACACGTGGCCCAGCGCCCATGGAGTGCTCAGCATCAGCACCTGCCCGCCGCGCAGGTCCACGCCCTGTCGTGCGAGCCACGCGTCGAGGTTCTCCCGAATCGACCTGTCGGGATCACCGAGGTGATCGCGCGCCCGGAACTCCGCGACGCGGGAGGGCCGAGGCAACTCGTCGAGATCGACCAGCCACAGGTGCATCCGATGCCGGAATGCGCGCCGGATCCGTTCGGCGCGCACGTGCACCAGGTCGGCGTCGTAGTGCACCGGCCTCACCACGACACCCCGAACGCTTCAGCGGCACGCACACCGGCCGCGCAGCCGTCCTCGTGGAAACCCCAGCCGTGGTAGGCGCCCGCGAACGCGGTGCGGGAGGTGTTCAGCTCGGGCAACCGCCCCTGTGCGGCGACCGATTCGGGCGTATACACCGGGTGCTCGTAGGTCATCTTGGCCAGCACCGCCGAGGCGTCGACCCGGTCTCCGGCGTTGAGCGTCACCAGGTAGTCCTGCGGCTCGGCGAGCTGCATCAGCCGGTTCATGTGGTAGCTGACCAGCACCCGGTCGTCGCCACCGCAGGAGGCTTTGAGGTAGTTCCACGACGCCCGAGCACCGGCGGTCTGCGGCAGCACCGACGGGTCGGTATGCAACCAGGTCTCATTGCGCGAGTAGGAGAAGGCGCCGAGCACATGCTTCTCCAGCAGCGTCGCGTCGGCCAGCAACGCGAGCGCCTGGTCGGCGTGGGTGGCAACCACGACCCGCTCGGAGTCGTGCGCGACCCCGGCCGCATCGATCACCCGCACGCCGGTGGCGCTTCGACGGATCGCGCGGACCGGTGCACCCGCCCGCACCGCCGTGAGCGAGGCGGCGGCCCGATCGACGTAGCTACGTGAGCCACCCACGACGGTGCGCCACTGCGGGGCACCGGTCACCGACAGCATCCCGTGGTTGCGCAGGAACTCGAACAGGTACCGGGCCGGATAGTCGCGGCTGATCCGTTCGCCCGCCGACCACACCGCCGACACCAGCGGAAGCGCGAAGTGGTTCACGAAGTAGCGCGAATACCGGCCAGCGGCAAGGAACTCGCCGAGCGTTGTCTGACCGGCGCCCGGAGCAGCGAGGACTCGGTGGGCGTGCCGATGGAACCGCATGATCTCGGCGAGCATCCGCAGGTAGCGCAGCCTGCGCAGATGGGCCGCTCGTGGGAGCAGCCCGGACACCTGCTTGCCCCCCGCGTACTCCAGCCCGCAGCCCAGGCAGCGCACACTCATAGACATCTCGCAGTCCTGCGTGCGCACGTCCAGCTCGCCGAACAGCCGTAGCAGGTTCGGATAGGTGCGCTCGTTGTGCACGATGAAGCCGCTGTCCACGGCGACCGGCGCCCCGTCGGGGGCGGTGACGTCGTGGGTGTGGGCGTGCCCGCCCAGCCGCGGCGACGCCTCGAACAGCGTCACGCCATAGCGCCGCTGCAGCAGATACCCGGCGGTCAGACCGGAGACCCCGGCCCCGATCACGGCGACGCGTTCCCGGCTCATCGCAGCCCCCTCGGCAGCGGCACCCGCAGCCCCTGCGGGCTCGGCGTGTCGGTGGCGTCGCGGATCAACGCGTCTGGCGTGCCCGTGGCGTGCAGCACGAACCGGCGCACCAAGGCGGTCCAGTCGCCCACGCGGCGCAGCATCGCGTGCCCGGAACCGTCGACGGTGAACCGGCAGGTCGACGAGGTGATGCCGCGGGCCCGGACGGCGAATTCGTAGGACGTCCTTGGGCTGGTCCACCGGTCGGCCGAGCCGTGCGCGATCACGACCTCAGTGCCGGCCAGCTGCGCCACCGGCTCACCCGGTTCGATCCACGGCGCCAGCGCACACACCGCGCTCACCGCCGGGTCGTCGGCGACCCTCAGCGCGGCGCGCCCGCCCATCGAGTGTCCCACCAGGATGATCGGAACGCCGGGAAAGTCCCGGCGGAACTCGCCCAACGCCCAGCGGGCATCCCGCACCGGATCCAGATCCGGCGCGTTCCACCCGCGAAAGCGGTACCGCAGCAACCGCACGGCGACGCCACGGTCGCGAACGGTGAGATGCACCGCGGAGGCCAACGCCACCATCCGGCGGACGGTGAGGTGCTTCGCCGTCGACGGGCTGGTGCTGCTGGCCTTCCCGCCCGGAAGCAGGAGCACCACGGCGGTCGTCGAGTCCCGGCGGCTCGGCCACGTGCGCATCCCAGGACATACGGCGGGAGGATCGGTTGTGCTCAGGCGCGGCTCCATAAAAGTAATTCGGCGCCGAGGGCGGTAAGTATTGGATGTGATCACTGGGCGCGTGGCCCCGGCGCAGCTCGTTGATCGTCGTATCCGGGTGACCTCGGCGTTCAACGCCGGATGACGGCAGGGGTCGCATCGTCCGGCGAGGTCGCGGCCAGAGGCGCGGTCTCACGTCAGCGTGGCCGCCAGGCTCGAGCCCGCGGGCGTCAGGGTGGCCGGTACGCGCTGCCCGGCACGGCCGGGACGATCCGCCCGGAGCAATCCGTCCCGTGCCATAACGTGCGCGGTGTACTGATCGCAGCAGCACACTCCGTCGATGAACAGGTCCGGCTCGCTGCTCACGGTCATTTCCGCGCGGCCATCGCCGACGGCTCGGAGCAGGGCGCAGATGCGGTGATTCGTGCTCGGGGTGCTTGTGGTGTTCATCGGGCTACTGCTTTCCGACCCGTGGGGCCAGACTCGGTTGCCTGCGGCGATGGAGCCGCAGTCGGCAGCGACGGGACCCGCCGGTGGCGGCCCACCTTGCTAGGAACGTCTGCGTTGGTCATAACTGGCATTCGGAGCCACGCCCTCGCCGGCTTGGCCGATTGAGTCTGCTTGACCAGCCACTCACCAGATCACGACTGGACGGGGTGAGGGCCAATCCTCGGGCCGGGCGGTGTCGAATCCGTGCTAGCGGCTGGGTGAGACACGACGTACGCGCGCCGTTGAGGAGTTGTGGTGGCATCGACGGATCTGGCGAGGCCGAGGCGAGCCGCAGTCGCGGTGGTGCTCGCCGGAGCCGCCGTCGCGGTGACCCTGGGCGTGCTGGGGTCGGTGAGCAACGGTCCCCGTGAACTGCCCGCGTGGGTGTTCTCCAGCACTCAGTCGCTCAAGGCGTGGCTGGCCAGCGCAGTCGCGGCGCTGGTCGTGGTTCAACTGGTCAGCGCGCTATGGATGTTCGGCAAGCTGCCCGGCGTCGGCGCCGTGCCCCGGGCGGTGAAGATCGTCCACCGCGTCAGCGGGGCCCTCGCGTTCGTCGTCAGCCTCCCAGTGGCGTTCTACTGCCTGTACGGCTTCGGGTTCGACACCGCGACGCCGCGTACGCTGGCGCACTCCCTGGCCGGTTGCCTCTTCTACGGCGCCTTCACCAGCAAGATGCTCGCCCTGCGCTCGGCCCGGCTGCCCGGCTGGACCGTGCCGGTGCTCGGCGGCACCGTACTCACCGTGTTCGTGCTGGTGTGGGCGCTGAGCGCGCTGCGGTGGTTCCAGCTCACCGGCATCGCCCTGTGATACGCGCATCGAACATCTCACGCCCACCGAAACCGTCCCGCCGTTCACCGCGAATTCCCCAGTAGAGCCTCAGATCGACGGATCACAATCCGGGGCTCGGGCAGTAC
>WHUB01000120.1 GCA_009377395.1 Actinophytocola sp. | reverse complement strand
CCCAGGTGCTGTGACCTGGGCTTGGGCTCCCCCGGCTGGACTCGAACCAGCAACCCTTCGGTTAACAGCCGAATGCTCTGCCAATTGAGCTACGAGGGACTGCCTGCGCGCCGTGCGCTGCGGGTTACGACTGTAACGCATCGCCACCTCGGCCTGCACAGGCACCCCTCCCCTGGCTGCCGGGACACGGCAGGCATTGTGGGAGACAATGGGTAGCGGTAGGGCTACGACGAGGAGGCGGCATGGTGAAGTTCCTGCTAGGCGCGGCCGTCGGGTACGTGCTCGGGGCACGTGCGGGGCGCAGTCGTTACGAACAGCTCGTGCGCACCTACCGCAGGCTGGCCGACCACCCGGCCGTGCAGGGCGCAGCCGGTGTGGCCAGGGCCAAGATCGGCGAGAAGGTCCCGTTCGGGCAGAAGCAGCCCGAACGGCAGCACCAGAGCGTCTAACCCACTCGCGCGACGACGAACACCCGGCGGAATGGGAACAGCGTCGTCCCATCCTTGCGCTGCGGATACGCCTCGCGCAGCCGCGGTGCCAGCTCGGCGCGGAACCGCTGCCACTGCTCGCCGTCGAGCGCGGCCCTGATAGGCCGCAACGTCGTCCCGGCGAGCCATTCCAGCACCGGGTCCTCGCCGGTGAGCCGCTGGATGTAGGTCGTCTCCCAGGCGTCGACCTCGCACCCGGCGTCGGCGAACAGCTCCGCGTAGGACACCGCGTCCAGCACCTCGGTGACCGGGGCGGCCACCTCGGCGAGCAACTCCCGCCACCGCGGCTCGGCCGCCAAGCCTCGGACCAGGGTGTGCGAGGGCTCCTCGACGTTGCGCGGCATCGCCACCGCCAGCCACGCCCCCGGTGACAGGACCGCCACCCACTCGCGCAGCAGGTCGGTGTGGCCGGGCACCCAGTGCAGCACCGCGTTGCAGACCACGACATCGGTGTCGACCTGCGGCGTCCAGTCGCGAAGGTCGCCGAGCCGCGCGCTAATGCCGCGCGCCTGCGCCTCGCGCACCATGTCCTCCGAGGAGTCCCACGCCTCGATCACAGCGGAAGGCCACCGTTGTGCCAGCGCCTGCGTAAGATGCCCCGGCCCGCAGCCGAGGTCCGCGACCCGGCGCGGGGCGCGCTCGTCGATCCGCACGATCAGCTCGAAGAACGGCCGGGACCGCAGGTCCGCGTAGCCGAGATAGGCGTCGGGATCCCACCTCACGGCGTCTCTCCGCGCAGTTGATCGGCCGTCTCGCGCGCGATCCGCTCGACGATGACCTCGTCGGTGCCCGGCTCCGGTCGTACCTGCAACACCGGCGCCGAGCTGCCGGGGACGCTGCGCTGCACGAACCAGGCAGCCCCACCGGGCAGCTCCTTGCGGTACTTCGAGCGGATCGACGCGTCGACCCGCTCGCGCACCACCGTCGGCAGTTTGCCGGGACGGCCCAGCGCGAACCGCCTGGCCGGCAGGTCGGCGATCAACGTCGACTCCCCCGCATGCCCGGTCTCCTCGGCCTCGACGACCGTCAACACGCCCTGATCCCAGGTCGCCTTGCTGATCAGGTGCCAACCAACCTGCCGCGCGCCGTCCGGCTCCGGCAGCCACAGCCCGAGCCGGGTTGCGACGAGCACACCCCGCTCACTGCGCGCCGCGGCAAGTACGTGCTCGTCGTCGGCCAGCGTGCCGATGAAGCCCTCCGGTGGCGCGTCGGCGAGCACACGCCGCAACCACCGCAGCATCAGCTGAAGCCCCCGACCGCCTGCTCGCGCAGCGCCTTGCGGTACTGCTCCAGCGCCACCAGGTCGCCGAACAGCCTGCGGTACTCGTCGCCGTCCTCGACCGGCGACACCCGTTGCAGCTTCGACTTCACCTCGGCGATCTGCCGCCCGACCAGGCTTTCCTGCACCACGGCCAGCTCGGTCGCCACGTAGTCCGCGTCGACCTCGCCACGCGCGTGCAGCGGCTCGACGGCCAGCTCCGAGAGCACCGTCTGCACCGTGCCCGGTTTCGCCTGCTGGGTGGCCGCGTCGAGTAGCCCCGGTCCGGCCAGACCGGACGCCGTGCCGCCCGCCGCGAGCAGCGCCCGGTGCACCGCGACATACGCCGGGTGGGTGAAGGCTTCCTCCGGCAGCGCATCGTAGACAGGACCGGCCAGCGCCGGTTCCTGCAACGCCGCCTTGAGGACCTCACGCTGCGCCCGCAGTCCGGGATCGCGCGGGGCGGGATGGGGCACGTCATCCGACGTGCCGTTGCGCTGCGGGGCGCGGCGCGGGGCCTTGCTCGGCGCACCGGCGTTCTCGCGTACCCGGCGCACCACCATGGCCTCGTCCTGCCAGCCGGTCCAGAACGCCAGCTTGACCGCATAGCCGTCCCGCTTGGCCTCGTCCTTGATCCGCGCGACCAGCGGCACGGTCTCCTTGAGCGCGGCGACCTGGCCGTCGACCGAGTCGAGGTCGTAGGAGCGCAGCATGGTCTTGATGGCGAACTCGAACAGCGGGATGCGTCGCGCGACGAGGTCGCGCACCGCCGTGTCGCCCTTGGCCAGCCGCAGCTCGCACGGGTCCATGCCCTCCGGCGCGATGGCGATGTAGGTCTGGCCGGCGAACGTCTGGTCGCCCTCGAACGCCTTGAGCGCGGCCTTCTGCCCGGCCTCGTCGCCGTCGAAGGTGAAGATGACTTCGCCGCGGAAGGTGTCGTCGTCCATCATCAGCCGCCGCAGCACGGCCATGTGGTCGCCGCCGAACGCCGTGCCGGACGAGGCCACCGCGGTCGGCACCCCGGCGGCGTGCATGGCCATGACGTCGGTGTAGCCCTCCACGACGACCACCTGGTGCCGCTTGGCGATCTCGCGTTTGGCCAGGTCGAGGCCGAACAGCACCCGCGACTTACTGTAGACCGGGCTGTCGCTGGTGTTGAGGTACTTGGCCTGGATCGGGTCGTCGTCGTAGAGCCTGCGCGCGCCGAAACCGACGACGTCGCCGGCGAGGTCCTTGATCGGCCACAGCAGCCTGCGGTGGAACCGGTCGATCGGCTTGCCCCGGCTGCCTTCCTTGGCGAGCTGCGCCTTGTACAGCTCGTTGATCTCGAAGCCCTTGCTGAGCAGGTGCTTGGTGAGGGTGTCCCAGCCGTCCGGCGCGTAGCCGCAGCCGAAGCGCTGCGCCGCGGCCTGGTCGAAGCCGCGTTCCTTGAGGAAGTCGCGGGCGGGCCGGGCGGGCTCGGTGAGCAGCTGTTCGGCGTAGAACTCCTGCGCGGCGCGGTTCGCCTCGATCAGCCGGGCGCGGCTGCCCCGATCGCGCTGCACGCTGGTGCCGCCGCCGGCGAAGGTGAGGGTGTAGCCGATCCGGTCGGCCAGCCGTTGCACCGACTCGACGAAGCCGAGATGCTCGATCTGCATGATGAACTTGATGACGTCGCCGCCGGCGCCGCAGCCGAAGCAGTGGAACGTGCCGTGCGTGGGCCGGACGTTGAGCGACGGCGTCTTCTCGTCGTGGAACGGGCAGAGCCCCTTCAGCGCGCCGCCGCCCGCGCGTTTGAGCGCGACGTACTCGCCGACGATGTCGTCGATCCGAATGCGCTCACGAACATGGGCGATGTCGCTTTCCCGGATCAGACCTGCCACGGTCACCGAGTCTAGTGTCCGGCCGTGCCGGAGCGTCGCGCAGACCGGCCCGGCGGGTCGGCGCGGCCTATGGTGGACACAGAGACGTCTGGTGTCTACAGTTTCGACACGTACCGAACTTCTGCCCACCGCGAGGAGTGCCGATGAAGATCAGCGTGGACAACGACCAGTGCGCGGGGAACGGCTCCTGCTTCGAGGTCGACCCCGAGCTGTTCCCGCTCGACGACGAGGGTTACAGCGTGGCCGGTCAAGAACGCGAGGTCCCGGCCGGCAAGGAGGACCTGGCGCAGCAGGGCGTGGACGCCTGCCCGATGGCGGCGCTGTTCGTCGAGCCGGAGTGAGGGTGCGGCAGACTTGGACCCATGGATGATCTCGCCGCCGAGTTCGCCGCGCTGCGCGGGCAGCTGACCGCCGTCGCCTACCGGCTCACCGGAGTGCGCGCGGACGCCGAGGACGCGGTGCAGGAGGCGTGGCTGCGGCTGTCCACCCTCGACGACGACAAGCGCGCCGGGATCAACGACCTCGCCGCGTGGCTGACCACCGTGGTCGGGCGCATCTGCCTCGACCTGCTCCGCTCGGCGGCGGTGCGGCGGGAGTCCTACCTCGGGCAATGGCTGCCGGAGCCGATCGTCACCCCGCTCGGCGCGCCACCGCGCGACGACCCGCTCGACGTCGTGGTCCGCGACGACGACATCCGGATGGCCGCGATGATCGTGCTCGACCGGCTCTCGCCGGAGCAGCGGGTCGCGTTCGTGCTGCACGACGCGTTCGACGTCCCGTTCGCCGAGATCGCCGACATCCTCGGCTGCACCACGGCGGCCGCGCGGCAGCACGCCTCGCGCGGGCGCAAGCAGCTCGCCGACGCCGACCCGCCGCCGCGCGCGTCGCTCGACGAACAGCGTCACGTGCTCGAGCGGTTCACCGAGGCGCTGCTGTCCGGCGACCTCGCCACCGTGACCGAGCTGCTGCACCCGGACGTCGTGCTGATCGGCGACGCCAACGGCAAGGCCCGCACCGCGGTGCAGGTCATGGCCGGCCGCGACAAGATCGTGCGCTTCCTGTCCGGCCTCGCGCGGCTCTACCACCCGGACGCGCTGACCAACGGCGTCCCGATGCTGGTCAACGGCGACCTGGCCAGCTTCATCCCGCCCGCTCCGGGCGACGACTCCTACCGTGCGCTCGACGCGCACCTCCAGACGTTCGCGCTGCGCGACGGCAAGGTCTGCGCCATCTACGATCAGGCCAACCCAGACAAGCTCCGCGCTGCCGGCGTACTTTGATTGCGCACAACTGAATTGTGCGCAATCATTACGCCGTGACATCTCAGGGCGGCGAGCTGGACCTGAACAAGCAGGTCTGCTTCGCGCTGTACCGGGCATCGCGGGCGCTGACGCAGCTCTACCGCCCGCTGCTCGACGAACTGGACCTCACCTATCCGCAGTACCTGGTGCTGCTGGTGCTGTGGGAGCACGGCCCGATGACCGTCCGTGCGCTGGGACAGACGCTCGACCTCGACTCCGGCACGCTCTCACCGATGCTCAAGCGGCTCGCCGCGCGCGAGGTCATCGAGCGCAAGCGCAGCGCGGAGGACGAGCGATCCGTCGTCGTGCACCTCACCGAGCGGGGCGACGCGCTGCGCGCACAGGCGGCGGCCATCCCTGACCGGGTGGCTGACTCCACTGTGCTCGATGCCGACCAGCTCACCGCCCTGCGCGACAACCTCACCGCCCTGACCGACGCCGTCAACGCGCACCGCGCGAAAGGGGAATCATGACCGCGACCCGTGAGATCCGCCTCGCCTCCCGTCCGTCCGGCTGGCCGGAGCAGGCGAACTTCACGCTCACCGGCACGGAGCTGCCCGCGCCGTCCGACGGCGAGCTGCTGGTGCGCAACCTGTTCATGTCGGTCGACCCGTACATGCGGCCGAGGATGAACGACGTCAAGTCCTATGTGCCACCGTTCCAGCTTGGCGAGCCCCTCGACGGCGGCGCGGTCGGCGAGGTCGTCGAGTCCACTGTAGACGGCTTCAAGCCGGGCGACACCGTGCTGCACGGCCTCGGCTGGCGCGAACACGCGCTGGTGCCCGCGAAGGCGGCCCGCGCCGTCGAGCCAATCCCGGGGCTGCCACTGTCGGCGTATCTCGGCGCGCTCGGCATGACCGGACTGACCGCCTATGTCGGGCTGCTCGACATAGGCGCGTTCCAGCCCGGCGACACGGTGTTCGTCTCCGGCGCCGCCGGCGCGGTCGGCAGCATGGCTGGCCAGCTCGCCCGGCTCAAGGGCGCCAAGCGGGTGATCGGCAGCGCCGGGTCAGCGGAGAAGGTGTCCTACGTCCGCGACAAGGCCGGGTTCGACGCGGCCTTCAACTACCGCGACGGGGACATCGGCGCGCAGCTCGCCGGTGCCGCGCCCGAGGGCATCGACGTCTACTTCGACAACGTCGGCGGCGAGCACCTCGAGGCGGCGATCACGCACCTCAACACCCACGGCAGGGTCGCGCTGTGCGGCGCGATCACGCAGTACAACGCCACCGCACCCGCGCGGGGGCCGCGCAACCTGTGGCTGGCGATCGGCAAGCGGCTCACGCTGCGCGGGTTCATCGTGCGCGACCACAACGACCGGTTCGGCGACATGGTCGCCGAGGTCGGGCCGTGGCTCCGCAGCGGCGACCTGGTGGCCGACGAGACCGTGGTCGACGGCCTCGACAACGCCGTCGACGCCTTCCTCGGCGTGCTGCGCGGCGACAACACCGGGAAGATGATCGTCCGGTTCTGAGCATGGTCAGGGCTGCGGCACCCGGCAGGCCTCCCCGGAGGTGAAGCCCTGCTCCGGCAC
>WHUB01000011.1:80088-85323 GCA_009377395.1 Actinophytocola sp. | reverse complement strand
GGGCACGGCCATGGCAACGCAGATCGGTGTCGATGTGCCGGTCGTGAACGTCGAGGGGGCGACGGGCAGCACCGGAATGACGCAGATGCTGGCCAGCAGCCCGGGTGACGCGATGGCAATCCTGATCCAGGACACCCTCACCACGGTCCCGGCAGGTGGCGCGTCGTTCTCGATGGACGAGGTCAAGGCGGTGTGCCGGTTGCAGTCCATGCCGTCCGCGCTCTTCGTGAAGAAGGGCACCTACAGCAGCTGGGAGGAGCTCGCCGCGGCGGCCAAGAAGGCCCCGGGCACGCTGCAGGTCGCGACGGTGGGCACCAACAGCGTGGACGACATCGTGCTGGCCTCGTTGAAGCAGGAGCTCGGCACCTCCTTCCGCGCAGTGCCCTTCTCGGAGCCGACCGAACGCTATGCGGCGCTGCTCGGCGGGCACGTCGACGTGCTCTACGAGCAACTGGGCGACGTCCGCGAGTACCTGGACTCGGGGCAGTTCGTCCCACTGGCGCTCAGCGCCGCGGAGCCCGTCGAGGGCTACGAGGACGTGCCGACGCTGACCGATCTCGGGCTCCCGGACGAGGTGATGCTTCCGCAGTTCCGCGGCATCGTCGTGAACTCCGAGACTCCTGATGAGACTGTCGCAGCGCTGTCCGACGCCTGCGAGAAGGCCTTCGGCACCGAGAAGTTCAAGGCCTTCCAGGAGGAGAACTTCGCGGACGCGGACAGCTTCCAGGACGCCGACGAGTTCCAGGCCTTCCTCGACAAGCAGTACGGCCTCATCGACAGACAACTCAACGCCTACCACCTGGGGGACTGATGCGAGACGGAGGCGCCATGACCGTGGCCAGCCACACCCGAGAAGACACCGACGTCGCCGAGACCATCAGCGCACTGCTGCGGCGCGCCCGCACTGCGCAGCGCACCTTCGAGACCTTCAGCCAGGAACGGGTCGACGACGTGGTCGCCGCCGTGGCGTGGTCGATCATCGAACCGGCACGCTCGCGGGCGCTCGCCGAGCTGGCGGTGCGCGACACCGGGCTCGGCAACGTCGAGGACAAGGTCACCAAGAACCGCAGGAAGACGCTCGGCACCCTGCGCGACCTGACCGGCGCCCCGTCCGTCGGCGTGATCCGCGAGCTACCCGAGCTCGGCATCACCGAGTACGCCAAGCCGATGGGCGTGGTCGCCGCCGTCTGCCCGTCAACCAACCCGGCGGCGACCCCGGCGAACAAGACCATGATGGCGCTCAAGGGCGGCAACGCCGTCATCCTCTCGCCGTCGCCGAAGGGCGCGTCGACCTGCGCGCTGCTCGTCTCCTACCTCCACGAACAGCTCGACAAGGTCGGCGCGCCGCGTGACCTGGTGCAGTACATCGAGCGGCCGAGCAAGGCGTTGACCTACGAGCTGATGGACCGCGCCGACTTCGTCGTGGTGACCGGCTCCCAGCGCAACGTCAAGGCCGCCTACAGCTCCGGCACCCCGGCGATCGGGGTCGGACTCGGCAACGCGCCGGTGATCGTCGACCACGACGCCGACCTCGCCGACGCCGCCCGCAAGATCCGGGTCAGCAAGACCTTCGACTACGCGACCAGCTGCTCATCGGAGAACTCCGTCCACATTCACGACGACGTCTACGAGGACATGCTGGCCGCGCTCCGGGCGGAGGGCGGCTACCTGCTCGACGCGGCCGAGACCGCGCGGCTGCGGGAGGTGATGTGGCCGGACGGCAGGCTCAGCCAGCGCGTCACCGCGCAGTCACCGGCGAGGATCGCCGAGCTGGCCGGTCTCGACCACCCCGAGGCGCGGTCGGCGAGCTTCTTCATGGTCGCCGAGGACGGCGTCGGGCCCGGACATCCGTTCAGCGGCGAGAAGCTGTCCGTGGTGCTGGCGGTCTACCGCTGGCGCGACCTCGACGCCGCGCTCGACCGGATCCAGGACCTGCTCGACTTCCAGGGCGCCGGTCACTCCTGCGGCATCCACACCGCCGACGGCAGCCGGGCGCGGCTGGTCGCGGAACGGCTTCGGGTCGCCCGGGTGCTGGTCAACCAGGCGCACTGCATCGGCAACGGCGGCAGCTTCGACAACGGCCTCGGCTTCACGCTGACGATGGGCGCGGGCACCTGGGCGGGCAACAGCATCAGCGAGAACCTCTCCTACCGGCATTTCATCAACACCACCCGCCTCGCCAGGGTCATCCCGCCCCGAGAACCGTCCGAACAGGACTTGTTCGAGGGCTACTTCCAGCGGTACGGGCGGTGACGGCGTGACCGATCTGCTTGAGCACCAAGGGAAACACCTGTTCCGCGAGGCCGGGATCGCGGTACCGCGCGGCGAGCTGGTCGGCTCGCCCGGCGACGCGGCGACCGCTGCCGAGCGGCTCGGCGGCCGCGTCGTCTGCAAGGCGCAGGTCCCGGCGGGCAAACGCGGCAAGGCCGGGGCGGTCCAGCTCGTCACCTCCCCGGCCGAGGCGCACGACGTCGCCGCGCGGCTGCTCGGCAGCGAGGTCGGCGGTCACCGCGTCGAGAGCCTGCTGGTCGAGGAGGCCGTGGCCATCGCGGCGGAGTTCTACGCCGCGATCCTCAACGACCCGGTGTCGAAGGGCCCGCTGGTGCTGCTGTCGGCCGACGGCGGCATGGACATCGAGGAGGTCAGCGCCACCAGGCCGGAGCGGCTGCACAAGCTCGCCGTCGACATCGGGGCCGGGCTGGAGCCGGGTGACGCGCTCGCGCTGACGCGGCGGTCCGCGCTGCCCGCCGAGGCCGTCGATCCGGTCGCGGCGGCACTGACGCGGCTGTATCACGTCTACCGGGACACCGACGCGAGCCTGGTCGAGGTGAACCCGCTGGTGCTCACCGAGGCCGGCGACGTCGTCGCGATCGACGCGAAGGTCAGCGTCGACACGGCGGCGACGCCGCGCCAGCAGCAGACGCTCGACGCGCTGCCGGGTGTCCTGCCCGCCGAGCCGGGCACCGAGCTGGAACGCGAGGCGGCGCGGCTCGGGTTGCAGTTCATCGAGCTGGACGGCGACGTCGGCGTGCTGGCCAACGGCGCGGGGCTGACGATGACCACATTGGACGCCGTCAACCACTTCGGCGGCAGGCCGGCCAACTTCCTGGAGATCGGCGGCGACGCCTACACCAAGGCGATACCGGCGCTGCGGCTGGTGCTGTCGAACCCGAACGTCCGCTCGCTGCTGGTGAACTTCTGCGGCGCGTTCGCCCGCACCGACGTGATGACCGAGGGCGTGCTCAACGCCATCGACGAGCTCCGGCCCGACATCCCGATCGCGTTCAGCATCCACGGCACCGGCGAACGAGAGGCCATCGCCCTGGTGCGCGAGCGACTCGGCGTCACACCGCACGAGGCGATGGACGACGCGGTGCGGGCCGCGATCAGCGCGGCGCGGGAACGGCAGGAGGTGGCTTCGTGATCATCACCGGCGAGGACGGCGTGCTGGTGCAGGGCATCACCGGCAGGCAGGGCCGATTCTGGACCGAACGCATGCAGGCGTGCGGCACGAAGATGGTGGCGGGCGTCAGCCCGGGCCGGGGCGGACAGCGGGTGCACGACGTCCCGGTGTACGACTCGGTGACCGAGGCGGCCGTCGCGCACGACATCGCGGCCAGCGTGCTGTTCGTGCCGCCGCTGCGCGCCCGGGCCGCGGTGGTCGACGCCGTCGAGGCAGGCATCGGCAAGGTGGTCTGCCTCGCCGAGCACATCCCGTCCCACGACGTGATGGCGATGCTCGCGGCGGCTCGCGCGGCCGGCACACGAGTGCTCGGGCCGAACACGGCCGGCCTCGTCGTGCCCGGCGAGACCAGCGTCGGCATCATGCCCGGGTTCGCGGCCAACATCTTCGCCAAGGGCACCGTCGGCGTCGTCTCCCGCAGCGGCAGCCTCGGCACGCTGGTCTCGATGGACCTGGTCACCGCCGGGTACGGGCAGTCGGCGTTCATCGGCATCGGCGGCGACCCGATCCTCGGCACCACGACCCGGGAGGCCATCGACACCCTGCTCGGTCACGCCGGCACCGAGGCCATCGTCGTCGTCGGTGAGATCGGCGGCGCGATGGAGGAGGACGCCGCCGAGCTGATCGCCGCATCGCGGGTGCCGACGGTCGCGTTCATCGCGGGCCGCACCGCGCCGCCGCATCGCAGGATGGGCCATGCCGGGGCGATCGTGACCGCGGGCGCGGGCAGCGGCGAGTCCAAAGTGGCCGCGCTGCGTGCCGCTGGAGCGACCGTCGTCGACATCCCCAGCCAGATCGGGCCCGCGCTGGCCTCGCTCGGGGTCAAGCCGACAGCGTACGAGCCGGCCTGACTACAGCGGCACCACTCGTGCCAGCTCGGTCGCGGTCGCCACCAGCACCGGGCCGAGCTGGGCGAGCCGCTTCTCCGGCATCCGAACCGCGGGCGCCTGCACCGCGACCGCCGCGCGGGCCTGGCCGTCCGCGTCGAGGATCGGCGCGCCGACGCACCGCACCCCCTCGACCGACTCCTCGTCGTCGACGCTCCAGCCGCGCTCGGCGATCTCGGCGAGGTCGGCCCGCAGGCTCGTCACGGTCGAGTGCGTCTTCGCCGTCAGCGGTTCGAGCGACTCCTCGTGGCCCGCCAGGAAGTCCGCCAGCTCGTCGTTGCGGGCGAGCAGCGCCTTGCCCATGGACGTCGCGTGCAGCTCGACCCGCGAGCCGACCTCCATGGAGAACCGCAACGGCTGGGTGGACTCGATGCGCTGCACCACGACGGCATGGTGCCCGTCGAGCAGCCCGAGGTTGACCGACTCCTCGGTGCGCTCCGCCAGCCGTTCCAGCACCGGGCGGGCGGCGTCCATGCCGAGCACGCGCTGCGCCGCCTGACCCAGCAGCAGCGACTGCGGGCCGAGCCGGTAGCGCTCGCGACCCTCGCCCTGCGAGAGATACCCCTCCGCGACGAGGCCCCGGGCGATGCGGTGCGTGGTCGACAGGTTCAGCCCGAGCCGGTTCGCCATCTCGACGACGCCCATCTCGCCGTCCTCGTCGCGGACGAGGTTCAGCACCATGAACGCGCGCCGAATGGTCTGGGTGCCTGCCACCAGGCCGTCTCTCGGCTGCTGCTGTGCCGTCACGCGCTGTGCCATGAGCCCAGTCTCTCACTATGTGGCAGACAGCGCGGCGCGCTCCCCCACCTGTCACGTGGCTGTGCCGGTAGATACCAATCCGACCGAAAGTAAGCCTGCCTGGCTGGCTGTCCGAGTGTGCCAGCC
>WHUB01000011.1:0-80078 GCA_009377395.1 Actinophytocola sp. | reverse complement strand
CACGTCGTCTTCCGCGAGGGCGCGCAGACGGCGCTGATCGTCGACGTCGTCGACGACACCGCCCGGTGGCGCTACCTCGAGCACATTCCGGCCGACGTGCTGCTGACCGAGGCCGACGTGTTCGCCGCGTCCTCGCTGATCAACCGCGCCGGGTGGGTGCTCTGTCAGCTTCAGCAGCCGCTGGGCGCGCTGCTGCTGGCGACGCGGCTGGCACGGGAGGCCGGGGCGCGCGTCATCCTGGACGGCGCGCCGAGTAGCGGCGAGGAGGCCGTCGCCGACCTGCTCTCCCGCGCCCATGTGCTGCGAGCCAACGAGCGCGAGGCCGAGCTGCTGACAGGCCAGTCCATCACCGACGCGGCCACGGCGGCCGACGCGGCGGCCCGGCTGCTCGACTACGGCCCGACGCTGGTCGTGCTCGCGGTGTCCGGTGAGGGCAACCTGTTCGTCAGCCGCACCGGCAAGCAGCTGTTCCCGCTGCTCGACACCACCGTCGTGGACACGACCGGCGCGGGCGACGCGCTCATCGCCACCTTCACCGCCGCGCTCGCCCATGGCGAAGGCACCAGGCGGGCGGCGGCGTTCGCCGTCTCGGCGGCGGCCGGCAGCGCGGGCCGGCTCGGCGGCCGCCCGGCACTCCGCTGGCGTGATCTCGCCACCGACGCGGACACCCTCGCGCCCTGAAAGGCGTGCGCAGGTGTTCGATCGCCCCGAGCTGGGTACTCCCGAGCCATGGCAGGCAAGACTGGCACGGACATCTTCGTACTCGGCCTCGACGACGAGAACCTGACGACACTGCGGCACATCGACATGGAGCTGCGGTTCCATCCGCTGCTGAGCCCCGAGGAGCTGCAGAGCGGCGACATCGACCTCGCCGACTTGCTCGACAAGGCCAGCGAGCAGATGGCGGCGTTCGACGGCACGATCGACGCGGTCGTCGGCTACTGGGACTTCCCGATCAGCTCGATGGTGCCGATGCTGGCCGACCGCTTCGGACTGCGCAGCGCCGACCTCGAGGCCGTCGTCAAGTGCGAGCACAAGTACTGGAGCAGGCTCGAGCAGTCGAAGGTGATCGACGAGTACCCCGCGTTCGGACTGGTCGACCCGTTCCACGACACGAAGCCACCGGACGGTCTCGACTATCCACTGTGGATCAAGCCGGTGAAGTCCTACTCGTCCGAGCTGGCCTTCAAGGTGCGCGACGACGACGAGTTCGCCCACGCTCTCGACGAGATCCGTGACGGCATCCACCGCATCGGCGACCCATTCGAGTACGTGCTCAGCCAGCTCGACCTGCCGGAGGAGATCGCGAAAAGCGGGGGCAACGCCTGCCTCGCCGAGGCCGAGATCAGCGGCGCCCAGCTCACCGTCGAGGGTTACAACGACGGCACCGACATCCATATCTACGGCGTGGTGGACTCCGTGCCCTATGCGGGCAGCTCCAGCTTCCTGCGCTACGAGTACCCGTCGACGCTGTCCGAGGACATGCTCGACCGGGCCGTCGACGCCTCGCGCAAGGTGATCCGTCAGATGGGGCTGGAGTCGGTGGCGTTCAACATCGAATTCTTCGCCGACCCGGTCCACGAGGAACTGGCGCTGCTCGAGGTGAACCCGCGCCACTCACAGTCGCATGACCGGCTGTTCGAGCTGGTGGACGGCATGCCCAACCACCAGTGCATGGTGCGGCTCGCACTCGGTCTCGACCCCGCGCTGCCCAAGGGCCAAGGGCCTTATGAGCACGCGGCGAAGTGGTACCTGCGCCGCTTCGAAGACGGCTACGTGCGCAAGGTGCCCTCCGCAGAGGACATCGAGCGGGTGCAGGCCCATGTCCCGGACAGCTGGGTGCAGATCGTCATCGACGAGGGCGTCCGGCTGTCGGAGGCCGCCGCCCAGGACAGCTACAGCTACGAGCTGGCGCACATCTTCGTCGGCGCGCACAGCGAGCAGGAGCTGCACGAGAAATACGAGCAACTGCTCGCCGGGCTGCCGTTCGAGTTCGACGACTGAATCATTTCCGGCATCTCGGTCACCCGATCCGGCAAGACACAGCATCGGGAGGGTTATTTGTCCCACTTTCCGGCTATCCGGGGTGTGTAGTTCTGCCTGACAGAACCACCTCGGTGCCGTCGGCATCGGAAGGAGAGACAAATGAACGCTGAGCCGGAAATTCAGCGAGCACACAAGGCTGGCGTCAAGGAAGGCACCGCCCGGTCGATCGCTCGGATCACCGCAGGCGTCCTCGGCGTCGTTCTCATCGCCGCAGGCGTGCTCGGTTTCATCTATGGCGACAGCAGCTTCACTGTCGGCGACCAGCTCGGCAGAGGCGAGTTCCTCGGCTTCGACGTGAACGGCTGGCACAACATCGTGCACATCGCGACGGGTGCGTTCCTGCTGCTCATGATGCCGACCACGACCTCGGCCATCACCGGTCTGCTGGTGTTCGCCGTCGTCTACGCCGCGGTCACGGTGTGGGGCTTCGTCACCGGCACCGACGTGGCGTGGATCGTCCCGGTCGACACCGCGGACAACATCCTGCACGCCGCGCTGGTCGTTGTCGCGCTCATCGTCGCGATTGCGGCCGGCGGTATAAGGCGCGGCGCCAAGCGCACCTAACCGATCCGTCACGACGCCTGGTGCCGGACCGAGGTCCGGTGCCAGGCGTTCGCACGAGTACGCAGGGAGTAGCCATGACCACGACAGCACCGGCGCCACACCGCGCCCGCGTCATCGACACGCTGCTCGTCGGCGCGCAGGTCGCGCTGCCGAACATCGCGGCCGGGCTGATCCAGCGGCGGGGACCGGTCATGGGGGTGGCCGACCGGCTGCACCTCGACCGCCACGCGATCCGGCGGATGCAGCGGCTGCGCGCCCGCCACGGCACCGGCATGCTGCGGCTGCGCGTTCCCGGCAGGCCGATGGCACTGGTGATGTCGCAGGAGGACGTCGGCAGGGTGCTCGTCGACGCGCCGGAGCCGTTCAGCCCGGCGAGCATGGAGAAGCGGGCCGCGCTCGCCCACTTCCAGCCGCACGGCGTGCTGATCTCGCGCGAGACCCGGCCGGAGCGACGGCACTTCAACGAGTCCGTGCTAGACACCCATCGGCCGGTGCACCGGCTGGCCGACAGCATCGCCGCCGTGGTCTCCGACGAGGCGGCCCGGCTGAACAGCGCCGCCGACGCGGCCGGTCAGCTCAGCTGGCAGGACTTCGGCACGCACTGGTGGCGCATCGTGCGCCGCGTCGTGCTGGGCGAGCATGCCGCCGACGACCAACTGCTGACCACGCAGCTCGAGACGCTGCGGCGGCGAGGAAACTGGGCCTACCTGGCGCCGCGTGCCGAGGGGACGCGGAAGCGGTTCGCCGAGCGACTCGGCGAACACCTCGACCGTGCCGAACCCGGCAGCGTCGCCGGCCTGGTGGCGAACGAACCGGCTGGGCCGGAAACGGACCGTTACGGCCAGGTGCCGCACTGGCTGTTCGCGTTCGACGCCGCCGGCATGGTGACGTACCGCGCGCTGGCGCTGCTCGCCGCCCACCCGGAGCAGGCACGGACCGCCCGCGATGAGGCGCGCGGCGACGGCTCGGGCGTGCCGCAGCATCTGCCGTTCCTGCGCGCGAGCGTGCTCGACTCGACCCGGCTGTGGCCGACGACGCCGATGCTGCTGCGGGAGACCACTACCGAGACCGAGTGGCAGGGCCGCACGCTGCCGTCGGGCACGACGGTGCTGATCTACACGCCGTTCTTCCACCGGGACGAGCGCACGTTGTCCTACGCGAACCGGTTCGCGCCCGACATCTGGCTCGACGGCACCTCGCGGGAGAACCCGGCGCTCGTCCCCTTCAGCGACGGGCCTGCCCGGTGCCCCGGCGAGAACCTGGTGCTGCTGGTGGCGAGCATGCTGCTGGGGCACCTGCTCACCACGCGGGACTACCGGCCGCTCGACGAGCACCGGCTCGACCCGAACCGCCCCATGCCCGCGACGCTGGACGCATTCGGGCTGCGGTTCGCGCCTGCCTGAGCCGGGCCGGGCGAGGCGGCTACCGCTCGTCCTCGTCGAAGGCGACCGGGATCGACTGGTCGGCGGCGTCCGCGTCGCTGACCTCTCGTTCCGGCACCGGGTCTGGCTCCTCGTCGGGCACGGTGCCCGCGCGCTGGTCGAGCGCGTCGGCCACCGGCGCCTCGTCGTCGATCTCCGGAACGGGGTCGGTCTCGTCGTAACGTGTCACGACACTCGGGTACCCGATCCTCAGGTGGCTAAGCGATGGGAAGCGGGCGTACTCGAATCTCCGTGCGCGAGAAGACGACGATCGCACCTTTGACGAGGGCGTCCCGGATCTGGCCCATGTTCTCGGCCACCAGCCTGCCTTGCTCGGCGACCGGCAACGACAGCAGCTCACGCATCAGAACCACGGATGGCCGGTCGGCTTCGGCCTGCGCCAGGAGCGTGCCGAAGTCGGTGTCCGCCGTGACGATCACTGTCTCGTTGCTGGTTGCGTACGCGAAGATCTCCTGATCGCTCGCTCCGCAGCCGACCGCCTCACGCGAATGTTCCGCCGTGTCGTCGTTTGAGATCAGATAGCCGCACAGCTGCGGTGACAGACTCTCATCGACCAGGAACTTCACGCCGACGGCCGGAAGGCCAGGTGATACTCGTTCTCCGCCAAGGCAGCCGCGTAGGTCAGCGCCTGCCGCACGTCCTCGGCTTCCAGGTACGGGTATTCGGACAGAATGTCGTCGACCGTCTTCCCGGCCGCCACCATCTGCACGATCATCCCGACCGAGATGCGCAGGCCACGGATGCAGGGCTTGCCGCCCAGCACCGCCGGATCAACGGTGATCCTGTCGAGCTCCGCGTTCACCATGGCAGCAAGAATACGGTACCGCCCTCACCGCAGCCACGATCAGCGGTTACGCCGCCGTTTGACGGTCAGCAGCACCACGATCAGGCCGAGCAGCCCGAGCGCGGATCCGCCGACGACGGCCGGATGCGCTTGGGCGTTGGCCATCTGACGCTGCATCGAGTCGGTCGTGCGGGACTTCACGTCGAGCTTGCCCGCCAGCTCAGACACGGTGTCTGCCAGCTCTTCGCGGGTCAGCTCGACGTCATGCCGCAGGTCCTCATCGGTCGGCGTGCTGCCGGGCATCGTCTTACTGTCCACTTTGCTCTCGGTCATCGGTGTGCACTCTCCTTCACCGAGTCGACGTCAGTCTTGACGCTGGTAATGGTGTCGTCGGGCATCGGCGGCGACGCCTTGCGCATCATGGCCCCGCCGACGACGCCGAGCAGGGCGGCAATGATGACAAGCCCACCGCCCGTGATGAGCGCGGCCGCCCAGCCGGGCAGACCGATCGCGATCACCATGATCAGTGCGGCCAACAGGGCCGCGACGCCGAAGAACGCGGTCGCGGCGGCCGCGGCGAGCAGGCCACCACCGGCCGCGCCGCGCTTGGCCTTCGCGGTCACCTCGCGGACCGCCAGCTTCGCTTCCGCCCGCATCAGGTGCGAGGTCTGCTGGGAGATATCCCGCACCAGTTGCGTGGTCGAGCGGTCGTGACCGTCCTCGCGGACCTCGCCCGCTGTGTGTGTGTTGGTCATGTCAACCTCCTTCCTAGGCCCGATCGCGTGCCGCGTCGGAGAACTCGCAGAGCCGATCGACCGGTCCCGCCGGTTGCAGCGGGGGCGTGCTCATTCCGTGGCCCTCGCTGAGTCCGTCGAAGAAGTCCTCGAGCGCCTCGGTGGCGCTGTAGCGGGGCGCCCAGCCGAGGTCGACCCGCGCCCTGGTGGTGTCCATCACCGGCAGCCGGAGCACCGCGTCGAACAGCCCCGGCGAGGCGGGCACCACGTGCGCGTGCCAGGCCGCCGAGAGCAGCGCTCGCAGCGGACCGGCTGGCAGCGGCACCGAGCGTGCCCCAAGCAGATCCGCGATGGTCGCGCTGTCGATCACCGGGTCGGCCGCGATGTTGTACGCGCCGCGCGCCTCGGTGACGGCGGCGATGCGGAACGCGTCGGCGACATCGGACCCGTGCACGGTCTGCAGCCGCAGTCCAGCGATGTCCGGCACCAGCGGGATGTACTTGCGCTGCACCAGCTTGCCCGGCAGCAGCGGGCCGGCGAACAGCCTGCGCTGCTCGGCCGCCGAGGTCTGTTTGAAGACGAACGCCGGGCGCATCCGCACCACCCTGGTGCCGGGATTGTCCCGCTCGACGCTGTCCAGCGCGCGTTCCAGGTACGCCTTCTCCCTGGTGTAGGCCGCGCCCGGCCAGCCGTGCGTCGGCCAGCTCTCGGTGACCGGCTCGCCGTCCGGTCCCGGTGAGTACGCACCGACCGACGAGCTGTAGACCAGCGCGGGCACCGCGGCTCGGGCGGCGGCATCGAACACCCGCATCCCGCCGATGACGTTGGTCTGCCAGGTCGCGACCGGATCCCGGGTCGGCTGGAACAGCCAGGCCAGATGGATCACCACGTCGCAGCCGTCGAACGCGCGCTCGAGCTCGTCGCCGGAGCCGGGATCGGCGATGTCGATCGCCCTGATGTCGAGTTTCGGCACTCGCCAGGAGGTGTCCCGGCGCGCGATGCCCAGGATCGAGGCGACCCGAGGCTCCCGGGAGAGTTCCTGCACCACGCTGGTGCCGATGTTCCCTGTCGCGCCGGTCACGGCCACTCTCAGTCCGTCAGCCACGGTGTCGCTCCCTTCGGGTCGCCGCCGCCCCTTCCCGCTGTGGGAGGCGTTGTCTCTGGTCAGCTGGGTACCCGCCATCAGCGCGGTCAATCGAGCGGTCGGAACGGAGTCCGACTGGCGCCTGGTCAACAGTCGCGCTACAGGTTGTGGTGCCGGACAACGACACGAAGGAGCTTCACCATGACGACCGATCTCAGCCAGGCCGTACGTCCCGCGGCAGGACTGTGGGGACTGGCGCGCGCCGCGCTCGGCGCCATCGCCCTGGTCCAGCCGGAGCGGGTGGCCGCGCCCTGGGTCGGCAAGGTCCGGCCCGCCGCCGCGGCGGCGGTGTTCGGCCGCGCTCTCGGCGGTCGCGACGTCGGCCTGGGCGCCGGGATGGCCGCGGCCGCGGCGACCGGCGGTGAGATGCGGCCGTGGATCATGGCCGGTGGCGCCGCGGACGCGGTGGACGCGACGGCGACGCTGATCTCGTGGCGGCGGCTGCCGCGCCGGGGCAGGCTGCTGATGCTCGTGCTGGCAGGCGGGTCGACCGCGTTCGCCGCCGGTCTCGCCGCGCTGAACGAGACGCAAGGCGCGTCGCAGCCGTCGAGCTGACCTGATCGGGCGAGGAGGCCAGCATGCCGGCCGAGGAGGCGAGCCGAGACCGGAGTGCCTCGGAGCCGGGACACCGCGCGCTGCGGTGGAACGAGCGCACCTTCCTGCTCGGGCTCGGTCTGCCCGCCTTCGGCGCCGCCCTCGCCTACACGCTGGTCACCACCTACGGGCCGGTGCTGATCCACCAGCTCTCGGGACCGGCGACCACCGGCATGCTGATCGGCGGCGAAGGTCTCTTCTCGCTGTTCGTGCCGCTGCTGGCGGGCGGCATGTCCGACCACGTGAGCCGCCGCATCGGAGGCCGGTACGCCATCCTCTTCGCGGGCGGCATCATCGCCATTGCCGCGCTGGCCGTGATGCCGTTCGCCGCAGGCAAGCTTGTCTGGCTCGCCGTCGCGATCGGCGTGTTCTTCATCGGCTACTTCGCCTACTACACGCCGTACTACGCGCTGTACCCCGATCTGGTGCCGCACGACTTCCGGGGCCGGTCGATCGGGTTCCAGGGCGGCATGCGATCAGCCGGGCTGCTGCTCGGCATCTCAGGTGGCGGCTACCTGCTGGGCGTGGCGCAGCCGCTGCCGTTCGCGATCGGCGCCTGCGCGATCGCGGTCTTCACCGGCGGGCTGTACCTCGCGCTGCGGACCCGGCCATGGCCCGCGCCCGACGCGCCGGTTCAGCGCGGCAGCATCACGCGCAGCCTGGGCCTGCTGGCCAGGGACCCGCGGATGAAAGCGTGGTTCTTCGCCAACGCCTGCTGGGAAGGCGCCATCGCCGCGCTGCGGACGTTCGCGGTGCTGTACTTCACCATCGGCCTCGGCTTCTCGCTCACCGAGTCGTCGACGGCGCTGGCGGCCGTCGGCGGCGCCGCGGTGCTCGCGGCGCCGTTGTCCGGGTTACTGGCGGACCGGTACGGACACCGCAAGACCATGCGGTACGGGCTGCTGGTGTTCGCGGTCGGGCTGCTGCCTGCCGTCGTGACCACCGACACCGTGTTCGTCGCCGCCATCGCGCCGGTCGCCTTCGCCGCGGTGATCCTGATGACGCTGCCGTACTCACTGCTGATGGAGCTGCTGCCCCGGGTGTCCGATCACGGCACCGGCGCCGGGGTGTTCGGGCTCAGCCGGGGACTCGGCGTGCTGGCGGGGCCGCTGCTGTCGGGGCTGGCGATCAAGTACACCCAGTCCCTCCCGTTCCTGGCCTTCGCCGACACCAAGGGCTACTCCTCGATCTTTCTCGTCGCGGGCGTCCTGCTCGTCATCAGCATCCCGCTCCTCCGCCGCACGTGAGGACCGCGAGTCAGAGCCCGAACTGCGCCAGCCGGGAGCGGACGCGGCGGTCGAGGAAGTCGCCGAGCAGCGCTCCGAAGTTGCGGGGCCGCGACCGCGACGGCGTACCAGCCGCTCGCCGCGAGGTATGTCAAATCGAGCGTTTGTCTTGCTGAACCGTCATGGGCTCGCCGTACCCGGCGGGATGCACGATGCGACGGGTGTCGTTCAGGTCGCTGACGGCCACGGCGTGGCTGATGTCGCGGGAGGTCACGATGCCGACGAGCACGTCGTCGGCATACACCAGCGCCCTGCCGTCCTCACAGCCGGCCATCCTCGGCAGCAGGTCGGTCAGCCGCTCCGCAGGCCAGCTCATCGGAATCCGCTCGGGCGGGCACGCGACGTCGGCCAGCGTGGTGGTCGCCCGCCGCTCGGGCGGCACGCGCTTGATCCGGCTCAGCGTGACGAGGCCGCGCACCCCGCCGTGGTCGTCGACGATCGGGTACGCGGAGTGCTTGCGGACCAGCGCGTCGATCCGGATGAAGTCGGCGACCGTGCGATCGCCGTCCACGGTCTCCGGGTCGCGGGTCATCACGTCGGCGACCAGCACGTCCCGCAGCGAACCACTCAGCTCGGCCTGCCGCTCCTCCGCGCTGGCGACGGTCACGATGAACAGCCCGATCAGGATCCACCACAGCCCGTCCGCGCCGTTGCCGGTCAGCAGCCACACCGCGCCGAGCAGGACCAGGCCGAACCCGAACGCACGGCCGGCGCGGGCACTCCACACCGCGGCCTCGTCCCGGTCGCCGCGCCACGCCCACAGCGCGGCGCGCAGGATGCGACCGCCGTCGAGCGGCGCGGCGGGGATCAGGTTGAACACCGCCAACACGACGTTGATCACGGCGAGGTAGCCGAACGTCACGGCCGCGAGCGGACTGCCGCCCCCGCCCGCGAACGGCAGCACGATCAGACCGAACACCGCCGACAGCAGCAGGCTCATCGCCGGTCCGACCGCAGCGATCCGCAACGCCGCGCCCGGCGTGACGGCCTCGCCCCGCAGCCGCGCGATCCCGCCGAGCAGCCACAGCGTGATGCCGTCGACGTCCACCTTCTCCCGGCGGGCGATGACGGCGTGCGCGAGCTCGTGCGCCAGCAGCGAGCCGACGAACAGCACCGCCGTGACCACCGCCGCGATGGCGTACGCGAGCCAGGAGTAGCCGGGCACGACGACCGGCCAGCGGGCCAGCGCCAGCGACACCAGGATCGCCACGATGCCGAGCACGCTCCAGTGCAGTCCGACCCGCACCCCGGCGATGCGACCGAGCGACAGCGTCGCCTTCATCGGCTGTCTCCTCCTCGCGGTAGCTCCGCCCCCGACCGTAGGCGCCGGCGACCCCGCCGATGCAGAGCAGAAATGCCCTGACCGGGGTGACCATCGCCCACGACACGGACATTCCGAACGGAATTCGGTTTCGCGCAACCAGCAGCCACTTCGCGCGTTGAACCACCTACCGAAACCAAGGAGGAGGATCGATGCGCCTACCCACCCGACGCGCCAGACTGCTGGGACTGCTCGTACCGGCTCTGCTCGGTCTGGGCATCGTCGCGCTGCCGACACAGGCCGCCGCGCACGACGACCCGGCCGACGCCGTCCGCGACCATTTCACCCCGAACACCAGTGCCGCCGACGCACCGGACGGGCCGCTCTACGACGTCCCGTGCGAGCGCGGCGCGGCCGGGCCGTTCCCGTGCCGCGGCGTCGACCTGGCCGCGTACCTGCCACTGTCGGAGGTCGGCGCCCCCAAGGCGGCCAACGACGTCTGGGGCTGGACCGACCCGAAGACCGGGCGCGAGTACGCGCTGCTCGGCACGACGAGCGGCACTGCGATCGTCGACGTCACCACGCCGACCGACCCGGCCTACCTGGGCATGCTGCCGTCACACCAGCCGGTGGAGACGCTGTTCGCCACCTGGCGGGACATCAAGGTCTACAACAAGCACGCCTACATCGTCAGCGAGGAACCCCTCCACGGCATGCAGGTGTTCGACCTGACCCGGCTGCGCGGCGTGAGCGAGCCGCAGGAGTGGACCGAGGACGCGCACTACCCGCTGGTCGGCGGCGCGCACAACATCGCGATCAACGAGGACTCCGGGTTCGCCTACATCATCGGCTCGCTCACCTGTAGCGGCGGGCCGCACATCGTCGACATCCGGTCGCCGAAGTCGCCTGAGTTCGTCGGCTGCGTCGACGCCGACGGCTACACCCACGACACCCAGGCGGTGACCTACACCGGCCCGGATCAGCGCTTCACGAACCACGAGATCCTGTTCAACTCCAACGAGGACACGGTCACGATCGTCGACATCACCGACAAGGACAACCCGGTGCAGTTGTCGCGGTTCGAATACCAGGGCGCCGAGTACACCCACCAGGGCTGGCTGACGGAGGACTCCGGCACGTTCGTGTTCAACGACGAGGGCGACGAGCAGGAGAACGGCGTCAACACCACGACGTACCTGCTCGACGTCACCAGCCTGACGGACCCGAAGCTGCGCGGCACCTATGTGGCCGACACCAAGGCGATCGACCACAACCTCTACATCAAGGGCGAGACGGTGTACGAGGCGAACTACCGCTCCGGGCTGCGCATCCTCGACGGCACGCAGGTCGAGCGCGGCAGGCTGCGGGAGACGGCGTTCTTCGACGTCTACCCCGCCGACGACAAGGCCGAGTTCAACGGCGCGTGGAGCAACTACCCGTACTTCGACTCCGGCACCGTCGTGGTGTCCGGCATCGAACAGGGCCTGTTCGTGCTCCAGCCGAAGTAGTCAGCCGGAGCCCGGCACCGACACGCAGCCGCCCGGGGCCAGCTCGTAGCGGACGTCGTCGACGACGACCGCCACCGGCTGCGCCCCGCTCGGCTGCGAGCAGACCGTCGTCTCGGTGTGGCCGACCCGCACCGACACCCACTGGTGCCGGTAGCGGAGCTCGAACGTCAGCTCCGACAGCTCGTCCGGCAGCGCCGGGTGCAGCCACAGCGCGTCGTTCCGCACGTTGAGGCCGGTGTAGCAGCGTTCCAGGATGTCGAGCGTGCCCGCCATGGCGCCGAGGTGGATGCCTTCGCGGGTGGTGCCGCCCTGCGTGTCGTCGAGGTCGGCGCGCAGCGCGTCGGTGAACATCCGCCAGGAGTGCCGCCGGTCGGTACGCGCCAGCACCCAGGAGTGCGCGATGCGGCTCAACGTCGAGCCGTGCGAGGTGCGCGAGAGGTAGTAGTCCACGGTGTCCGGGATGGTGGCCGGGTCGAAGTCGTAGCCGAGCCTGTCGAGCAGGTCGGTCAGCTCCTGCGCGCTGAACAGGTACAGCAGCATCAGCACGTCGGCCTGCTTGCACACCTGGTAGCGGTTCGGCGAGTCGTTCTCGGCCTCCAGGATGAGGTCGAGCCTGCCGATGTCGTCGTAGCGCTGCCGGTAGTCGTCCCAGTCCAGCTCGGCCAGCTCGCCGAAACCGTCGAACTGGCTGAGCAGTCCGTTGGCCAGGAACGGCACCCGCAGCCTGCGACTGATGTGGTCCCAGCGCGCCAGCTCGGCGTCGTCGACACCGAGCCGCCGCCACAGCACGTCACCGTGGTCGGCGCCGATGATCTCGTAGGCGTCGCGGGCCCGCCGCAGCACCCACGCCGTCATCAGGTTGACGTAGGCGCTGTTGTCGATGCCGCGCCCGGCGGCATCCGGGTAACCGTCGTGGAACTCGTCCGGCCCCATCACGCCCCGGATATCGTAGCGGTCGGCGGCCGCGTCGTAGGTGGCCAGGCCCGACCAGAACCGGGCGACCTCGACCAGCATCTCGGCGCCGTACTCGGTCAGGAACCCGGCGTCGGCGGTGGTCTCCCAGTAGCGCCACGTGTTGTAGGCGATGGCCAGCCCGACGTGGTACTGCAACCGTGAGTTGTCGGGCATCCAGCGGCCGGACATCGGGTTGTAGAAGGACAGCGGCGTCTCCTCCCGGCCGCTGCTGCCGCTCTGCCACGGGAACAGCGCGCCGCGCAGCCCCAGCGCGGTCGCCTGCTCGCGGGCGCGCGGCAGCCGCCGGTACCGGTAGCGCAGCAGCGACCGGCTCAGCTCGGGCATGCGGAAGTTCACGAACGGCAGCACGAAGATCTCGTCCCAGAACACGTGCCCCCGGTAGCCCTCGCCGTGCAGCCCGCGCGCGGGCACCCCGGCGTCCAGCTCGGCGGTGTGCGGCGAGAGGCTCTGCACCAGATGGAACACGTGCAGGTTCACCGCGCGGGCGTGCGGCAGCAACCGGCCGCGAGCGTGATCGAGCTCCACCCGGAACCGTTGCCACAGCAGCTCCCAGGCCTCGGTGTGCGCCCGCAGCAGCTCGTCGAAGCCGCCGCTGCGGGCCACCTCGTCGAGCGCGGCGTCGCGCGGCTCGGAGATGCCGCAGTCACGCGAGGAGAACACCGCCGCGGTCTTGTCGACGGTAATCTCCTCTCCCGCTCGCACCGACAGCGACAGGTCTTCCTCGATCAGGCCGTCCTTGCCGTCGAGATGTCGCTGCGCGCTCGCGCGGACACCGTCGCGCAGCACATCGGTGCGGGCGCAGAGCGCCACGCTGATCTCCGACTGCGTGGTGCCGGCGGTGAGCCAGACCAGCGCTCCGGGCGCGGTTCCGGTGGTCACGTCGGTGAGATGGCGATCGGTGAGCGCGGCGAAGGCGGTGACGTTGCGGTTGCGCACCCGGCCGTCGATCCCGGCGCGCACCTGAAGCCTGCCGGACCAGTTCTCCGGGATCAGCACGGTGCGCTGTGCCGCCCGATGCGGGTCGGCCATCGACACCAGCCGCTGCTGCCGCAGCCGAGTCACGCGGCCGTCGGCGTCGGCGGTGACGAGCTCCCGGTGCAGCACGCCGGTGCGCAGGTCGAGCCTGCGGTGTTCGTGCCGTGGCTCCGGCGCGCCCGCGCGCAGCCATTGCCCGCCCTCCGGCCGGAACGTCAACGGCAGCCAGTTCGGCAGGTTGACCATGCTCTCGTCCTCGCGGGAGGCGCCGTCGATCTCGGAGGTCACGCGGTTGTAGATCCCCGCCATGTAGGTGCCGGGATAGTGCACGCCGTCGTCGACAGACTCCGCCGCCGCGCCACGGGTGGCGAGATATCCGTTCCCGACCGTGAGCAGCGCTTCGTGGGTTCCCTCGCGCCCGGGGTCGGTGCCGACGTAGTCGAGCTGCCAGGCACCGGGCACGTCGGCGCACAGTGGACAGTCCGGGTCGGCGGTGTGCACCGGGAGCTGGCCGAGGTCGGTCACGACCAGGTCGGCGCCCGCCGTGCTGAGGCCGGCCGCGTTGCCGCCCCGGTCGACGCCGACGACGAGGCCGAAGCCACCCGCGTCACCCGCCTGGACTCCGGCGATGGCGTCCTCGACGACGACGGCGTCGGCCGCTGTCACGCCGAGCCTGCGGGCCGCCTCGGTGAACATCGCGGGATCCGGCTTGCCCGGCAGGCCGAGCTGTTCGGCGTCGGCGCCGTCGACCCGGGTGTCGAACAGCTCGGCCACCCCGGCGACGTCCAACACCCTGGCCGCGTTCTTGCTGGCCGACACCAGCGCCGTCGCGACGCCTGCCTTGCGCAGTCGGCGCAGCAGCGCGACGGTGCCCTCGAACGCCTGCGGTGGCCGGGCGGCCAGCTCGTCGGCGAACAGCTCGTTCTTCCGGTTCGCCAGCGCCCATGCCGTACCGGTGCCGGGCGCGTCGTCCGGCTCGCCGCGCGGCAGTGTCACGTCCTTGGCGGCGAGCACCGCCGTCACACCGTCGATGCGCGCCCTGCCGTCGACGTAGGCGCGGTAGTCCGCGGCGTCGAAGCCCGCGGCGGGCAGCGCGGCGTCGAACAGCCGCTGCCAGGCACGCTGGTGCACCGACGCGGTGTCGGTCACCACCCCGTCGAGGTCGAACAGGAACGCGCGGTACCGCCCGTCGCCGATCCACACCGGCTCGTGAACACTGCTCACGGTCTCAGCCTCACCATCGTTCGCGCGCGCCGTCACGGCAGGAGGTCCCGGTGTCGCGGGGTCCTCCTACCCCGCCACATGGGCCGAGTGCCCGTCGCACCGCGGTGTAAACACCGGCAACGCTGGGCATCCACACACGCGTGGATGTAGCCGCGCGGATAGGGGGCGCCATGCGGGCCGACACCCTCACCCGGCCGGACCTGACCGTCGTCGACGCCTACTGGCGGGCGGCGAACTACCTCTCCGCCGGTCAGCTCTACCTGCTGGACAACCCGCTGCTCACCGAGCCGCTCGAACCGCGACACCTCAAACGCAGGCTGCTCGGCCACTGGGGCACCGTGCCCGGCCTGAACTTCGTCTACGCCCACCTGAACCGGGTCATCAGCCAGCGCGACCTGAACATGATCTTCGTAACCGGGCCGGGGCACGGCGGTCCCGCGCTGCTCGCGAACGCCTGGCTCGAGGGCAGCTACACCGAGGCCGAGCCGGAGGTCGGCCGCGACGCCGAGGGCATAGGGCGGCTGTTCCGGCAGTTCTCCTTCCCGGGCGGGGTGCCCAGCCACGCCGCACCCGAGGTGCCCGGATCGATCAACGAGGGCGGCGAGCTCGGCTACAGCCTCGCGCACGCGTTCGGGGCGGCGTTCGACAACCCGGACCTGATCGCCGCCTGCGTCATCGGCGACGGCGAGGCCGAGACCGGGCCGCTCGCGGCGAGCTGGCACGGCGCGATGTTCCTCGACCCGGTGCACGACGGCGCCGTGCTGCCGATCCTGCACCTCAACGGCTACAAGATCGCCAACCCCTCGGTGCTGGCCCGGCTCGGCCGCGACCAGCTCGACACGCTGCTGCGCGGCTACGGCTACCTGCCGTTCTACGTCGAAGGCAGTGACCCGGCGCAGATGCACGAACGCATGGCCGGCGTGCTGGACGAGGTGATCGCCGAGATCCATGCCATCCAGCAGCGCGCCCGGCAGCACGGGCACCGAGACCGCCCGCGCTGGCCGGTGCTGGTGCTGCGCAGCCCGAAGGGCTGGACCGGGCCCGCCGAGCTGGACGGCGTCCCGATCGAGGACACCTGGCGCTCGCACCAGATACCGCTCCCCGGGGTGGGCACCGATGTGCAGCAGCGCCGGCTGCTGTCCGAGTGGCTGCGCTCCTACCAGCCGGATCGGCTGTTCGACCACGACGGCAGGCCGCAGCCCTACGTGCTGGAGCAGGTGCCGACCGGCGACCACCGGATGTCGGCCAATCCCCACGCCAACGGCGGCAGGCTGCTGCGGGAGCTGCGGCTGCCCGAGCTGACACCGTTCGCCGAGGACGTCACCCGGCGGGGTGCCACCACGGCCTCGCCGACCCGGACGCTCGGCGGGATGCTGACCGGGGTCGTCGAGGCCAACCAGCGGGCGCGCAACTTCCGGATCTTCGGCCCGGATGAGACGGCGTCCAACCGGCTCGACGCGGTGTACGAGACCACCGCCAAGCAGTGGCAGGGCGAGATCCTGGCCACCGATGAGCACCTGGCGACCGACGGCCGGGTCATCGAGGTTCTCTCCGAGCACCTGTGCCAGGGCTTCCTGGAGGGCTACCTGCTCAGCGGCAGGCACGGGCTGTTCCACTGCTACGAGGCGTTCATCCACATCGTCAGCTCGATGCTCAACCAGCACGTCAAGTGGCTGTCCGTCCACAAACGACTCGGCTGGCGGCGGCCGATCGGCTCGCTGACCTACCTGCTCAGCTCGCACGTCTGGCAGCAGGACCACAACGGCTTCTCGCACCAGGATCCCGGCTTCATCGACCACGTGGCGAACAAGAAGGCCGAGGTGGTGCGGGTATATCTGCCGCCGGACGCCAACACGCTGCTCGCGGTGGCCCAGCGCTGCCTGCGCAGCCGGGATCTGGTGAACGTGATCGTCGCGGGCAAGCAGCCGGTGCCGAACTGGCTCTCGCTCGACGAGGCGCTGGCGCACTGCGCCCGGGGCGCGGGCGTGTGGGAGTGGGCGAGCACGGACTACGACGGCCACCCGGACGTGGTGCTCGCCTGCGCCGGTGACGCGCCCACGCTGGAGGTGCTGGCCGCGACCGCACTGCTGCGCGAGCACCTGCCGACGCTGAAGGTGCGGGTGGTCAACGTGGTCGACCTGATGCGGCTACAGCCCGACACCGAGCATCCGCACGGCATGACCGACCGGGAGTTCGACACGCTGTTCACCCGCGACGCGCCGGTCATCTTCGCCTATCACGGCTACCCCTGGCTGATCCACCGGCTGACCTACCGTCGCGGCAACCACGCCGGGCTGCACGTGCGCGGCTACAAGGAGGAAGGCACCACGACCACGCCGTTCGACATGCGGGTCCGCAATGACATGGACCGGTTCAAGCTGGTCATCGACGTGATCGACCGGGTGCCGTCGCTGGGGCCCGCGGCGGTGCGGCTGCGGCAGCGGATGCTCGATGAGCGCACCCGGCACCACGACTGGATCCGCGCGACCGGGGAGGACCTGCCGGAGGTGCGGGAGTGGACGTGGCGGCCGGGCTGACGGTGCTGACCGTCAACGCGGGGTCGTCCAGCGTGAAGCTCCGCGTCGTCGGGCCGGACGGCACCGTGCTCGCGGCCGCCGACGACTCGACGCTGCTGCGGGAAATGCCCGAGGTGGCGGCGATCGGGCATCGGGTGGTGCACGGCGGCCCCGCGCTCACCGCCCCGGCGCGGATCGACGACGACGTCCGGCGGCGGATCGCCGAGGCGGACGAGCTGGCGCCGCTGCACAATCGGCGCGCGCTCGACGGCATCGACCTGGCGCGCGAGGTCGCGCCCGAGCTGCCGCAGGTGGCGTGTTTCGACACCGCCTTCCACGCGACCCTGCCCGATGCGGCCGCCACCTACCCGCTGCCCGCCGCGTGGCGGCAGCGCTGGGGCCTGCGGCGCTACGGCTTCCACGGGCTCTCTCACGGCTACGCCGCCCGGCGTGCGGCGGCGCTGCTGGGCCGGGACCCGGCCGGGCTGCGGGTGGTGACCTGTCACCTCGGCGCCGGGGCGTCGCTGTGCGCGGTCGACGGCGGCCGGTCGGTGGACACCACCATGGGCTTCACCCCGTTGGAGGGGCTGGTGATGGCGACCCGGTCCGGCAGCGTCGATCCGGGCCTGCTGCTCTGGCTGCTGCGGCAGGGACTCGACGTCAACGAGCTGGCCGATGGCCTGGAGCAGCGGTCCGGCCTCGCCGGGCTGGCCGGCTCCGGCGACATGCGCGAGGTGCGGCAGGCGGCCGAGGCCGGTGCGGAACCGGCCCGGCGGGCGCTGGCGGTCTACCGGCATCGGCTGTGCCGGGAGATCGCGGCGATGGCCGCCGCGCTGGGCGGGCTGGACGCACTGGTGTTCACCGGCGGGATCGGCGAACACGACGCAGCGTTGCGTGCGGAGGTGTGCGCGCGGCTAGAGTTCCTCGGTGTCGGCGTCGACGACGCCGACACCAGCGCAGGCGACGCCGACCGCGAGATCGGCGCGCCGGGGCGTCCGGTCCGTGTGCTCGTGGTCGAGTCGCGGGAGGACCTGGAGCTCGCCGAGCAGACCCGCCGGGTGCTGACGTCTCACCGCCGCCAAACCGCCGGCCCGTAGTCTGGCCGCATGCCGAAGGAGAAGATCGTCGCGACCGGGCGCGCCTGGCCGTCGGCCAACGTGCTGCTCACCATCGGAGTTGTCGTCGTCGCGATCGTCGTGCTCGGTGGCGTGCTGCTGACCGGCAAGGACGACCCGCTGGCCTCCTCCACCGTGCCGAGCGACGTGCTGGTGAACGAGAACAGCCACCGGCTCACCGACGCGGGTGACGACGCCGTCACCGTGGTCGAGTTCCTCGACTTCCAATGCCCGGCGTGTGCGGGCTACTACGCCAACGTCACAAAGGAGGTCGAGCGCGACTACGGCGACCGGATCACGTTCGTGGTGCGCAACTTCCCGCTCGACAGCCACCCGCTCGCCATGCTGGCGGCCAAGGCGGCCGAGGCGGCGGGCAGGCAGGGCGAGTACGAGGCGATGTATCACTCGCTGTACGACAACTACGAGCGGTGGGCGCTCACCGACGGCGACATCAGCGACGACACGGCCAGGGCGCGCGCGGCGTTCGACACGTTCGCCAAGGAGATCGGCCTCGACCTGAAGCGGTTCCACGCCGACATGGCGTCGGACGCCGTCGCCGACCGGATCGCGGCGGACCGCGCGGACGGCGAGCGCGCCGAGGTGACGGGAACACCGGCGCTGTTCATCAACGGCCACCTGTTCAGCCCATCCGGGGACACGTTCGGGGAGGTGGAGCGCCAGTTCCGCAACCAGCTCGACGCGGAGCTCGCGAAGTGAGCACCCGGATCGTCCCGTGGCTGGCCGTCGTCGGCGGCGGCATTGGCCTGCTGGCGTCGTTCGTGCTGATGGTCGAGAAGGTCGCGCTGCTCGAGGACCCCGGCTACGTGCCGACGTGCAGCATCAACCCGGTGCTCTCCTGCGGCTCGGTCATGGTCACCCCGCAGGCCGAGGCATTCGGGATGCCCAACCCGCTGCTCGGCATCACAGGGTTCGCGGTCGTGGTGACGGCCGGGGTCGGGCTGCTCGCCGGGTTCCGCCCTCCGCGCTGGTTCTGGCTCGGGCTCCAGGCGGGCACCACGTTCGGCGTGGTGTTCGTGCACTGGCTCATCTGGCAGAGCCTGTACTCGATCGAGGCGCTGTGCCCGTACTGCATGGTGGTGTGGGCGGTGACCATCCCGCTGTTCTGGTACACCACGCTGCACAACCTCGCCCGCCGCCCGGCGGGAGCCCTGCTCGCGCGCTACCACAGCTTCGTGCTCGCGCTCTGGTTCGTGGTGATCATCGCGCTGATCGCGGTGAAGTTCTGGGACTACTGGTCGACGCTGGTGTGAGCGGCTATCCCGGTAGCGGCGGTCCCTCGGCGAGCACGCCCGCGAACAGGTCGCTGTGCGCGTCGACGCGGTCGAGCACCTGGTGCGCGTCGAACCGCAACTCGGCCGCGCTGCGGCAGCCGGCGACCTCGTCCCAGGTCACCGGGGTGGACACCGTCGGGGCCTCGCGCGCCCGCAGCGAGTACGGCGCCACCGTCGTCTTGGCCCGGTTGTTCTGGCTCCAGTCGATCAACACCTTGCCGGTGCGCGCCGACCGCGTCATGGTCGCTACGACCAGCCCGGGCTGCTCGGCGGCGAGCCGCTCCGCCACCGCCTTGGCGTAGGCCGAGGTCTGCCCGGGGTGCTCGGTGCGCACCGGGCAGTAGAGCTGCAAGCCCTTGGAGCCGCTGGTCTTCGGCACCGGCGTCAGCCCGTCGTCGCCTAGCACCTCACGCAGCCGCTCGGCCACCCGGCAACACTCCACGATCGTGGCAGGCGCGCCGGGGTCGAGGTCGAACACCAGCCGGTCCGGCGTCCCGCGCCCACCCTCCGCCGTGACCATCCACTGTGGAACATGTAGCTCCAGCGCGGCGAGGTTGGCCGCCCACACCAGCGACGGCAGGTCGTCGAGCACCGGGTAGTCGTTGGGGCCGGTGCCGTCGTCGTGGCTGTTGGCGAGCCGCGCGGTGCGCAGCCAGTCCGGCGCATGCCGGGCGACGTTCTTCTCGTAGAACGACTGCCCGGCCACGCCGTCGGGGAACCGGCGCAGCGTGGTCGCCCTGCCGGTGATGTGCGGCAGCATCACGGGCGCGACCTGACGGTAGTAGTCGATCACGTCGCGTTTGGTGAACCCGGTCTCCGGGTACAGCACCTTGTCCAGGTTGGACAGTTGAAGCCGCTGTCCTTCGACGCTCACCACCACCCGGGTCATGCCTTCAGCCTCTCGCGCCGAGCGCGGTCCCGCCAGTGGCGCGTGAAATAGGGCATTTGTCCTCTACCTCCGATACAGTGGGTGCGGTGAGGCTCATGCCATGAACCGTGCTCGGCTCCGCGCGGTGACGGCGCTCGCGGCCGTGGTGCTCGGCGCGTCCCTGATCAGCGCGCCCCTCTCCTCGGCGGAACCCGCCACCACTGTCCACTATCCCAAGGGCGCGACCACCACCCCGCTGGTCGGTCTCGCCTTCGACACCTGCACCGCACCCACCGTCGAGGCGATGGAGGCGTGGCGGTCCTCGCCGTTTCGCGGCGTCGGCGTCTACATCGGCGGGCCGAACCGCACCTGCGCCCAGCCGGAGCTGACCGCGAGCTGGGTCACCGAGGTGTCGCGGATGCGATGGCGGATCGTGCCGATCTACATGGGCCGCCAGGCTCCCTGCACCTTCCGCGGCCCCGGCTCGGTCAACATCAACCCGAACCGCGCCGCCGAGCAGGGCGCGGCCTCGGCTGCCGACGCGGTGGCGAAGGCCAAGGCGCTCGGCATGGTGCCGGGGAGCGCCATCTACGGCGACATGGAGCACTACGACGCGAACCGGCCCGCCTGCCGCGCCACGGTGCTGCGGTATCTGTCCGCCTGGACCAAGGAGCTGCACCGCCAGGGCTACCTCTCCGGCGTGTACGCGCACCTCTACTCCGGCGCCAAGCACCTGTCCGAGGCGTATTCCTCCACCAGCTACGCCCGCCCCGACGCGCTCTGGATCGCCCGGTGGGACGAGGACCCCTCGCTGACCGGCTGGCAGGACATCCCCGACACCCAGTGGGCGCGCGGCCAGCGCGGCAAGCAGTTCCAAGGCGACCACAACGAGACCCACGGCGGCGTCACGCTCAACATCGACCGCGACAACTTCAACGCCCCGGTCGCGACCGTCTCCCGCACCTTCCGGTGACCAGCTCGTCACCGCTCAACGCCCGCTCGGGCCCGGGCGGGCGGTACCCCGTGGTGCGCACCCACGCGCCGGGCTCGACGGTGTACGTGCGCTGCCAGCTGCCGGGCTCCCGGGTCGGCACCACGAACGTCTGGGACAAGCTCGCCCTCGGCACGTACGTCACCGACTACTACGTCAGCACCCCCTCGAACACCGGCTTCAGCTGGCCGATCCCGAAGTGCCTGCAGCCGTACCAGGTCACCGCGCCGAACTTCGTCTACAAGCGCTCCGGACCGGGCAGCGGCTACCGGATCAAGGGCAGGCTGCCGTCCGGCGCACTCGCGCGGGGGCTGTGCCAGCGCACCGGGCAACGGGTCGGCACCACGTCGGCGTGGGACAAGCTCAGGGACAACACCTGGGTCACCGACTACCACGTCGCGACGCCGTCGAACTCCGGGTTCAGCGCCCCGATTCCGCGCTGCTGAACCCCGCACCAGAACCGAGCTGATCTCGGACTCGGCCACAAGACGCGCTTGGCGAAGCCTCCACGATCGCGGCGGCGGGGCGATCCAGCAACAGAAGGAGACTTGCCCGACCAACTCCGAGCCCCCGGCGCCACGATCGTGTCGCGCGTTGAAAACAAGCACTGACACGCCGCGCCAGATCACCGCTCCCACGCCGTCCGGGTGATACCAAGAATCCGTACCCCGACTGGTACGAAGGAGTTGATCAGCGTGGCATGCACCGGCTGCGTCGACGAACTCGACCACTGCCACGGCGTGCTCGTCGAGCATCACGACGGCGAGATCGAGTGCACCGACTCCGGCTGCGCCGCGTTCGACCCGGCGCGCCACGCCTTCGCGCAGGGCTGTGACGACGTGCTCAGCGGCTGCGACTGTGTCGCCGAGCGCGAGCTCGCCGCCGTGGCCTGAACCTCGCTACGACGCCGAGCGCTTCGACGTCGTGCTCTTGGTGCGTTTGGCGGTGGCGGACTTCGACTTCGAGTCCTGCTTCGTCTTCGACGAGCCGGACTTGGCGCTCGACTTGCGGGAGGAACCCGACTTGCGGCCGTTGCCGCTCGAGCTGTCCACGCTGGCCCGCAGCGCCGTCATCAGGTCGATGACCTCGGTGCTCTCGCTCTCCGGCGCGGCGAACACCTCCTGGCCCTCCGTCTTCGCCTCCACCAGCGACAGCACCGCCTCGCGGTACTCGTCGTGGTGCTTGTCCGGCTCGAAGGTCTCCGAGGACAGCGACTCGATCAGCATGCCCGCCATGGACATCTCGTCCTGCCGCACCTCCGGTTGCTCCTCGTCGAGGAAGCTGAAGTCCGGTGTGCGAACCTCGTCCGGCCACAGCATCGTTTGCAGCACCAGCACGTCCGACGTCACCCGCAGCAGCGCGAGCGACTCCCGCTGCCGCAACGCGATCTTGACGATGGCGACCCGGCCGGAGTCGGCGAGCGCGTCGCGCAGCAGCACGTACGGCTTGGCGGCGGCCTTGTCGGGTTCGAGATAGTAGCCCCGGTCGAAGTACAGCTGGTCGACCGACTCGAGCGGCACGAACTCAAGGACGTCGATGCTGTGCGAGGACGACAGCGGCAGCCGCGCCATATCCTCATTGGTCAGCACGACCATGTCGCCGTTGTCGAGCTCGTAGCCCTTGGCGATGTCGGAGTACGGCACCTCGTCGCCGTCGATGGTGCACACGCGCTTGTACTGGATACGACCGCCATCCTCGCGGTGCACCTGCCGGAACGAGACGTTCTTGGTCTCGGTCGCGGCGTACAGCTTGATCGGGATGGTCACCAGACCGAAGCTGATGGTGCCCTTCCACATGGCTCGCATCGCATCCTCCTCCCCGGGCGACGGCCCCCGCGACTCACGGTACGCCAGCACAACTCGCTGGTCACGCGGTCGGCTAGGTTGCGCAACCCGCACCGGGCCGGTAGGCCGGTTGCCGTGAGCCTTGTGTTCGTCATACAAGAACACCAACCGCGTTGTGACCTGTGGCTGGAACACGACGGTGCCCTCGCGTCCTGGGTCATCCCCAAGGGATTACCCGACGACCCGGCCGTCAACCACCTCGCGATCAGGACCGAGGACCAGCGTGCCCGCGGCGCGAGCTCCCTGCGCATCGCCGACAGTGGCACGTATGACTGCTCCACATGGACGGATCGCGAGGTCAAGATCACTCTGCACGGCTCGCGCTACTCCGGCGCGTACGCGCTGTTCCAGACCGACGGCGACCAGTGGATGATCCACCGCGAGCAGGTGCCCGCGCCGCGCGGGCTGCTGCCGATGCTCGCGGGTGGCACCGGAATGCCCGCGTCGGACGAGGGCTGGGGCTACGAGATGAAGTGGGACGGCCAGCGCGCACTCGCCTACGTCGAGGACGGCCGGGTACGACTGATCGGCCGGTCTGGGCGCGATATCACCGAGTCCTACCCGGAGCTGGCCGCGCTGGGGCCGGTGCTGCCCAGGCGGGGCGCGGTGCTCGACGGCGAGATCGTCGCGTTCGAGAAGGGCAGCCCGAGCTTCGCCGCGCTCCAGCCCCGCATGCACGCCACCGGCGACGCGGCCAAGCGGCTGGTCGCGGCCACCCCGATCACCTACCTGGTGTTCGACGTGCTGCACCTCGACGGCAGGCCGCTGCTCGACGTCCGCTACGAGGATCGGCAGCAGCTCCTGGCCGACCTCGAGCTGGCCGGGCCGTCCTGGCACACGCCACCCGCGTTCCTCGGCGTCTCCGGGAAAGCGGTGCTGCACGCGGCTGAACAGCAAGGGTTGGAGGGGATCGTGGCGAAGCGGCTCGACTCCGGCTACCTCCCGGGCGTGCGGTCACCGGACTGGCGCAAGGTCAAGCGACTGTTCCAGCAGGAGGTCGTCGTCGGCGGCTGGCGGCCGGGCAAGGGTGTGCGGGAGGGCCGGATCGGCTCGCTGCTCGTCGGCGTCGGCACGTCGGCGGGGCTGGCGTACGCGGGCCGCGTCGGCACCGGCTTCGACGAGGCGATGCTGCGGCTGCTCGGCGAGCGGCTGGCGCCGCTGGCGCGAGAGACGAGTCCGTTCGACACCGAGGTCCCCGCCGACCACGTGCGGGACGCGCGGTGGGTGGAGCCCGAGCTGGTGGTGCAGGTGAGCTTCGACCGGTGGACCCGCGACGACCGGCTGCGCCACCCGGTTTTCCTTGGCCTGCGGACCGATATCGACCCGCGGCAGGTCGTCAGGGAGCCGTGACCTGCCAGTCGCGGTAGGCGGCCGCCACGTCGACGAGGCCGTCCGCGTCTTCGCACCGGGCGAGGAAGAACCGGGCGAACGCCGCCGCGTCGGCCCGGTTGTCGCGGCCGTGGGCGTAGCCGAGCGCGTACTGCTCGCGGGCATACCGGACCGACACGGCTGCTGGAGGTGCGGCGGCACTGGACATGTCAAGCCTCCCCTGCGGCGTGTCGCGAAAAATGTGCCGCAGGTTCCAGTGAACGCGTGTCGCGCCCGTCGCACAAGCCCCGTCGCGTCAGGGCACCCGGACCACCTGGGCGGCGTAGGCGAGCCCGGCGCCGAAACCGATGAGCAGCGCCAGGTCGCCGGTGCCGACCTGGCCGGTCTCACGCAGCCGCTCCAGCGCGAGTGGGATCGAGGCCGCCGAGGTGTTGCCGATGTCCTCGCCGTCGTGCGCGACCACGGCGTTGTCCGCGCCGATCTTGGCCGCGATGGCATCGACGATGCGCAGGTTCGCCTGGTGCGGGACGATCGCGGCCAGCTCCTGCGGCGCGACGCCCGCGTTCTCGCAGGCGGCGATCGCGACCGGATGGATCTCCGTCGTCGCCCACCGGAACACCTGCCTGCCCTGCATCCGCAGCCGGCGCTCGGCGGGGTCGATCGCGATCAGATCGCACCCGGTGCCGTCGCTGCCCCACACCACCGGGCCGATGTCCAGCTCGTCGGACGCGCCGACGACGGCGGCCCCGGCGCCGTCACCGAAGATGATCGCGGTGCCGAAGTCGTCCGCGTCGATCCAGGTGCTCATCCGCTCCGCGCCGATGACGAGCACGGTGGCTGCCGAGCCGCCGCGCACCAAGTCAGCGGCGACGGCGGTGGCGTAGCAGAACCCGGCGCAGGCCGAGTTGACGTCGAACGCGCCTGCCGCCCTGATGCCGAGCAGTCCCGCGGTCTCGGCGGACACGCTCGGCATCGGCGTCGCCGCGCTGCAGCTGGCGGCGATCACCAGGTCGACGTCGGCCTCGGTGATTCCGGCGTCTTTGAGCGCGGCCGCACCCGCGGCGGCTGCCATGTCGGGGACGCGTTCGTCCTCGGCGGCAAGCGCCCTGGTGCGCATGCCGGTGCGGGCGGCGACCCAGTCGGGCGTCTTGCCGAACCGGGCCGCGAGCTCGTCGTTGGTGAGCGTGTTGACCGGCCGGTAGCCGCCGACGCCGAGCAGGCGTGCGCCGACGTTGCCCTGACTGCTTCGCATGCGTCAACCGTCGCCCCGCGCGACGCGGCGTGGCTAGGACACTACTGCTCGGTATGAGTGTCCAAACCGCTCAGTAACCGGCCGACCTGCGCGCACACCGGCCGATCACGGCTGTGAGACGTGGCATAGGTACTGTGCGCGTAACGATGTCCGCACGCACGATCTCAATCCACCACATCCGGGGAGCCCTTGCGGGGGCCCGGCGTAAGGGCATCGACCTCGACCCGCTGCTGCATCAGGCGGGCATCGCACCGGTGCTACTCGACGACCATCGGGCGCGGGTCACCGCCGAGCAGGCGGCCCGGCTGGTGCGGGTGCTGATCGCGACGCTCGACGACGAGTTCATGGGGCTCGGGCCGCATCGCAGCCCGCGGGGCACGTTCGCAATGATGTGCCACGCCGCCGTCCACTCGGCCGACCTGCGCTCGGCGTTGCGGCGCGCGACGACGTTCTACGAGCTGTTCCCCGGCACGCCCCGGTTCCGGGTGCGCTATCGGGGCGGCGCCGCGCTGGTGGAGCTGGACATTCGCGGCGTGCGCGACCCGGACCACTTCATGTGCGAGGGCATCATGATCATCTGGCACGGGTTCTGCAGCTGGCTCATTGGACGGCGGATTCCGTTGCGTGGCATGGATTTCGGTTATCCAGCCCCGCCGCATCGGGAGGAGTACGACCTGGTCTTCGGCTGCCGCTCGACGTTCGGACGCGGCGGCACGACGGCGGCGACGTTCGACCGCAAGTACCTGGCGATGCCGGTCGTGCGCGACCGGGCGGCGCTGTCGGAGTTCCTGCGGCATGCGCCCGCCGACCTCGCCGCCGTACCCGACTACGCCACCAGCGCGGGCCAGTCGGTGCGCCGCATCCTCGAACACGCCGCGCCCGCCCGGCTGCCGTCGCTCGACGCCGTCGCCACGCAACTATCGCTGAGCCCGCAGACGCTGCGGCGCAAGCTCGCCGAGGAGGGCGCGAGCTTCCGGCAGCATCGCGACGACGTCCGCCGCGACGTCGCCATCACCGCCCTCACCGACAGCGACGACACCATCGAGGACATCGCCGCTCGGCTCGGCTACGCCGACCCGAGCGCCTTCCATCGCGCCTTCAAGCGCTGGACCGGCACCGCCCCCGGCGCCTACCGTTCCGCGCGGACGTAACGGGGCGCAGCCTGCGTTGTGTCCTGCGTTCAAGCCGTCGTGTCCTGCGTTCCTGCCTGCGAGTTCTCCATTCGCGGCTCCCGGCACTGGCGCCGAATGTCGAACTCGGCGTCCTGAAAGCAGGACACAACGGCACCGGCGCAGGACACGACGTCTGCAACGCAGGACACGACGGGAACGGACGTAGGATCGCGGGCGATGCGGCAGTTCCGGTTTCGCCCGTGGTATGGCGGGCTCGTCGTTCTCCTCGCGGCCGCCATGGCGGCGGTCGTGTTCGTCGGTGGCGACGAGCCGCCACACCGACCCGCGCCGGTGCCCGCGCCGGAACCGGAACCTCCATCACGCGGCCCGCTCACCATGGTCAGCATCGGCGACAGCTCGGTGTCCGGCGAGGGCACCGGCATCTACACACCCGAGACCAACGGCCGCGCCGGCGACTGGTGCCACCGCTCCCCCAAGGCCATGGTCCACCAGACGTCGGTGCCCGGCATCGAGCAAACCGTCAACCTCGCCTGCTCCGGCGCCTCGACGCAGCAGGTCAGGCTCGGCAAGCACACCAGGTACGGCGAGGGCTCGCAGGCGGCCCAGCTCCGCGAGCTGGCCAAGACCAACGAGATCAAGATCGTCACCGTCGCCATCGGCGCCAACGACGACCCGAGGTTCTCCGACCGGCTGTCGGAGTGCGTCCGGGCGTACTGGGGTGGCCCGCCGTGCACGCAACGACTCACCCGCCACTGGGACGCGACGATCGACCGGATGGTGCCGAAGGTGGTCGCCGCGCTGGCCGACATCAGGACGGTGCTCACCGAGACCGGCTACCAGCGCGACGACTATCAGCTCATCGTGCAGTCCTACCCGTCGCCGGTGAGCCCCCACATCCCGGAGTACCTGCGCTCGCTGAACGGCTGCCCGTTCCGCACATCCGACCTGGCCTGGATCCACTCGACCGCGGTCGCCAGACTCAGCCAGGGCCTCCACGAGGCGGCCAACCGGGCCGGTGCCCGCTTCCTCGACCTGTCCCGGGCGGGCTACGGCCACGAGGCCTGCACCGGCGGTCGCGATGCCGGCAGCGAGTGGTTCACCAGGCTCACGGTACGGTGGGACTACCTTGACAAAGTTGCTCGCGCATCACACGCGGCGCAGGAGTCGTTCCACCTGAACGCCGCAGGTCACGCCCAGATCGGGCGGTGCATCACGGAGTTCGTCGCGTCCACCCGCGACGCTGCCGCGTGCCTCGAAGGCACCGACGGACATCTTCACCCGACGGTGCTGCCTTGACGGCGCGTCATAACACCGATCTCACGTGGTCTCACCCCTGGCCCAACAGCTGCCCTTGGAGCTTCCGGTGAACGCACCCGCACGCCGCTCAGGTCTCTCGCCCCGCGCCTCGCTGACCCTGCTGCGCGATCAGCTGCACGTCGTGGTGCCCGTGCTCACCGTCGGCGAGGGCAACCCCCAGCTCGCCCAACTGCTCGCCACGCTACGCACCACCGCGGCGGGCATGGCCGATCTGCTCGCCGCGGCGGAACCGACCGCGCAGGCCGCGATCGGCGCCGGGCTCGAACACGCCGTCGCCGGTGAGTACAACGAGTCTCGCACCGAGTTTCTGATCGCCTATCGTCGGCTGAGCATCCTGCTGCACCAGCACCCCGACCGCAGGGCGTCCGCCGCCGGGGAACGCACCCAGCGGTGGCAGCCGCCCCGCTGACCCGTCACAGCGCGGACGGGCGGCCTTCGAACGGCGTGGACAGCACCACCGTGGTCCGGGTGGACACCTTCGCCGACTCTCTGATGCGCCGCAGCAGATCCTCCAGACCAGCCGGTGACGGCACCCGCACCAGCAGCACGTACGACTCGTCCCCCGCCACCGAGTAGCACGACTCGATCTCGCGGATGTGCTCGAGCCGCTGCGGGTAGTCGTCCGGCGCGGCCGGGTCGTTCGGTGTCAGCGAGATCAACGCCGTCAGCGGCAGACCGATCTGTTCCCCGTCGAGCCGCGCCGTGTACCCCTTTATCACGCCGCGCTGCTCCAACCGGCGTACCCGCTGATGCACGGCGGACACCGACAGTCCGACCCGCTCCGCCAGATCGGTGAAGCTGCTGCGGCCGTTCGCGTTCAGCTCCCGCGCTATCGCCTGGTCGGTCGGTTCGAGGGGAACGCTCATGTCGCCTCCACCACCGTCAGCCCGTGTGGCCGGGTGTTCAGCGGCTCGACGCCGTCCTCGGTGACGACGACGATGTCCTCGATCCGCGCCCCCCAGCGGCCCTCGTGGTAGATGCCGGGCTCGACGCTGAACGCCATTCCCGGTTCGAGCGCCAGCTCGTTGCCGGCCATCATGTACGGCTCCTCGTGCACGTCGAGGCCGATGCCGTGCCCGGTGCGGTGGATGAACCGCTCCCCGAAGCCCGCCGCCGTGATCGGCTCGCGGGCCGCCGCGTCAACGGCCGAGGCGGGCACGCCGGGTCGCACCGCACGCACCGCAGCCTGCTGCGCCGCCTCCAGCACCGCGTAGGTCTCGCGCACATCGGCCTGCGCCGGTTCGCCGACCGAGTAGGTGCGGGTGCAGTCGGAGTTGTAGCCCTCGGGGATCGGCCCGCCGATGTCGACCACGACGACGTCGCCAGTCTCGATCACCCGGTCGGACATTTCGTGGTGCGGGCTGGCGCCGTTCGGCCCCGACCCGACGATGATGAACTCCGCCTCGGTGTGGCCCTCCTCGACGATCGCGGCCGCGATGTCCGCGCCGACCTCCGCCTCCGTCCGGCCCGGGGCCAGCAGCGACGGCACCCGCGCGTGCACCCGGTCGATCGCGGCGGCCGCCCGGCGCAGCGCGTCGATCTCGGCCGGGTCCTTGCGCATCCGCAGCTCCCGCACGATCGGCCCGGCGAGCACCTGCCGCACCTCCGGCAGCGCGCCCCGCAGCGTCAGCACGTGCAGCGCGATGGTCGAGTCGCTGACCGCCACCTGCTTGACCGTCCCGGCACGGCCCGCCAGGTCCGCGACGATCCGGTACGGATCCTGCCCGTCCACCCAGGTCACCAGCTCGACGCCGAGGTCGTCGAACGGCACGTCGCCGAACCCGGCCGCCTCGAGCGCGGGCACCACCAGCGCGGGCGGGGCGTCCCCGGCGGGCACCACGAGCGTCGAGAGGCGTTCGAACGAACCACCCGCCTGCCCGATCAGGTAACGCAGGTCGGAGCCGGGAGCGATCAGCAGCGCGTCCGTGTCGGCCGCCGCCGCGGCCTGACGGGCGCGGTCGATCCTGGCCCGCAGCCGGTCCGGGCTCGGGGCGGGGGTGTGCAGTGAGCGACGGGACATGCCCCGAGCCTAGCCGCGACCCTCGCATCGCACGTGGGGTGACCCGCCACCCGCCCGTGGTATGGCAAGCTGCATCGCATGACAGCCAGGTCCGATCGGCCACTGGCCCTGCTCGACGCCGCCAGCCTGTACTTCCGGTCGTTCTTCGCGCTGCCCGACTCGTTGCGGGCGCCGGACGGCACGCCGGTCAACGCCGTGCGCGGCTTCGCCGACACGGTGGCGCGCATCCTCACCGACCGGAAACCCGACCGCCTCGTCGCCTGTCTCGACGCCGACTGGCGGCCGCAGTTCCGGGTCGATCTGCTGCCCAGCTACAAGGCACACCGGGTCGCCGAGGAGATGGACGACGGCGATGTCGAAGAGGTGCCGGACACCCTCAGCCCGCAGGTGCCGATCATCCTCGACCTGCTCGACGCCTGCGGCCTGGCGACGGCCGAGGCCGACGGCTACGAGGCCGACGACGTGATCGGCACGCTCACCGCACGCGAGCGCACCAACCCGGTCGAGGTGATCACCGGCGACCGGGACCTGTTCCAGCTCGTGCGCACCGAGCCGACCCCGGCGTCGGTGATCTACGTCGGCAAGGGCTGGGCGAAGGCCGAGGTGCTCGGCCCGGCCGAGATCGCCCAGCGCTACGGCGTGCCGGAGGCGGACGCGGGCCCGGCGTATGCCGCCATGGCGGTGCTGCGCGGCGACCCTTCGGACGGGCTGCCCGGCGTCACCGGCATCGGGGAGAAGACGGCGGCCAAGCTCATCACGCGGTTCGGCTCGCTGCCCGCGCTGATCAAGGCTGCTAGCGCCGGGGACCCCGACGTGCCGGTACGGGCGCGGACGCAGCTCGCCGCGGCGGCGGACTATCTCGCCGCGGCCCCGGCCGTGGTCGCGGTCGTGCCGGACGCGCCGGTGACGTTCTCCCGCGACGACCGGGTGCCCGACTCCCCCGCCGACCCGGACCGGGTCGCCGAGCTCGCCGAGCGCTGGAACCTCGGCGGCTCCGCCGACCGGCTGCTCGCCGCGCTGACCGACTAGGCCGTGTCTCGTGGATCTCGCTCGATGGGATCGGTGATCCAGATTGTTCGTGGCAAGGCGGAGGAGGAAGGCCATAGCGGAGCTATGGTCGACGACGACAACGCAGCCACGGACAATCTGGATCACCGATACCGCGACCACGGATCCGCGAGACACGGCCTAAGCTACCGCGGCCTGCCGACCCGGTAGTCACCCTCGGCACTGGTCACCGTGATCGGCACCAGCTTGCTCTCGCCGTCGATCTTCGCGGTGCAGCTGAACTTCGAGCCGCGCTCCACCCGCTGGTTCGGCGGGCAGATCACCAGCTCGACGTTCTGGATCTGGTAGGTGCGCGCGAGCAAGCTGTACACCGCGTCCTGCACCTCGGTGTGGTCGAACATCCGCTGCTGCGAGACCGGCTGGCTGGCACCGGACGGCGTCTCGGTCGCCGACACCGTGCCGAGGTTCGAGGTCGACGTCGGTGTCGTCGGCGCCGGTGATGAGCTCGGCATCGGCTTCGGATTCTCGAGCGGCTGGCACGCGGTGCCGAGCGCCACCAGCAGCGCGATCACCAGCGGCACCACGGGCATGCCGCGCCGGGGTGGCCGGAGCCGGAAGGGACTCGAGCCCACGGCAATGCTCCTTCAAGTAGACCGGTCGGCCCAAGGTTACGCCGGTTCGGTGACTGCTAGAAGAAGCTACCGCACCACGGGGGACGGTCAGTAGCGAGCAACCGGTGTGTCGCCGCCACCGCCCCGGCGTCGGTGACCTCGATGCGACCGGCGTTCACCAGCTCATCGACCCGCCAGCCGCCGAGGTAGAGCATGCCGAGCGTGGCGACGTCGAGGGCGAGCTGTGCGGGCGCGGTGACCGGTTCGCAGCCTGCCGCCGAGAGACGGTAGCGCCCCGAGTTGTGCCGCAGCAACGGGTCGGACACCTCCAGCACGACCGAGTCGTCCCCGGTGTAGCCGCGTGCGTTGAGCGCGGCCGCCACGTCCACCACCCGCAGCCACAGCTCGTCGCCGACGGCGGTCGTCAGGTCGGTCAGCACGCCGCGCCGGGTGCGGCCGACCCGGACGCCGACGCCGGTGACGGCGGCCATCGGCACCGTGCCGCCCGGCACCGTCAGCGTGGTGTCGATGGATCGCGCGGTGCCGACCAGGATGTCGTCCTCGAAGGCGCCGAGCGTGCGGCCGTCCTGGTAGGTGCGCTCGGCGCGGCGCCACTCCTCGTCGGTGTCCGGCCGCTGGTGCAGCGAGGCACGGAACAGTGTCTCCGCCGCCCGGATCTCGGTGGCGTCAAGCGTCCTGATCGAGCGATCCGTCATGCTCGGATCCTCGCGCGGCGGGACGCGCGGCGCCACCGAATTTAGGGGGTGCCGACCTGGTACTTCGGTGGGTCGGCCTCGGCGTCGATGACTTTGATCGGGACTTCCTTCTCCTTGCCGTCAACGGTGACGGTGCAGCTGAAGGTGTAGTCCGGTCGCACCGGCTGGTCCTCGGGGCAGGACGCGCTGCCCTTGTCGTAGCTGACGCCCTCCTGTGTCAGGATCTGCTCGACGCCCTGCTCGACGGCCGCCGCGTCGAAGACCTTCTCCTTGTAGAAGAAGCCCGGCGCGATGAACCCGAGCACGAGGACGACGGCGACGAGCAGCACGAGCACGCTGAGGCCGATGACCAGCGGCACCCTGGACTTCTGCTGCTGCTCGGGCTCGAAACCTGGTGGGAACTGGCCGAAACCGGCGGGGTACCCGCCGGGCGGCGGACCGTAGGGCTGGCCGTACGGCTGCTGCGGCCACTGCTGTTGCTGTGGGTAGCCCCACGGCTGCTGCGGCTGCGGACCGCTCGGCGGGAACGTCCCGCCCGGCTGCGGCTGGCCGTAGGGCTGCTGCTGTGGCCACTGCTCCTGTCCCTGCTGCGGGTAGCCGCCGGGGTGCTGCGGCCACGGGTACTGCTCCTGACCGGGCTGGGGCTGCTGAGCTTGCTGGCCGTAGCCGGGCGCGGGTGCGCCGCTCGGCTGCTGGCCACCCGCCGCCGGGTCACCGTGGGGTTGCTGGCCCCACTCCTGCTGCGAGTCGTTGCCGCCGTTCGGCGTACTCATGGTGTCCTCCGACGTGAGCGAAGTCGTCTCCCTGCGTGATCCAACCACACCACACTCACACGCTGCCCGCCGCGACGACTCCGCGTCGCAGCGATCGTGCCGCCGAGCCTGCCGCGCCGCCGACCGGGTCGGCCTTGCCGAGGACGTCCCTGAGCTGTTCCAGCATGTCGATCACCTGGCGGCACCAGCGCACGAAGTCCCCCGCCGAGAGCTCTTGGCCGTTCTGCTCCGCCGTGGTGAGCACCTTCTCCAGCGACTCCCCGCGCGCCCAGCGGTATACCGGCCACGCGAACCCGGCGTCCGGCTCCCGGGTGCGGGACAGCCGGTGCCTGCGCTCGTCCTCGACCAGCTCGGACCACAGCGCGGCGGTGCGCTGCCACGCCTCGGTCACCGGGCCTGCGGGCAGCCTCGGCTCGCCCGCGCTGTCCCGGCGCGCCTCGAACACCATCGTCGAGACGACGGCGGCCAACTCGGCGGGCTGCAGGTCGCGCCACAGCCCGTGGCGGACGCACTCGGCGGCGAGCAGGTCGGACTCGCTGTATATCCGTGCCAGCCGCCTGCCGTCGTCGGTGACCACGTTGCCGTCCTCACCCAGGTAGCCGCGCTCGGTCAGCAGTCCCCTGATCCGGTCGAACGCCCGCACCAGCGAGTGCGTCGTCGCGGCGACCTTCTCCTCCAGCTTGCGGTTCTCGGCGACCAGCCGCTCGTAGCGCTCGACCCAGCGCAGGCTGGCCTCCCGGTCGGACAGGCCATGGCTGGGGTGCGCCCGCAACGCACCGCGCAGGCTCGCCAGCTCGGGGTCGGAGTTGGCATCAGGGCGCTGCTTGCGGCGACGTCCCGGCGCGACGACGCCGCTGTCCCGCAACGACGACGCGATGTCACGACGGGTCTTGGGCGAGCGCAGCTCCACCCGCTTGGGCAACCGGATGCGGCCGAGCTTGTCGACCGGCGACGGGAAGTCGGACGCCGACAGCGGGCCGGACCAGCGGTCCTCGGTCACCACGATCGGGCGCGGCTCGGCGACCGGGTCGAGGCCGGGGTCGACGACGACGGCGATGCCGGCGCGCCTGCCCGACGGGACCGCGATCACGTCGCCCTTGCGCAGCTCTTCCAGCGAGCGCGCCGTCTCTTGCCTGCGCGAGGCCGTGTTCTGCCGCGAGAGCAGCTTCTCCCGCTCCGAGATCCGCTTGCGCAGCGCGGCGTACTCCCGCAGCTCGTCGAAGTCGGCCGAGACGGCCTCGGCGTAGCCCGTCAGCGCCTCCTTGTTGCGCTCGATCTTGCGGGACAGCCCGACCACCGACCGGTCGGCCTGGAACTGTGCGAACGACTGTTCCAGCAGCTCTCGCGCCTGCTCGGCGCCCACCTGGCCGACCAGGTTGACGGCCATGTTGTAGCCGGGTCGGAACGACGAGCGCAGCGGGTAGGTGCGGGTCGACGCCAGCCCGGCGACCTGCTTCGGGTCGATGTCGGGCTGCCACAGCACCACGGCGTGACCCTCGACGTCGATGCCGCGCCGCCCGGCCCGGCCGGTAAGCTGGGTGTACTCGCCCGGCGTCAGGTCGACGTGCGCCTCGCCGTTGTACTTGACCAGCCGTTCCAGCACCACGGTGCGGGCGGGCATGTTGATGCCGAGCGCCAGCGTCTCGGTCGCGAACACCGCCTTGACCAGGCCACGGACGAACAGCTCCTCGACGGTCTCCTTGAACGCGGGCAGCAGCCCGGCGTGGTGGGCGGCGATGCCGCGTTCCAGCGCGTCGCGCCACTCCCAGTACCCGAGCACGCCGAGGTCGCCTTCCGGCAGCTCGCGGGTGCGCTCGTCGATGATCTCGCGGGCGAGCGCGATCTCCTCCGGGTCGTTGAGCCGCAGCCCGGCGCGGCAGCACTGCTCGACGGCCGCGTCACAGCCCGCGCGGGAGAAGATGAACACGATCGCGGGCAGCAGCCCCGACCGGTCGAGCCGGTCGATCACGTCCACCCGGGACGGCGGCCGGTAGCGCGGTCCGCGCTGGTAGCCACGCTTGCGGCCGCGCTGCCCCCGCAGTGCCGCCGGGCCGTACGACCGGCTGACCTCCTGCGCCTTGCGCAGCAGCGAGGGGTTGATGCGGTCCCGGGTGCCGTCGGTGTCCGGCTGCCCCTCGGCCCGGTCGGCGAACAGGTCGAACATCCGGTTGCCGATCATCATGTGCTGCCACAGCGGCACCGGGCGGTGCTCGTCGACGACGACCGTGGTGTCGCCCCTGACCTCGACCAGCCAGTCGCCGAACTCCTCGGCGTTGCTGACGGTCGCCGACAGCCCGACCACCCGCACATGCTCGGGCAGGTGCAGGATGACCTCCTCCCACACCGCGCCGCGGAACCGGTCGGCGAGGTAGTGGATCTCGTCCATCACGACGTAGCCGAGGTCGGTGACGGTGGACGAGCCCGCGTAGAGCATGTTGCGCAGCACCTCGGTGGTCATCACCACGATCTGCGCGTTGCCGTTGATGGAGACGTCGCCGGTCAGCAGCCCGACGGTGTTCGCGTCGTAGCGGGCGACCAGCTCGGTGTACTTCTGGTTCGACAGCGCCTTGATCGGCGTGGTGTAGAAGCACTTGCGTCCCTCGGCGAGCGCGAGATGCACCGCGAACTCGCCCACCACGGTCTTGCCTGCGCCGGTCGGCGCACACACCAGCACACCGTGGCCGCTCTCCAGCGCCTCGCAGCCCTGGCGCTGGAACGGGTCGAACTCGAATGCCGCCGCCGCAGCGAACTCGGTGAGCTGGGGGGACGACGAACGGCGTCGTGCTTCCCGGTAGGCAGCGGCAGGCGAAGACGTCGATCGGTCAGCCACGTCGCCAGGGTTTCACATCCGGTACCCCGCGCGCATGCGGAGCCGTGCGGGATCAGGTCACATCGTCGGTGCGGCTGCTGCCGGGCGTCTCGCCGTCGGCGCCGCTCGGCTGGTACTCGAATGGCGCGGACTGGTCGTCGGGGACGTTGTCCCAGCCGAGCTCATCGCGCTGCCGGGCCAGTTTCCGGTCGTGCAGCCGGGTGACCTGGAGCGCCAGCTCGAACAGCGAGACCAGCGCGAACGCCAGCGCCAGCATGGAGAACGGGTCGGCGGGAGTGATGATCGCCGCGAACACGAACAGCCCCATGATGAGGCCGCGCCGCCATCGCCGCAGCAGCTCGTACTTCACCACGCCGACCCGGTTCAGCATGACGATCAGCAGCGGCAGCTCGAAGCTCACCCCGAAGATGACCAGCAGGGTGAGGATGAAGGCGATGTACTTGGAACCGGTGAGCGCGGTCGCGAAGTTCTCCGCGCCGATGCCGACGAGCATGTGCAGCGCGAACGGTGTGATCAGGTACGCCATCGCGGCGCCGGCCGCGAACAACACCGAGGCGAACGCGACGAAGATCCGGGCGTACTTGCGCTCGCTCGGGTACAGCCCCGGCGCGATGAACGCCCAGAGCTGGTACAGCCAGAACGGCGCGAACAGCACCGACCCGACGGCGACACCGACCTTCAGGCGGATCATGAACGCCTCGAAGGGTTCGGTCTGCAACAGCTGGCACTGCTGCGTGCCGCCGCCGCCGAAGTCGACCAGCATGTCCGAGGGGAGGCCACAGTACGGCCCTCGGATCAGGTCGCCGAGCGAGATGAGACCGGCGAAGCCGTTGTCGAACCAGATGAAGCCGAGGATGCCGCCCGCCACGATCGCCAGCAGGGCATAGGACAGCCGCCGCCGGAACTCGTAGACGTGCTCGATCAGCGTCATTGTGCCGTCGGGGTTGTGCCGACGGCTGCGCTTGCGCCGCTTGTGCAGGTTCCCGGCGCCCTCGGAGGTCGCAGGCTCCGCCACCGAATCCGCTTCCGTTCTGCTCAGCTTGCGTTCTTGTGCGTCTGGTCCGGCTGCTTCAGCTCGTCGAGCTGCCGCTGCAGATCATCCACCTTCTGGTTGTCCGAGGCGCTGGCGGTGGTCGAGCTGTTCGGCAGTTGCCGGGTGTCCTGGCTGACCGTGTCGGACGACCGGGAACTGGTGTCTTCCTCGTCCTCCCGCAGGCCCTTCGTCTCGGCCTTCAGGATCTTCAGCGACCTGCCGAGACCCCGTGCGGCATCGGGCAGCTTCTTCGCGCCGAACATCAGAATCAGCACGGCCAGCAGAATGGCCAGGTGCCACGGTGACAACGAACCCATGGTGGCCTCCTCTCATGTAGTCAGGGACTAGTCTACGGACCCGGAGCACGGTGTCACGAGGTCTGGACCGTTATTCGTTTTCTTTCGGCCATCGCTGCCGCACGGCGATTTTCAGCGCGGCACGCCGGGCGCGCAACAGCATCAGCTCTCCCCGCCATACCGCCACCACCGCCGTGCTCACCGAGGTGAATCGCCGCACCGACCGGCTGACCTGCCACATCAGCGCCGCGAACGCGATGCCGCCGAGCAGCAGCAGCACGGCGCTGAGGAAGTAGCCGTCGCCCGGATCGAACACGATGATCACCTTAGCCAGCCGTCGACGCGGCCAGTCTCCCGGCCCTCGCCACGCCCGCCGCCGCGCGCTCGCGCACCCGCGTCGCCAGCTCGGCGGGCTGTTCCACCAGCACCTCGCCGCCCATGCCGAGCACCAGCCGGACCAGCCAGTTCTCGTCGCCGTAGCGCATCCTGACCCGCAACCGGCCACCGTCGAGCTCGGCCAGCTCCTCGCAGGCGTAGTACTCGGCCACCCAGCGGGCGTCCGGCGCGAGCACCAGCACGGCTTCCGGCTGCCCCGGTGCGGGCGCGAACAGGCCGTCGGTGACGTCGTGCCGCTCGGCGTCGCTCGGCGGCACCGCCGGTTCGTCCAGCACCTCGATGGCGTCGATGCGGTCGAGCCGAAACAGCCGCACTCCGTCCGCGCGGCGGCACCAGGCCTCCAGGTAGCTGTTGCCCTCCACGATGAGCAGCCGCATCGGGTCGACCACCCGCTCGCTGATCCTGTCCGCCGACGCGGTGTAGTAGCGCAGCCGCAGCGCCCGCTCGGCGGTCAGCGCCCGCTGCACCTCCTGGCGGGTCGACTGGGTGCGGCCCGCCTCCCGCACGCCGAGCCCGACGACGACCCCGGCGGGCTGCGCCTCGCCCGCGGCCGTCTCGATCTTGGCGATGGCGCGGCGCACCGCGTCGCCGTCGACCACGCCGGGGGTCTCGGCGAGCGCCCGCAGCGCGACCAGCACCGCGGTCGCCTCGCCGCCGGTCAGCCGCAGCGGGCGGCGCATCCCGGCGTCGAAGGTGACCGTGACGGTGTCGCCCTCGAACGACAGGTCGATCAGGTCGCCCGGCCCGTAGCCGGGCAGCCCGCACATCCACAGCAGCTCGAGATCCTTGCGCAGCTGCTTGCCGGTCACGCCGAAGTCGGCGGCCGCCTCCTCGATCTCGATGCCCGGCCGCGCCAGCAGGTACGGCACCAGCGCCAGCAGCCGGGGCATCCGGGACGAGGACGTCGTCATCGCTGGCTCCCTTCCACGGCGGCGCCCGCCCCCTCGGCGAGCACGGCGAGCCGTTCGTGCACCGCCTTGGCCAGCACGTCCGGCTCGATCACCAGCACGTCGGGGCCGTAGCCGGCGATCCAGCGCGCCAGCCCGTCCGGGTAGTAGACGTCCAGCTCGAGCTCGTCGCCCGCGACGCCGTCGACCTCGCGGCGGCCGACGACCCGCGCGCCGCGCCGGATCCCGGCGGCCGCGCCGTCGGCCGCCCACAGCCGCGCGGTGGCGACCGGCGTGTGCTCGTGCGGCTCGCTGCCCGCGACGAACTCCAGCAGGTTCACGTCCGCCGGACGCTGGACGACGCCCGGCGTGCCGATCGGGGTGACGGTGCCGGTCACCCGGGACAGCCGGAAACAGCGGGTGGCCTCGCGGTCGCGGTCGTGGCCGACGACGTACCAGCGGCCCCGCCAGGAGACCACGCCCCAGGGCTCCAGCGTGCGCACCCGCCGTTCCGCCGCCCCGGCGCGCCGGTACTCGAACCGCACCGCCGTGCCCTCGCGCACGGCGGCCAGCAGCGGCGTGAGCGCCGCCTCGGTGCGCACTCGCGGCTGGATCGGCGCCCGGGCGGACTCGTCGATCTCGACGCCGGCGGCCCGCAGCTTGACCAGCGCGCCATGAGCCTGTCCGGTCAGCTCGGGCGAGTCCCACAGCCGCACCGCGAGACCGACGGCGGCGGCCTCGTCCGGCGCGAGGTCGATCTCGCCGAGCTCGTAGTCCCGGCGCGCGATGCGGTAGCCGTCGACGCTGTCGAACGCCGAGTTCCGGCCGGTCTCGATGGGAATGCCCAGTTCTCGCAGCTCGCCCTTGTCGCGTTCGAACATCCGGAAGAACGCGTCGTCGCTCGCCGCGTCGGCGTAGCCTCCCACGATGCCTCGGATGCGCTCGGCGGTCAGGTACTGGCGGGTGGACAGCAGCGCCAGCACCAGGTTCACCAGGCGTTCAGCACGGGTGGTCGACACGAATCCGACTCTAGCTCGGGTTCGGGCCATGGTGGCAGCGACTCTCCCGAGAGGGCAGCATCCAGTGCCTCACAGGCTGGCGATCAGCCGCTCCACCCGTTCGTCGACGTTGCGGAACGGGTCCTTGCACAGCACGGTCCGCTGCGCCTGGTCGTTCAGCTTGAGGTGCACCCAGTCGACCGTGAAGTCGCGCTGCGCAGCCTGCGCGGCCGCGATGAAGTCGCCGCGCAGCTTCGCCCGGGTCGACTGCGGCGGGGTGTCCTTGGCGAGCTCGATCTCGCCGTCGTCGGTGACCCGCTTGACCAGGCCCTTGCGCTGCAGCATGTCGAAGACGCCCCGGCCACGGCGGATGTCGTGGTAGGCGAGGTCGAGCTGGGCGACGCGGGGGCTGGAGAGGTCGAAGCCGTGCTTGTTGCGGTAGCGCTCGATGAGCCGGTACTTGATCGCCCAGTCGATCTCGGTGTCGATGCCGCTGTAGTCCTGCGTCTCGACCGCGTCGAGCGCCCGCCCCCACAGCTCGACGACCTGCTTCGTGGTCGCGGTCGCGCCGTTGGCCTCGATGTGGCGCACCGCGCGGGCGTGGTACTCCCGCTGGATGTCGAGCGCGGACGCCTCCCTGCCACCGGCGAGCCGCACCCGCCGCCGCCCGGTGAGGTCGTGGCTGATCTCGCGGATCGCGCGGATCGGGTTGTCCAGCGTGAAGTCCCGGAACTGCACGCCTTCCTCGATCATCTGCAGCACCACATTGGCGGTGCCCACCTTGAGCAACGTCGTCGGCTCGGCCATGTTCGAGTCGCCGACGATGACGTGCAGCCTGCGGTACCGCTCGGCATCGGCGTGTGGCTCGTCGCGCGTGTTGATGATCGGCCGCGACCGGGTGGTGGCGCTGGAGACGCCCTCCCAGATGTGCTCGGCCCGCTGCGACAGGCAGAACACCGCGCCGCGCGGGGTCTGGAGCACCTTGCCCGCGCCGCAGATCAGCTGGCGGCTGACCAGGAACGGCAGCAGCACGTCCGCGATGCGGGAGAACTCCCCCGACCTGCCGACCAGGTAGTTCTCGTGGCAGCCGTAGGAGTTGCCGGCCGAGTCGGTGTTGTTCTTGAACAGGTAGATGTCGCCGCCGATGCCCTCGTCGGCCAGCCTGCGCTCGGCGTCGACGAGCAGGTCCTCCAGGATCCGCTCCCCCGCCTTGTCGTGCGTGACGAGCTGGGTCAGGTCGTCGCACTCGGCGGTGGCGTACTCCGGGTGTGAGCCGACGTCGAGATACAGCCGGGAGCCGTTCGACAGGAAGACGTTGGAGGAGCGGCCCCACGACACGACCCTGCGGAACAGGTAGCGCGCGACCTCGTCAGGCGAGAGCCTGCGCTGGCCGTGAAAGGTGCATGTGACACCGAACTCGGTCTCGATGCCGTATATCCGACGCTGCATGTCCTCAATGCTATGTGCTCACGGGGCAAATGCGGTGAGGCAAATGCCAACGAGACCGAAACAAGACGGAAGGGCTAACGTCGCTGCCCCTCCGTTGCCGAGCGTGATCACTCGCTGCTGCTGTTGTCGCCGCTGTCCTCGGTCTTGGGCTTGCTGCGGCTCTTGCTCTTGCTGCCGCCCGACTTGCCGCCGGGGAGCAGGTCGTCGAGCACGGCGCCGGTGATGCGGCGGAACGCGCGCCTCGGCCGATGCCGCTCGAGCACGGCCACCTCCAGCTTGCCCAGCTCGGCGCCGTTGCTCAGCCCGGCCTTGATGGCGGCCACCGCGAGCCCCATCGCGTCGGCGAGCGAGCAGCCGTCGGTGTAGCTGTCCTTGAGCTTGGCGACGACCGGGTCGGTCTGCCCGCCCATCACGAGGAACTGCGGCTCGTCGACGATGGAGCCGTCGTAGGTCAGCCGGAACAGCTGATCATCGCTCGCCTCGGCGCCGACCTCCGCGACCGCGAGCTCCACCTCGAACGGCTTCACCTGCTCGGTGAAAATCGACCCGAGGGTCTGCGCGTAGACGTTGGCGAGCTGGCGGGCCGAGACGTCCCTGCGGTCGTAGGCGTAGCCCTGCAGGTCGACGTGGCGGATGCCGGCGCGGCGCAGGCTCTCGTACTCGCTGTAGCGACCGGCGGCCGCGAAGCCGATCCGGTCGTAGATCTCGGAGATCTTGTGCAACGTCGTCGACGGGTTCTCGGCCGCGAACAGCAGGCCATCGGCGTACTTCATCGCCACCACGCTGCGCCCGCGAGAGATGCCCTTGCGGGCATACTCCGAGCGGTCGCGCATCAGCTGCTCGGGCGAGGCATACAGCGGCATCGTCACGGTTCAGGCTCCACTCTCTGTGGTCGGCAGGAGGTCGGGGTGGTGTGCGGGGCGGGGACCGGTGCTAGCTCGCCGCCTCGGTGCGCTCGGCGATGATGGACTCGGCGACCGTGGCGAGATCGGACTCCGGCAGCTGCACCGCGCCGTCGGCGCCGGTAACGGTGATCACCTGCGGATAGATCTTGCGGACCATGTCCAGTCCGCCGGTCGCGGTGTCGTCGTCGGCGGCGTCGTACAGCGCGGCGATGGCGGCGTGGATCGCGCCGTCCCGGTCCGCCGACGGGTCGTAGAGCTTCTTCAGCGCCGACTTGGCGTACGGCGAGCCGGAGCCGATGGAGTGATACCCCGCGCGCTCCTCGTAGCGGGCGCCGGTGACGTCGAAGGAGATGATCCGGCCGGCCGTCGCGGTCTCGGCGGCGTCGGGGTCGAAGCCGACGAACATCGGCACCGCCGCGAGCCCGGCCATCGCGACCTCGAGGTTGGAGCGGACCATGGTGGCGAGCTTGTTCGCCTTGCCGTCCAGTGACAGCGAGACGCCCTCGATCTTCTCGTAGTGCGCCAGCTCGACGGCGTACAGCCGCACCATCTCAAGCGCGATGCCCGCCGTGCCGGCGATCCCGACCGCGGAGTACTCGTCGGTGACGAAGACCTTCTCCAGGTCGCGGGCGGCGACCGTGGTGCCCGCCGTCGCCCGCCTGTCCCCCGCGATGAGCACGCCACCGTTGAAGGTGAGCGCGACGATCGTGGTGCCGTGCGGCACGTCGACGAGCGTGCCCTCGCCCACCGGCCGCGACGGCAGCAGGTCAGGCGCCTGCGCGCGGAGGAAGTCGGTGAACGACGACGTGCCGGTGGTCAGGTAGGCAGCGGAAAGGGGACCGCGTGCCGATGCGGCCGAGGTGTAGTCCATACGTGCTCGTGGTTCCCATCTTCATGTGGCTGACGGACGAACTCAGGGTAGTGCGGACCGGGTCCGTATGTGGGGAGACTACTGCCCGCCCTTTTGCACGTAGGCGCGGACGAAGTCCTCGGCGTTTTCCTCGAGCACGTCGTCGATCTCGTCGAGGATGGTGTCGACGTCCTCGCCGAGCTGTTCCCTGCGTTCCTGACCTGCCGGGGCTGCGGCTTCGGTCTCGTCGTCGGAGTCCCCGCCGCCGTGCTTCTCAATCTTCTCCTGGGCCATGACGCCTCCTGATCGAGTTCTCTGCTGACAGATTACCTACGACGACCGGCGTTATGTCAGGTCCGAAACGCCGACGACGTCACGAGGTGAGCGCCTCGACAAGCTGCTCGGCCGTCTCCGCCTCGTCCAGCAGCGCCCCGACGTGCGATTTCGTGCCGCGCAACGGTTCGAGTGTCGGGATGCGGACCAGAGATTCCCTTCCGATATCGAAAATCACCGAGTCCCAGGACGCCGCCGCGATCGACGCGGCGTACTTCTCCAGCGCGCGGCCCCGGAAGTACGCCCTGGTGTCGTCCGGCGGGTTCATGATGGCCGCCTGCACGTCGTCCTCGTCGACCAGGCGTTTCATGGTGCCCCGGGTGACGAGGCGGTTGTAGAGGCCCTTGTCGAGCCGCACGTCGGAGTACTGCAGGTCGATCAGGTGCAGCCGGGGGGCCGCCCAGCCGAGGTTGTCCCGCGATCGGTAGCCCTCCAGCAGCTTCAGCTTGGCCACCCAGTCGAGCCGGTCGGCGCACTCGTCGGGGTCGCGGGCGAGCGCGTCGAGCACCTCGCCCCAGATCCGCAGCACGTCCTTGCTCTGCTCGCTGATCTCGCTCGATTCGCGTTCGGCGTACGCCACCGCCCGCTCGTGATAGATCCGCTGCAGGTCGAGGCCGGTGAGCTTGCGCCCGTCGGCCAACTCGACGGTGGCCTTGAGGGTGGGGTCGTGGCTGACCTGCCGCACCGCCCGCACCGGTTCGCGCAGCTTGAGGTCGTCGAAGCTGACCCCGCTCTCGATCATGTCGAGCACCAGCGCGGTGGTGCCGAGCTTGAGGTAGGTCGAGTACTCGGACAGGTTCGCGTCGCCGATGATGACGTGCAACCTGCGGTACTTGTCCGCGTCGGCGTGCGGCTCGTCGCGGGTGTTGATGATGCCGCGCTTGAGGGTTGTCTCCAGCCCGACCTCGACCTCGATGTAGTCGGCGCGCTGGGACAGCTGGTAGCCGTCCTCTTCGCCCTGCTGGCCGATGCCGACCCGTCCCGAGCCCGTCACGACCTGACGGGAGACGAAGAACGGCGTCAGCCCGCCGATCACCGAGGTGAACGGCGTCGCGCGGGCCATGAGGTAGTTCTCGTGGGTGCCGTAGCTGGCGCCCTTGCCGTCGACGTTGTTCTTGTAAAGCTGCAACCGGGGCTGGCCCGGGACGGTGGCCGCCTTCATCGCAGCCTGCTCCATCACCCGCTCACCGGCCTTGTCCCAGATCACCGCGTCCCAGGCGTTGGTGACCTCGGGCGCGGAGTACTCCGGGTGGGCGTGGTCGACGTAGAGCCGGGCGCCGTTGGTGAGGATGACGTTGGCGGCGCCGAGGTCCTCGACGTCGGGGTCCTGCGGCTGGTTGCTGGGGCCGGTGAGGTCGAACCCGCGCGCGTCGCGCAGCGGCGACTCCACCTCGTAGTCCCACCGCGCCCGGCGCGAGCGCGGGATGTCGACGGCGGCGGCGTAGGCGAGCACGATCTGCGTCGACGTCAGCACGGGGTTCGCGGTGGCGTCTCCCGGCACGGCGATGCCGTACTCGACCTCGGTTCCCATGATCCGCCGCATGCAGTCTCCAATCTCAACCCACGTCCTGAGTACCCGCTTCCACCCTACGGGCAACGCCCGAAAGACAACGGACCGGCGCACGCCGTGTCAGCGCGCGCCGGTCCTGGGCTGTCGGCCGTGCTTACAGGTACTGGCCGGTGTTCGTGGCGGTGTCGATCGCCCGGCCGGAATCCTGGTTCTTGCCGGTCACCAGGGTCCGGATGTAGACGATCCGCTCGCCCTTCTTGCCCGAGATCCTGGCCCAGTCATCCGGGTTGGTGGTGTTGGGCAGGTCCTCGTTCTCGGCGAACTCGTCCACGATCGCGTCGAGCAGGTGCTGCACCCGCAGACCCGGCTGCTGGGTCTCGAGCACCGACTTGATCGCGGCCTTCTTCGCCCGGTCCACGATGTTCTGGATCATCGCGCCGGAGTTGAAGTCCCGGAAGTACAGCACCTCCTTGTCGCCGTTCGCGTAGGTGACCTCCAGGAAGCGGTTGTCGTCGCTCTCCTCGTACATCCGCTCGACGGTGTGCTGGATCATCGCGTCGACCGTCGCCGTCGTGTCGCCGCTGAACTCGGCGAGATCGTCGCTATGGATCGGCAGGCCATCGAGCAGGTACTTGGAGAAGATGTCCTTGGCCGCCTCCGCGTCCGGCCGCTCGATCTTGATCTTCACGTCGAGCCTGCCTGGCCGCAGGATCGCCGGGTCGATCATGTCCTCCCGGTTGGAGGCGCCGATGACGATCACGTTCTCCAGGCCCTCGACGCCGTCGATCTCGCTGAGCAGCTGCGGCACGATCGTCGTCTCGACGTCGGACGACACACCGCTGCCACGGGTGCGGAAGATCGAGTCCATCTCGTCGAAGAACACGATGACCGGCGTGCCTTCCGACGCCTTCTCCCGTGCCCGCTGGAAGATCAGCCTGATGTGACGCTCGGTCTCGCCGACGAACTTGTTCAGCAGCTCGGGGCCCTTGATGTTCAGGAAGTACGACTTGGCTTCCCGGATCCCCGCCGCGTCGCCCTTGCCTTCGGCCACCTGCTTGGCCAGCGAGTTGGCGACGGCCTTGGCGATCAGCGTCTTGCCGCAGCCGGGCGGGCCGTAGAGCAGCACACCCTTCGGCGGCCGGAGCTGGTACTCCCGGTACAGGTCGGCGTGCAGGAACGGCAGCTCGACGGCGTCCCGAATCTGCTCGATCTGCCGGAACAGGCCACCGATGTCCTCGTAGCGGACGTCGGGCACCTCCTCCAGCACCAGGTCCTCGACCTCGGCCTTGGGCACCCGCTCGTACGCGTACCCCGCCTTGCTGTCGACGAGCACCGAGTCGCCCGACTTGAGCACGTCGTCGACGAGCGGGTCGGACAGCCACACGATCCGCTCCTCGTCGGCGTGGCCGACGACAAGTGCTCGTGACGGGCCATCTTCACCCAGCGGGGGGAGAACTTCGCGCAATGCGTAGACCTCGCCGGTGCGTTCGTAGTCACCGGACTCGACGACGGTCAGTGCCTCGTTGAGCCGAAGCGCCTGGCCGCGCCGCAGCGAGTCGACCTCGACCGTCGGCGACACCGACACCCGCATCTTGCGGCCCGAGGTGAACACGTCGACCGTGCCGTCCTCGTAGCGCTCCAGGAACACGCCATAACCGCTTGGCGGCTGGGCGAGCCGGTCGACTTCCTCCCGCAGCGCCATCAGTTGGCCGCGCGCGTCTCGGAGCGTCTCGACCAGCTTGGCGTTGCGTTCGGTGAGCTGGGCTATTCGCTCCGAAGCCTCCGCGAGGCGCTGCTCGAGGACACGGTCGCTGTTGGGCGAACCCGCTGCCCTTCGCCGGAGCAGTGCGACCTCCTCTTCGAGGAACCGGATCTGCCGTTCCTGTTCCTGGGTGATTTCGGTGTCACTCGCGGCACTCGCGGCAGCTGAGTCCGCCGTGCCGCCGCTCTCTCTTGGGTCGGCTTCCTCATGCCTGCCACCGGGGCGGTCCTGTTGCATGCGGCACCTCCTCGCGCGCTATTTCCCTCAACGGTACCGGCGATCACCGTCATGCAAAGCCCTTCGGCATTACAGAACGGGCGCGTCGCGTAAAGATCAGGATGCGAAATAGAACGCAATGCTCCGACACGGTACATATCCCGTCTGCCGATCCGTCACGAACCGTTAACGCCCCCGCACGGCGTGTGCGAGATGCTGAGCCGCCCGAATGACGACCTCGCTGTGATCGCCACTCCCCGTCTGTGCGCAGCGACTCCAGGTGTGCCACCCTGCTTCCGGTAATCGCGTACGCACGCCGCAGCTACCGTTCGATAACGGTTGCCTGGGGGCTTCGCGCGTGTTCGCGCTGAGGGAACGAGGGGAGTTCCATGACGTACCCGCCGCAACCGCCGCCGTCCGACCCCTACGGTGGCGCGGGCTACGGCCAGCAGTACCCCGGCTATCCCGGCTACCAGGGACAGCAGTTCCCGCACCGGCCGTACTACGGCCAGCAAACCCCCTACCAGCAGCAGTCCGGCTACGGCATGCCACCCGGCGGAACCCCGCCGCCCGAACCGCCGAAGCACGAGGGCAGGACCGGGCTCGTCATCGGCCTTGTGCTCGCCCTACTGCTGCTCACCGGCGGCATCGTCGGTGTCACCGGCTTCTGGCAGCCCGGCTTCTTCCGCGCCGACCCCGCCCACGCCGCGAGTGGGGAAAGGGTGACGGTCATCGAAACGCCGACGACCACGGTGCCGAAACCCGACCCCACCCAGCCGAGCGAGCCGACGACCCCGGCGCCGCCGTCCAGCGGCGACCGTGCGAAGATCCGCCAGATCACCGACACGGTCGTCGCGGGCATCAACAACCGGGACGCGAACCAGGTCAAGCCGGTGTCCTGCGATCCGAGAAAAGAACGGCAGTCCGACTACGAGGGCTTTCCCGAGGACCTCACCGTCTCGGCGAGCGGCGAACCGATAATCACCGGCGACACCGCCAAGGTTCCGCTCATTCTCACCCGGTCGGGTAGCAGCAAGAAGGTCGATCTCGAGCTGCGGCGGGTCAACGGCTCGTGGTGCGCCTCGGGCGTCACGTGATGCCCACCAGCGAGCGAATCGCGAACGTCGTCGCCTGGGGCACGGTGGTCGCCGCCGTCGGGCTGATCGCCGCCATGGTCGTCACCGGCGACGACGAGCGGCCCCGGAACACCGGCCAGCCGCGGGCATCGGAGTTCCGGTCGGACACCTCGATGCGGCGGCTGCCGGCGCTGCCCGGCCCGGAACCGGGCGGGGCGCCCAAGGCCGTCGCGGCGGCCGACGACATCCTCCGCGCCTACAACCAGCGGAATATCGTGCCGCTGCGGGCGATGGCGTGTCAGCTCACCAAAGTCTCCGGCCACCTCTTCGACGGCTTCTCCGACACCGTCAGGTTCTCGCGCGAGGGAAAGCCCCGCGTCATCGGCTTCACGGCGGAGGTGCCATTCCGCGTCAGCGAGGACGGCCAGCACCGGCACGGCGCCATGCGGCTGCGCTGGGACGGCAACCGGTGGTGTTTCGTGACAGCGGTATCCAAACCGGACTGACCGGGACGGAGTGCCCAACACGGCGGGAAACACGGGAGCCTACCGTCCGAGATACGCTCGCGGCATGACGGAATCGCAGCAGCAGCCTGAGCCCGACGACCAGGAAGGGCAGGAGGAGCAGCCGGAAGCCACCGAGGCCGAAACCACCGAGCAAGGCTCCGGCAAGCGGAAGAAGACCCGACTGATCGTCGGCATCACGGCGGCGCTGCTGCTCGTCGCGGGCGCGGCGGTCGCGGTGACGGGGTTCTGGCAACCGGGCTACTTCCTCAGTGACGACACCGCCTCCCAGCAGGCGCAGGCCAACAACTCAGCGGCGGCGCAGAGTCCGCAGGGCGGCACCCCCGAAGACGTCGCCGACGTGCGCAAGGTGGCCGAGACGATGGCGACCGCCATCAACCAGCGTGACGAGAACCTGGCGAGCCAGGTGAGCTGCCTGAAGAACAGGCAGCCGGACTTCAGCAAGGCGCCGCAGGGCACCACCGCCTCGGTGACCGGCGAGCCGAAGATCCGGGGCGGCTTCGCCGTGGTGCCGTTCGAGATCACCGCCAACGGCAAGACACACAAGGGAGCGCTGCCCGCCAAGTTCGAGGGCGGCTCGTGGTGCCTCGGCCAGTAGCGTTCAGCCCCGGCTCGGCCGGCGCTGCACCTTCGGCGTCTCGACGCCGGGCGCGAGCCGGCGGGCGGTGAGCAGGAACGCGGTGTGCGCCTGCATCTTGTGCTCGGGGCGCACCGCGAGCCCGACGACGTGCCACGGGCGGTGCAGCGTCTCCCACGCCTGCGGCTCGGTCCAGCACCGCTGGTCCCGCAGCGCCTCGGTGATCCGGGACAGCTGAGTCACGGTCGCGACGTAGACGACCAGCACCCCGCCCGGCACCAGGTGCTCGGCGACGGTCGGCAGCACATCCCACGGCGACAGCATGTCGAGGATGACGCGGTCGGCCTCGCCCGCGTGTTCCTTGAGGTCGCCGACGTGCAGCGTCCAGTTCCCGGGACGCTCGCCGAAGAACCGCGTCACGTTGCGCTCGGCGTGCTCGGCGTGGTCGGCACGCACCTCGTACGACGTCACCGTGCCCCCGTCGCCGACGGCGCGCAGCAGCGAGCAGGTCAGCGCGCCGGACCCGGCCCCCGCCTCGAGCACCCGCGCGCCGGGGTGGATGTCGCCCCACATCAGAATCTGGGCGGCGTCCTTCGGGTAGATGACCTGCGCGCCCCTCGGCATCGAGAGCACGTAGTCGGACAGCAGCGGCCGCAGCGCCAGGAACGACGTGCCGCCCGCCGACTGCACCACGGAACCCTCGTCGAGCCCGATCAGATCGTCGTGGGCGAGCTGGCCGGTATGGGTGTGGTACTTCTCTCCCTCGGCGAGCACGATCGTGTAGCGACGACCCTTGGGGTCGGTCAGCTGCACCCGGTCCCCTGCCCGGAACGGACCTCCACCCGACACACGCCCTCCTGACGTTTCCGAAGTTTCGACTGAGCGGGACGCCTGATCGTCGCAGACGCCGTCGCGAGCCTGGCGACTACCTGCCCCGCCGCCGCGACAGCGCGGCGCGCAGGTCCTCCCTGCGCAGCACGCCCACCGGCTTGCCCTCGTCGTCGACGACGAGGAACTGCCACGCGGCGGTCTCGCGCACCCGCTCGGCGATCTCCTCCCCCGGCTCGGACAGCAGCAGCACCGAGTCGGCCCGCACGGGTTCCGCCGCCTGTTCCGCGGGCATGTGCGGCGTCTGCGCCGCGATGCGTTCCGCCGTGACGGTGTCGAGCAGACCGGCCGCCACGCCGTCGGCGCGGACGAGCACGACGCCCCTGCCCGCCGATGCCGCGAGCGCGTCGGAGACCGGGCTCTCCGCGGGCAGTTGCAGCACCGGCAGCATGAGCTGGGTGATGTCGAGACCGGTGGGCCAGCTGCGTCGCTGCTCCGCGGACAACTCGGCGCTCGCGCCGGAGAGCACGAACCAGCCGGTGACGACGCAGACGCCGAGCCGGAGCCACTTGTCCTCGCTGCCGCTGGCCAGCCCGGTCAGCGCCCACACCGCGAGCCCGGCGGCGACCAGCCAGCCACCGACGACGGCCGCCTTGGTGCCGCTGCCCCTGGTACCGGTCAGCGCCCACACCCCGGCGCGCAGCATCCTGCCGCCGTCGAGCGGCAGCCCGGGCAGCAGGTTGAACAGCGCGACCGCCAGGTTGGCCACCGCGCACTGCGCGACGAGCAGCCAGGTGGCGCCGGACGGCACCGTCAGCAGCAGCAGTCCGCAGCCACCGGCCAGCGCCAGCGAGACCAGCGGGCCCGCCACCGCGACGAGGCCCTCCTGCGCCGGCCGTTTCGGGCTGCGCGCGACCTCGGACAGCCCGCCGAGCAGGAACAACCGCAGCCGTCGCACGGGGATGTCCATGCGCAACGCGACCAGCGTGTGCCCCAGCTCGTGGGCGAACACGGACACGCCGAGCAGCAACGCGAACGCGACGGCGAGCGACCACGACAGCACCGCGCCCGCGCCGGGCAGCAGCCTGCCGACCAGCGGCGCGTACAGCACGACCACCACCAAGGACCCCAGCCACCAGGACGGCGCGAGCAGCACCGGCACGCCGCTGACCCGGAAGAGCATCAGTCCGCCGTCGGCGTCGACGAGCATCGACCTGCGCCGGGCGCCCGGCTCGTTCCTGGCAGTCACGCGTCAAAGCCTAGAGCGTTTCGTGTGGGGCGCACGTGATGACGCCCGGTTGCCGATGCCGCCCGTGTCGCGCCGGGAGTTGTCGGTGATCTGCTCTAGGGTGCGAACCAGAACGCAGAGCGATACGAGATGGGACGCGCATGACCCAGTCAGCAACCGAGCTGCCACCGGCGGCCGAGCCGACGGAGCAGCGTAGGCCCGCGCTCTCACCGTCGCGGGCGAGCGACTTCAAGCAGTGCCCGCTGCTGTACCGCTTCCGCGCCGTCGACAAGATCCCGGAGACGCCGAGCAAGGCGCAGGTGCGAGGTACCCTGGTGCACGCCGTACTGGAGCGGCTGTTCGCGCTGCCCGCCGAGCAGCGCGTGCCCGCCAAGGCCAAGGAGCTGCTCGACCCGGTGTGGGCGGAGCTGTCCGAGCAGAATCCGGAGTGGACGGTTCTGTTCGAAGAGGACGGTGGCGCGGATGCGGCGAACTGGCCGGCAGCGGCCGGTGAGCTGCTGGACACCTACTTCAGCCTCGAGGACCCCAGCGCGCTCGAGCCGCAGGCCTGTGAGCAGCGGGTGGAGACCGAGCTCGGCTCGGGCGTGCGGCTGCGTGGCTACATCGACCGGGTCGACGTCGCCGAGACCGGCGAGGTGCGCATCGTCGACTACAAGACCGGCGCCGCCCCGCGCGAGATCGGCGAGGTCAAGGCGATGTTCCAGATGAAGTTCTACGCGCTGGTGCTGTGGCGGCTGCGGGGCGAGGTGCCGCATCAGCTCAAGCTGCTCTACCTCACCGACGGGCAGTCGCTGACCTACGCGCCGGACGAGGCCGAGCTGCGCCGCTTCGAACGCACGCTGGAAGCCATCTGGCAGGCCATCCTCAAAGCGGGCAAGACGGGTGATTTCCGGGCGAACCGCAGCAAGCTGTGCAACTGGTGCGACCACAAGGCCCGGTGTCCCGAGTTCGGCGGCGTCCCGCCGGCATACCCCGGCTGGCCGGAGCCGGACGGCGGTGACGAGACGGTGCTCGACCGCGCGGACTGAGGCACGACGAACCACCGTGGGTGTGTCGCGGGCGCGTCCTGGCGCGTGAACATGCTGTGATCGACTACGGTGCAGACACCGTCGCGCCGGTTGCACTTCATCCGTTCGACCACGATCGGGGACAGTTACCGTGGTTATGCAGATCACCTCGGTGGTCAACCAGAAGGGCGGCGTCGGCAAGACGTCGCTCAGTGTTGGGGCCGCAGCAGCACTCGCCGAGCAGGGCAAGCGCGTCCTGCTGGTCGACCTCGACCCGCAAGGGCACGCGACGACCGAGTTCCTCGGCCTGCCCGAGACCCCGGCTGGCAGGCCGAGTCTGCCGATGGCGCTGAGCAAGATGTGGAAGGGACCGGTCGAGGAGCTGGTGGTGGCGCACCCGCGCTGCTCGGTTGGCCAGGGTGGTTGTCTCGACGTCATCCCGACCGCGCCGGGCATGTTCGACCTGGTGCGCAGGCTGGACCAGTTCCGCATGCCCGGCTGGGAGCTGGCCCGGGTGTTGCAGTTCGCCCACTACGACCACGTGATCATCGACTGCCCGCCCGCGCTCGACCTGCTCACCAACAACGCCCTCGCCGCGACCCATGGCGTGCTGGTGCCGGTGCAGCCGGACCGCACCAGCATCAGGGCGCTGCGGCTGCTGCGGGAGCAGGTGAACCACCTGGAGCAGCTCGTCGACCGCTCGCCGGTGCAGTACTACGGGCTGGTGCCCGGGCTGTATCGCAGGCCGATGACCGGCTATGCCGAGGCGGCGCTGCGGGAGTTGCACGCCGTCGGCATCCAGGTACTGCCGCACATCGCGATGGGTGTTGTCGTCAACGAGGCGGCCTCGCGCGGCATCCCGGTCACCACGTTCGCGCCGCACTGCGCGCAGACCGGCGCGCTGCACCAGATCGCGGCGGCATTGGAGAGCCACCGCAAGCACACCCCGTCGGCCTCGGTGCCGGAGCCGTCCGAGGAGTTCGTCTTCGAGGACTTCATCAACGAGGTGGCCGGTGCCCGCAACCGCAACGACACCGGCCCCCGTAAGGGCCTCTACGACCTGATGCCCAAGCGGTCCCGCCGATAGAGTCGCGGTCATGACCGACCCGTCCGGCCGCGCGCTCGCCGTCACCCAGTCGCTGCTCGACTACGCCATCGCCCACAGCACCCAGCCCGACGAGGTGCAGCGCTCGCTGATGGACGCGACCAACCGGGTCGCCCCCGATCAGGCGGGCATGCGCATCTCGCACGACGAGGGCGTGCTGCTGACGCTGCTGACGCGGCTGGCGGGCGCTCGGTTCGCCGTCGAGATCGGCACCTTCACCGGCTACTCGTCGCTGTGCATCGCGCGCGGCCTCGCCGACGGCGGCAGGCTGCTGTGCTGCGACGTCAGCGAGGAGTGGACCGCCGTCGGCCGCGAGCACTGGCAGCGGGCGGATGTCGCCGACCGCATCGAGCTGCGCATCGCGCCCGCGCTGGACACGCTGCGCTCGCTGCCGGACGAGCCCACGATCGACCTGGCGTTCGTCGACGCCGACAAGGAGTCCTACATCGCCTACTGGGAGGAGCTGGTGCCCCGGCTCCGGCCCGGTGGGGTGCTGCTCGTCGACAACACGCTGTGGCACGGCAAGGTGACCGATGCCGAGCCGGACGCGGTGACCACCGCGATCACCGAGTTCAACGCCCACGCGGCCGCCGACGAGCGGGTGGACCTGGTGGTGCTCACCGTCTCCGACGGCGTGACCCTCGCGCTGAGGCGCTGAGCAATCACCTCGCCTGCATAACATGTTATGATGATCGCGGCCAGTTCGAGGAGGTGGTGCTATGGCTACCCGCCGGGTCACCGTCAGCCTGCCAGAAGAGCTCGCCGAGAAACTGAAGGAGCAGGCAGGCGATCGTTCGGTGTCCGCGTTGGTGGCGGACATCCTCGAAGAGCGCCTCGAACGGCGCGAGCTCGACCGGCTGTGGGCTGATTACCTCCGTGACGTCGGGGCATCCGAGAGCGATCTCGCCGAAGCCGATGGGATCCTCAACGACTTGCTCGGCCGCGACGCCACCGAAGTCGCGTGACCGGACTGGTGCTGGACGCGGGCGCGTTCATCGGGCTCGAACGCCGACAAGAGCCGGTCGCGGCCCTGTTCGAACGCGCCAGACGACGGTCCGTCCCGCTCGTCACCTCGGCCGCCGTCGTGGGGCAGGTCTGGCGCGGAACCGCCAGGCAAACACCGATCGCGCTGGCATTGGGATGGCCGACCATGAGTGTCGCCGACCTGACTCACGCCGACGGCCGTCTGATTGGCAAGCTGCTGGCGGTCACCGGCGGGAGCGACGTCGTTGACGCACACATAGCGGTCCTCGCCCGTAAGCGGAACTGGCCCGTGGTGACTTCTGATCCGGAAGACCTCAAGCAGTTGGATCCCACGCTCACACTGCACGTCGTGTGAGGCGCTGAGGGGTCACATCCGGCAGGAGCGGATGTCGGAGGCGAGCACCGCCTTCGCGCCGTACTCGGCCAGCTCGTCCATGATGTTGTTGACGTCCTTGCGCGAGACCATCGCACGCACCGCGACCCAGCCGTCCTCGGCGAGCGGCGCCACCGTCGGCGACTCGACACCGGGCGTGATGGCCATGGCGCCCTCCAGCAACTCCTGCGGGCAGTCGTAGTCGAGCATCATGTACTGCTGCGCGAACACGACGCCCTGCAGCCGCGCGGTGAGCTGCGCCTTGGCGCGCTCGTTCTCCGAGCCGTTGCTGCCGGCGCGCTGCACCAGCACCGCCTCGGACGTGCAGATGGGGTCGCCGAACGCGACGAGGTTGTGCTGCCGCAGCGTCCTGCCGGAGCCGACGACGTCGGCGATCGCCTCGGCCACCCCGAGCTGGATGGAGATCTCCACCGCGCCGTCGAGCCGGATGACCTCGGCCTCGACGCCGTGCGCGTCGAGGTTGCGGCGCACCAGGTTGGGATACGACGTCGCCAGCCGCTTGCCGGCGAGGTCGTCCAGCTTCCACTCCCGGTCCGCCGGGGCGGCGTAGCGGAACGTCGAGCCACCGAAGCCGAGCTGCAGCCGCTCCTCGATCGGGGCGGCGGAGTCCAGCGCGAGGTCTCGGCCGGTGATGCCGAGGTCGAGCTCACCGGAGCCGACGTAGATCGGGATGTCCTTCGGGCGCAGGAAGAAGAACTCGACGTCGTTGTTCGGGTCGAGCACGGTCAGATCGCGGGACTCGTGCCGCTGCCGGTACCCGGCCTCGGCGAGCATCTCCGACGCCGGACCGGCAAGCGCACCCTTGTTGGGTACGGCTACGCGCAGCATGGGATTCGGCCTCCTCACAGGTACCGGTAGACGTCGTCGGTAGTGAGCCCCCGGCCGAGCATCAGCACCTGCACCCGGTAGAGCAGCTGCGAGATCTCCTCGGCGAGGCGGTCGTCCGACTCGTGCTCGGCCGCCAACCACACCTCGCCCGCCTCTTCGAGCACCTTCTTGCCCTGCGCATGGATGCCGTCGTCCAAGGCCGCGACGGTGCCGGAACCCGCGGGGCGGTTTTTGGCACGTTCGGTCAGCTCGGCGAACAGGTCATCGAAGGTCTTCACGCGCTGATCCTCGCATCCGCGCAACCGCACCGCCGACCCGGCCTCGCCGTCGCGCGGCGCCGATCACAGCGCAGACGCCAGTCCATAATGATGGGATGCTCCCGGAAGAGCCGATCGAAACGATCAAACGTGCGGTAGCGCGGGGCGAGCCGCGCTCGGTCTCGGCGCACATCGCGACGCGCCTGGAATCCGGCGCGATCATGGATACACTCTTCGCTGACTGGGACGCCGCGCGTGGCGCACCGAGCGCGCAAGACACCGCATGGGCGGAGCAGGAACTCGACCGCGTATTCGGCACGCCACCGGTTGAGAACAGCGACTCGAGCTGAGCCTGACGCTGGTCTTTCGATGCTGACCGCGCTACGGATCGGGGCCCTCCTTGGCGAGAGCGGCACGGCCGACGTCGTGGACGCCGCCGTGGTGGCGTGCGCGCGGTCGATGAACCGCTGCCCCGTTGCCACGTCCGACCCCGGCGATCTCGCCAAGCTCGACGCCGAACTGCCACTGATCGTGATCTAGCTGACGGTTGGGAGCTTCGCCGTTCGGCGAAAGGTGGAACTGCACCCGTCAAGCGAGAACGATGGCGAAGGTCCCCGGGCACCGGTCACAGCGCGGCTGCGAGCCGCAACGCCGCCAGCGACTCGACGAACACCCGCCGCTCGCTCGGCGCCACCGCCAGCTCGCTCGGCACGACGACGACCGTGCAGCCGGCGGCCTCGGCGGCGGCCACCCCGGTCGGCGAGTCCTCGATGGCAAGGCAGCGCGCCGGATCGACGCCGAGCGTCCGCGCGGCCCGCAGGTACGGCTCAGGATGCGGCTTGTTGTTGCCGTCCACCTCGTCGCCGCACACCGTGACGTCGAAGTGTTCCGGCCCGATGGTGGCCAGCGCGAGCTCGGTCAACGACCGGACGGTGGACGTCACCAGCGCCGTCGGCGCCCCGAAGCGACGCGCATCGGCCAGGGCGACCTGCGCGCCCGGTAGCCACGGCAGGCCGGCGCCGAGCAGCTCCGCCATCCGCCGTTCGAGCCAGCCGGCGACCTCGGCCCGCGTCGCGGCCGTCGGCGCCACACCGACCTCCTCGAACAGCATCCGCAGCGTGGCGTCGGTGTGGCTGCCCGTCATCCGCTCCCGCGCGTCCCGCGAGAGCGTGCCGCCGAGCCGCTCGGCCGCCTCACCGAGCGCGATGTCCCACAGCTTCTCCGAGTCGATCAGCGTGCCGTCCATGTCGAAGAGCACGGCGTCCCAGCCGCCGTGGTGCAGCACGGCGGTCACGTGTTGAAGTACGTGGCTTCGGGGTGGTGTGCCACGATCGCGTCGGTCGACTGTTCCGGGTGCAGCTGGAACTCCTCGGACAGCTTCACCCCGATGCGCTCGGGTTCGAGCAGTCGCATGATCAACGAACGGTCCTCCAGGTTCGGGCAGGCGCCGTAGCCGAGCGAGAACCGCGCGCCACGGTAGCCGAGCGCGAAGAACTCCTCGATGTCGGCGGGGTCTTCGGCGGCCACGGTGACGCCGGACGGAAATCGTAGTTCCTCCCGCACCCGAGTGTGCCAGTACTCCGCCAGCGCCTCGGTGAGCTGCACCCCGAGGCCGTGCACCTCCAGGTAGTTGCGGTAGGCGTTGGCGGCGAACAGGTCGTTGGCGTAGTCGGCGATCGGCTGGCCCATCGTCACCAGCGTCAGCGGCAGCACGTCCACCTCGCCGTTCGCGCGGGCCTTGTCCCGGGGCCGGTAGTAGTCGGCCAGGCACAGCCGACGCCCCCTGCCCTGACGCGGAAAGGTGAACCGCATCCGTTCGGTGGCGTCGGCGTCCGGCTCGGCAAGCACCACGACGTCGTCGCCGTCCGCGACGCACGGGAAGTAGCCGTACACCACGGCCGCGGCGGCGAGCACGCCATCGGTGGCGAGCCGATCCAGCCAGTACCGCAGCCGGGGCCTGCCCTCGGTCTCGACCAGCTCCTCGTAGCTCGGGCCGTCACCCTTCCTGACGCCCTTGAGCCCCCACTGCCCCATGAACGTCGCCCGCTCGTCGAGGAAGGCGGCGTAGTCGGCGACCGGAATGCCCTTGACCACCCGGCTGCCCCAGAACGGCGGCGTCGGCAGCGGCACATCGGTGGCGACGTCCGAGCGCGCCGGTGGCTCCGCCGTCTCCGGCGCGTTCGCCTTGCGCTGCGCCGCGATCCGCAGCGACCGCTCGCGGCGCGCCTTGCGCTCGGCCCGCTTGGCCTCCTCCGCCTCGTCCACCGGGCGCGCCTCGCCGCGCTTGGCGACCATCACGCCGTCCATCAGCCGCAGCCCCTCGAAGGCGTCGCGGGCGTAGCGCACCTCGCCCGCGTACAGCTCGTCGAGGTCGTTCTCCACATAGGAGCGGGTCAGCGCGGCGCCGCCGAGCAGCACCGGCCAGCGGTTCGCGACGCCGCGCGAGTTCATCTCGGCGAGGTTGTCCTTCATGATCACCGTGGACTTGACCAGCAGCCCCGACATGCCGATCGCGTCGGCGTCGGACTCGTCGGCCGCCTCCAGGATCGCGGTGACCGGCTGCTTGATGCCGAGGTTGACCACGTCGTAGCCGTTGTTGGCGAGGATGATGTCGACCAGGTTCTTGCCGATGTCGTGCACGTCGCCCTTGACGGTGGCGAGCACGATGGTGCCCTTGCCGCCGGCGTCGGCCTTGTCCATATGCGGTTCGAGGTGCGCCACCGCGGCCTTCATCACCTCGGCGGACTGCAGCACGAACGGCAGCTGCATCTCACCGGAGCCGAACAGGTCGCCGACCGTCTTCATCCCGGCCAGCAGCGTGTCGTTGATGATCTCCAGCGGCGGCTTCTCCCGCATCGCCTCGTCGAGATCCTCGGCGAGCCCGTTGCGGTCGCCGTCCACGATGCGCCGCTCCAGCCGCTCGAAAAGCGGGAGCCGGGCCAACTCGGCGGCCCGCGACTCGCGGCTCGACGCCGCGGTCTTGCCCTCGAACAGCTGCATCAGCCGCTGCAACGGGTCGTAGCCCTCGCGGCGGCGGTCGTAGATCAGGTCCAGCGCGACCTCGCGGGCCTCGTCGGGGATCCGCGCCATCGGCACGATCTTGGATGCGTGCACGATCGCGGTGTCCAGCCCGGCCTCGCGGCATTCGTGCAGGAACACCGAGTTCAGCACCTGCCGCGCGGCCGCGTTGAGCCCGAAGGACACATTGGACACGCCGAGCGTGGTCTGCACCTCGGGGTAGCGGCGTTTCAGCTCCCGGATCGCCTCGATGGTGGCGACGGCGTCGCCACGCACCTCCTCCTGCCCGGTGGAGATCGGGAACGTCAGGCAGTCGACGATGACGTCGCCGACCCGCATGCCCCAGTTGGTGGTGAGATCCTCGATCAGCCGGGTGGCGACCCGCACCTTCCACTCGGCGGTGCGGGCCTGGCCGTCCTCGTCGATGCACAGCGCGACGACGCCGGCGCCGTATTCGGCGGCGACGCGCATGGTGCGCTGGAACCGCGAGTCCGGGCCAGCGCCGTCCTCGTAGTTGACCGAGTTGACCGCGCACCGCCCGCCGAGATGTGCCAGCCCGGCCTCCAGCACCGCGGGCTCTGTCGAGTCGAGCACGATCGGCAGCGTGGACGCGGTGGCCAGCCGGGACGCGAGGGCCAGCATGTCGGCGGCGCCGTCGCGGCCGACGTAGTCGACGCAAAGGTCGAGCACGTGCGCGCCGTCGCGGGTCTGCGCGCGGGCGATCTCGATGCAGTCGCCGTAGCGTTCCTCGAGCATCGCGTCGCGGAACGCCCTGGAGCCGTTGGCGTTGGTCCGCTCCCCGATCATCAGCACCGAGGCGTCCTGCTCGAACGGCACCGCCTGGTACAGCGAGGACAGGCTGGGCTCCAGCCGTGGCTCGCGGGCGGCGGGCTCGACCTCGGCGACCGCGTCGACGAGCTGCCGGATGTGCTCGGGCGTGGTGCCGCAGCAGCCGCCGACCAGGGTGACGCCGAACTCGCGCACGAACCCGGCCATCGCGGTGGCGAACTCCTCCGGCCCGAGCGGGTACACCGCGCCGTCGGGGCCGAGCTCCGGCAACCCAGCGTTGGGCAGCACCGACAGCGGCATCGGCGCCTGCTGCGACAGCTGCCGCAGGTGCTCGCTCATCTCGGCGGGGCCGGTGGCGCAGTTCAGGCCGATGACGTCGATGCCGAGCGGTTCCAGCGCGGTGAGCGCGGCCCCGACCTCGGTACCGAGCAGCATGGTGCCGGTGGTCTCGACGGTGATCGACGTCAGGATCGGCACCCGGCGGCCGTGTGCGGTCATGGCGCGCTTCGCGCCGATGACGGCGGCCTTGGTCTGCAGGATGTCCTGGGTGGTCTCGATGAGCACCGCGTCGATGCCGCCGTCGAGCAGCCCGGTGACCTGCTCGCGGTAGGCGTCGCGCAACGTGGCGAACGGCGCGTGCGCCAGTGTGGGCAGCTTGGTGCCGGGACCGACCGAGCCGAGCACGAACCGGGGCGACTCCGGCGTGGCGTACTCGTCGGCCGTCTCGCGCGCGAGCGCGGCGCCGCGCTCGGACAGCTCGTGGATGCGTTCGGCGATGTCGTATTCGGCGAGGTTGCCGAAATTCGCCCCGAAGGTGTTGGTCTCGATCGCCTCGGCGCCCGCGTCGAGGTAGCCCCGGTGGATGCCGCGCACGACGTCGGGCCTGGTCACGTTCAGGATCTCGTTGCAGCCCTCCAGCCCGGCGAAGTCGTCGAGCGAGAGATCATGCGCCTGCAACGCGGTGCCCATCGCGCCGTCGGCGACGACGACGCGCCGCGACAACGCGGCGAGGAACGGCGACTGACCTGGCCCATCGTGCATACAGTCGAGACTACGGTCTCGCGCGAATCGTGGGTGGTCGTAGGCTGGGCGGGTGACCGAAACCGAACCGCACGCATCGACCTCGGCCACCATGATGGTCGTGGCGTTCGAAGGCTGGAACGACGCTGGTGAGGCGGCCAGCGCAGCGATCGAGCACCTGCAGCTGACCTGGGAGGCCACCGCCGTCGGCGAGCTGAGCTCGGACGGCTACTACGACTTCCAGGTGAGCAGGCCCACTGTCCACATGGTGGACGGGGTGACCCGGCGGATCGACTGGCCGACGACGTTGCTCTCGCGCTGCGCCGCGCCCGGCTTCGATCACGACCTGGTGCTGGTGCAGGGGCCGGAGCCGAACCTGCACTGGCGCGCGTTCTGCGACGAGCTGATCGGCAAGGCGAAGGACCTCGAGGTCGACACCGTCGTCATGCTGGGCTCGCTGCTCGCCGACACCGCCCACACCCGTCCGGTGCGAGTCACCGGCAGTTCCTACGACAGCGAGTCCGCCGAGCGGCACGGCTTCTCGTCGAGCAACTACGAGGGCCCGACCGGTATCACCGGCGTGTTCCACTACGCCTGCGTCGAGGCGGGCATCCCCGCGATCTCGATCTGGGCCTCGGTGCCGCACTACGTCTCGCAGTCGCCGTCGCCGAAGGTCACCCTCGCCCTGCTGCGCAAGCTGGAAGAGGTGCTCGACCTGGAGATCCCGGTCGGGGAGCTGCCGGAGCAGGCGGAGGAATGGCAGCGCACGGTGTCCGAGCTGGCCGAGGAGGACGACGAGGTCAGCGAGTACGTCCGGTCACTCGAGGAGCGCGGCGACGCCGAGTCCGACCTCTCCGAAACCAGCGGCGAGCAGCTCGCCGCCGACTTCGAGCGCTACCTCCGCCGTCGGCGAGGCGGCAGCGCGTAGGGCGTAGCCGCGAGTCCCACGTTCCGGTGCCGCGAGTCCCGAGAACTCGCCGCACCGTAAGTCGGGACTCGCGCCCTCGGATCTCGGGACTCGCGCTACAGCGACACGCCGAGCAGGGCATCCACCGCCGCACGGACGGCGGTGGGGGCGCCGGGGTCGTCGCTGCGGCGGGTGAGCGCGTCGTCCACCCAGGCGTCGACCGCGGCCAGCGCCTTGGGGGTGTCGAGGTCGTCGGCGAGGTGCTCACGCAGCCGGTCGATGGTCGCGGCGGCGTCCGGCCCGGCGGGCAGCGCCATCGCCTCCCGCCAGCGCGCCAGCCGCGACGTCGCCTCCTCGAGCAGCGTCGCCGTCCACTGCCGGTCGGACCGGTAGTGACCGGCGAACAGCGCCAGCCGCATGGCGACCGGCTCGACGCCCTCGGACCGCAGCTTGGACACGAACACCAGGTTTCCCTTGGACTTCGACATCTTCTCGCCGTCGAGTCCGATCATGCCCGCGTGCACGTAGAACCGCGCGAACGGATGGTTACCGGCCAGCGCCTCGGCGTGCGCGGCACTGTACTCGTGGTGCGGGAATGCCAGGTCGGAGCCGCCGCCCTGGATGTCGAAGCCGAACCCGAGCCGGTTCACCGCGATCACGCTGCACTCGACGTGCCAGCCGGGCCTGCCGTCGCCGAGGTCGCTCTCCCAGTACGGCTCGCCGTCCCGCTTCATCCGCCACAGCAGCGCGTCCAGCGGATGCCGCTTGCCGGGCCGCTCCGGGTCGCCGCCGCGCTCGGGGAACAGCTCCGCCATCAGCGGTTCGTCGTAGTTGGACTCGTAGCCGAACCGGCCGGTCGCGGTGTGGTCGAAGTAGATGTCGGGGTACTCGGGGTCGTCGGCGCGGTAGGCGGCGCCGCCGGCCAGCAGCTTGCCGATCACCTCGACGATGTCCGGAATGGACTCGACGGCACCGATGAAGTCGTGCGGCGGCAGCACCCGCAGCGCCTCCATGTCCTCGCGGAACAGCGCCGTCTCGCGCATGCCGAGCACCACCCAGTCGTCCTGGTCCCGCTCGGCGCGCTCGAGCAGCGGGTCGTCGATGTCGGTGACGTTCTGCACGTAGCGCACCTCATGACCCGCGTCGAGCCACTGCCGGTACACCAGGTCGAAGGCCAGGTACGTCGCGGCGTGGCCGAGGTGCGTGGCGTCGTACGGCGTGATGCCGCAGACGTACATGCGAGCGGTGCGGCCCGCCGCGACCGGGCGCACCGACGCCGTCGCCGTGTCGTACAGCCGGAGTTCACGAGGGGTACCCGGCACGCGGGGAACTGGGACGGACGACCAGGTCTGCATGCCCCCGAGAGTACGGGCTACGCGTCGCCCGGCGGTTCCCCGGCCGACGCCTGCCACAGCAGGCCGAGCCCGGCGAGCAGTTCGTCGCCGGTCGGCGTGTTGACCGGGTCGAGCAGCCACTGCATCGCCAGCCCGTCGCAGACCGCGATGACGAAGCTGGCGACGGCCTTGGCGCGCGGGTCGTCCGGGCCGAGCCTGCCGCCGAGCGACTCGGCGACCAGCTCGGCCACCCGTCCCCTGATCTGCTGGTACTGCCGCCCGAACTGCTCCCGCAGCTCGGCGCTGCGGTCGGCCTGGGCGAATGCCTCCATGAACGACAGCAGCAGGGCGCGCTTGTCGTCGAGCCCGTCGAGCAACGCCGACCACGTGACGTGGGCACGCTCGACCGGCGTCGCCACCGTCGCGCGCATCGCGATCTGGGCGAGTTGCTCGGTCCACTCGTCGAAGATCTCGCCGATCGCGGCGTTGAGCAGCCCGGCCTTCGAGCCGAAGTGATAGCCGATCGAGGCCAGATTGGTGTCCGATGCCGCGACCAGGTCCCGCGCGGTGATGTGCGCGTAGCCCTTGTCCTCGAGCAGCCGGCGTGCCGCGCCGAGCAGCTGTTCGCGATGTCCCACGCCTCCACCCTAAGCCGAAGGCCCGCGCCCGGACGCTGGACACGGTTTCTATACGGGCGTATAAATCGGGATATGACAGCGAGCACGCTACGCCCCCAGCAGAGCCAGCAGCTGCCGCCAGGTCCCCGGCTGCCGATCGGGGTCCAGTCGATCCTGTTCGCCACTCAGCGCCACCGGCTGCTGCGCGTGCTGCATCGGCGCTACGGCCCGGTGTTCCGGTTCCGGGTCTTCCCGGAGCGCAACGTCGTCAGCATCTCCGATCCGGCCGACATCAAAGAGGTCTTCTCCGGACCCGTCACCACCTTCCACGCCGGTGAGGGCAACCAGGTGCTCAAGCCGGTCATGGGCGAGCACTCGGTGCTCACCACCGACGAGGACGAGCACCGCCGCATCCGCACCCTGCTCACGCCGCCGTTCACCGGCGCCGCGCTGCGCGGTTACCGCGAGATGGTCGCCGGCATCGCCGAGCGGGAGGTCGCGCGCTGGCCGGTCGGCACGCCGTTCCGCTCGCACGACAGCATGCAGCGGCTGACGTTCGAGGTGATCCTGCGGGTGGTGCTCGGCGTCAGCGACGGCCCCCGCCTCGACGAGCTGCGACACACCCTCGGCGGCGTGATCGACATCAGCGCGCTCGACATCTTCGGCTGGCACAGCCAGCGGATGCAGCGCTACGGCCGGTGGCGTCGCAACCGGGAGCTGCTGGAACGCTCCGACACACTGCTCTACGCGGAGATCGCCGACCGCAGGGCGGCGCCCGACCTCGCCGAGCGCACCGACGTGCTGTCCCGGCTGCTCCAGGCGGGCACCGAGGACGACGCGCTCACCGATGCCGAGCTGCGCGACCAGCTCGTCACGCTGCTGCTCGCGGGCCACGAGACGACGGCGACGGCGCTGGCGTGGACGTGGCACGAGCTGGCCCGCTCTCCGGAGACGCAGGCCCGTGCGGCCGATGAGGACGACGACCGCTACCTCGAAGCGGTCGCCAAGGAGGCGATGCGGCTGCGTCCGGTGATCTACGAGGTCGCCCGGCGGACCACGGAGCCGGTCGTCGTCGGCGGGTTCCACGTGCCGGCGGGCACCACGGTGATGCCCGCGATCGGCGTGGTGCAGTCCGATCCGGCGCAGCACGACGATCCCGAGACCTTCCGGCCGGAGCGGTTCCTCGACGGCAGCACGTCACCGCGTAACTGGCTGCCGTTCGGGGGCGGTGTCCGCCGGTGCCTCGGCGCGGGTTTTGCCCTGATGGAAGCAACCGAGGTGTTACGCGCTGTGCTCACGCGATACCACCTCAGCCCCGACCGCGATCGCCGCGAGCAGGTCAAGCCGCGCAACATCACATTCGCCCCGGCACGCGGCGCTCGGCTTGTGGTAACGAACAGGTGATGCGTTAATCACTATCCGTTAGGCTTTCTGGCGGATTCGCCCTCCGGCCCCTGTGACTTTGCGACCACGCTGCACGATCATGGACTCACGGAGCACAACAGGTCGTACACAGTGGGTGGCGGTAGATGACACAGCAGGATGACGGCAGTGGCGTGGCGCGGTACCTCGTGCTGTTCGAGGAAGACGCGGCCGACGAGGGTTCGCGCGCCATGACCAACGTTGCCGGCATCAGGGCGGTTCACAGTGGTGAGATCGCGGCGCAGACCGGCGACGGGCTGGCACAGGTGCCGGGCGGAGTGCTGTGGCCCGACCTCGGAGTCGCCGTCGTCACCGCGGCGACCGACCAGATCAACGCGCTGCGCGGGGCGCTCTCGACCCGAGGCCCGATCGCCATGATCGAGCGGGAGCAGTTGGTCTACGCGATCTCGACCCCGGCCTCGCAGCCGATGCCCGCCAGCTCGGAGGAAGCCGCCTTCACCTGGGGTCTGCGCGCCATCAACGCACCCGCCAGTACGGCGACCGGCGCCGGGGTTCGGGTCGCGGTGCTCGACACCGGCATCGACCTCGACCACCCCGACTTCGCCGGTCGCGAGATCGTCAGCCGCTCGTTCGTCGAGGGCGAGGACGTCGACGACGGTCACGGGCACGGCACGCACGTGATCGGCACCGCGTGTGGGTCCCGCACGCCCGACATCGGGCCGGGTTACGGCGTCGCGTACGAATCCGAGATCTACGCCGGAAAGGTGCTCAACAACGCGGGCGCCGGCACGGACGGCGGCATCCTCGCCGGGATCGCCTGGGCGGTGCAGAACGGCTGCGCGGTGGTGTCGATGTCGCTCGGCGCTCCGGTGCAGCCGGGCCAGCCGCACTCGGTCACCTTTGAGCGCGCCGCCCGCCGGGCCATGAACCGGGGCACGTTGATCATCGCGGCCGCGGGCAACGAGAGCGCGCGCTCGGACGGCGTCATCGCCCCGGTGAGCCACCCCGCGAACTGCCCGACGATCATGGCCGTCGGCGCCATCGACCCGCGACACAAGGTGGCCGACTTCTCGTGCGGCACGCTGCCCGACTCCGGCGCGGTCGACCTCGTCGCGCCCGGCGTCGACGTCCACTCGAGCTGGCCGATGCCGGACCGGCACAACACGATCAGCGGCACCAGCATGGCGACGCCCCATGTCGCCGGGGTCGCCGCCCTCGACGCCCAGGCATATCAGGGGACGACCTGGGAACTTTGGGCCAGATTGAGCCAGACGGCCGAACGGTTGCCATTGCCTTCTACGGATGTTGGTGCAGGATTGGTGCAGGCACCATGAATCATCCTATGGCGCGACCCGAGGCACAGGAGGTCGTCGGTGGCACCGCTGCGCAAGGTCATTGTCTCCGTGGATACCGAGGAACCAGAGACTCTCGCCGACATCGCGGCCCAGCTCAGCGAGCATGGGCTCGATGTCGACGCCGTACTCGACACGCTGTCGACCATCACCGGCACCTGCGACGAGTCGGACCTCGGATCGCTGACGGCGATCCCCGGCGTGCTCGACGTGGAAACTCAGTACAGCTACCAGCTTCCGCCGCCGACCAAGCGCGTGCAGTAGCCACGGCGGCGGGGGTCTTTCCCACCCGGCGCATGATCGGGTGACCTCTCGGCACGCTGCGTCGTGTCGGTAGCGTGGTGTCTTATGTCGATTGCCAGTGCGACGCTGACGATCTGGGCGACGGCGTGGCTCTACGGCCGGGCCGCCGCGGACGACGTGCTCGACGCCCTCACCGCCATCGCGGACCGTCACGACGTGGTCGCCGCCGACGAGCAGACCGCCGCCGACGCCGACCTGCCGGTGCTCGGCACGACTCCGGCGCCACCCGCCCGGTTGCTCGCCGCCCTGCGGGCGCGGGGCGCCGACGCGGGCGCACTCGCGCTACCGGCGCCCGGCGACCCGCGCGGCCTCGGCGGGCGGGGCAGCGTGGTCGGTGCGGCGCTCGCGGCGGGCGAGGCGAGCGTGTTCGCCACGGCGGGCCTCGCGGTGGTGCCGGACGTGCCCGCCGACGACCTCATGCGCTGGACGGTGTATCCGCACTCCGGCGAAGGGAACGACCACGTCACCATCGGCGAGGCCGAGCGCGGGCTGACCGAGGCGGTGCGGGCGGCGACGACGTTGCTGACCGAGCTGGACGTGGCGCGGGAGCGGCCGGACGCGACCGACGCCGTGCGGTCCCGGCTGCGCAAGGCACCATCGCCGCGCTGGCCGGGCGGGATGTCCGGCCGGGCGTTGCACGTGATGCGGCGCGCCGACGAGGTGGAGGCGATCCTCGAGCTGGCCGCGGCGGACGAGCCCGGCGGGGCGGTGTCGGCGAGTGCGGCCGAGCGCCGGGCGGAGGCGTTGCGTCCGCTCGACGCGGCAGTGCGTCAGGCCAGGCGCGCCGCCGTCCTCGAGGCGGTACGAGGCTTCACCCGCCCGGTGACTCAGCCCTAGGAGCCGGGGCGTCGTGTCCTGCGTTGGTGCCGCCGTGTCCTGCTCCTGCCGTCGTGTCTTGCGTTCCCGGCGCCAGACACGACGTCCTGGATGCAGGACACAACGTCCTGAGCAGGACACGACCCAAGCGGGCCTACCGTCGCGTGGGAGGTTCGCAGCAGCCGAGGGCGCAGGGGGCGCCGTTGGTGGTGTTGCCCGCGGTGGGCAGCGCGGACAGCCGACGGGGCGGGGCGCCGGACAGCTGCTCACGCACCAGCTCCACGACGAGCCGCGCGTAGCGCGGGTCGTCGTTCGGGGTCGCAGCCCGGGCGAAGCCCATGCCCAACTCCGCCGCCCGCTCGGCGGCTTCGTTGTCCAGGTCCCAGATCACCTCGAGGTGGTCCGACACGAACCCGACCGGGCACACCACCACGGCCGTCTCCCCTGCCGCGTGCAGCGCCTCGATGTGGTCGACGATGTCCGGCTCGAGCCACGGCACCGACGGCGGACCGGAGCGCGACTGCCACACCACGTCGTGCTCGGCGACGCCAGCCCGCTCGGCCACCAGCCGGGCCGCCGCTGCTATCTGCCGCGAGTACAGCCCGCCGCCGTCCTCCGGCGGGCCGGACGCCGCGTCCGCCGACAGCGGAATCGAGTGCGCGGTGAACACCAGCCGCGCCCGCTCCCCCTGCTCGCCGAGCCGCGCGGTGGCAGCGCGCACCGCGTCGGCGAAGCACTCGACGAACAGCGGGTGGTCGAAGAACTGCCGCAGCTTCACCAGCTCCGGCACGCCCGGCACGGCCGCGCGGGCGCGGGCGATGTCCTCGTCGTACTGCCGGCAGGCGGAGTAGCCGCCGTAGGCGCTGGTGGGAAACACCAGCACCCGGCGCACGCCGTTCGCCGCCATGGCGGCCACCGCGTCCTCGGCGTACGGCTGCCAGTTGCGGTTGCCGAAGTACACCGGCAGCCGCACGCCCTGCGCGTCCAGCTCAGCCTCGACCGCCTTGATCGCGCGCCGGTTCAGCTCGTTGATCGGCGAGACGCCGCCGAAGTGCTGGTAGTGCTCGGCGACGGCCGCCAGTCGTTCCCGCGGCACTCCCCTGCCCCGGGTCACGTTCTCCAGGAACGGCATCACGTCGTCGGGGCCTTCCGGGCCACCGAAGGACAGCCAGAGCAGGGCGTCGAAGCTCACCGCAGTAGTGTCGCGCACCCGCTACTGGCCGGTGGCGTGCACCCCGCCGTCAACCATGATCATCGAGCCGGTCGTGGCGGGCAGCCAGTCCGAGAACACCGCGCAGATCGTCTTCGCCACCGGGGTCGGGTCGAGCGTGTCCCAGCCGAGTGGCGCCCGGTCGCTCCAGCCCTCCTCGAGCTGTTCGAAGCCGGGGATCGACTTGGCGGCCATCGTCTTGACTGGCCCGGCCGAGACCAGGTTCGCCCTGACGCCCCTCGGCCCCAGCTCGCGGGCTAGGTACCGGTTCACCGACTCGAGCGCCGCCTTGGCCACGCCCATCCAGTTGTAGGCGGGCCATGCCACCCGCGCGTCGAAGTCCATACCGATCACCGACGCGCCCTCGCGCAGCAGCGGGGCCACCGCCTTGACCACCGAGGCGTAGGAGTACGACGAGACCTCCAGCGCCGGGCCGACGTCGGACCACGGCGCGTCGAGAAACGGCGCGCCGAGGCAGGTCTCCGGGTTCGCGTAGCCGATCGAGTGCAGCACGCCGTCGAGCCCGTCGACGTGCGCGCCGACCCGCTCGGCCAGCGTCTCAAGGTGCTCGCCGTTCTGCACGTCCAGCTCGACCACCGGCGCCTCCTGCGGCAGCCGCTTGGCGATGCGCTCGACGAGCCGGATCCGGCCGAACCCGGTGAGCACCACGGTGGCGCCCTGTTCCTGCGCGGCCTTCGCCGCGTGGAACGCGATCGACGCGTCGGTGATCACGCCGGTGATCAGCAGTCGCTTGCCTTCGAGAAGTCCAGACACCGTGTCTCCAGTTCAGGGGTCGTGGTGGGAAGGATCAATGGCCCATGCCGAGGCCGCCGTCGACCGGCAGCACCGCGCCGTTGACGTAGCCGGCCCCGTCGGAGGCGAGGAAACCGACGGCGTTGGCGATCTCCTCCGGCTCGCCGTAGCGGCCTGCCGGGATCTGCGCGAGCGCGCCCGCCCGCTGCTCGTCGGTGAGCGCGTCGGTCATGTCGGTGACGACGAAGCCGGGCGCGACGACGTTGGCGGTGATGTTGCGCGAGCCCAGCTCGCGGGTGATGGAGCGGGCGACGCCGATCAGTCCCGCCTTGCTCGCGGCGTAGTTGACCTGTCCGGCGCCGCCGGTCAGCGCGACGACCGAGGAGATGAACACCAGCCTGCCCCACTTGGCGCGCAGCATCCCCCGGGACGCGCGCTTGGCGACGCGGTAGGCGCCGGTCAGGTTGGCGTCGAGCACGCGGCTGAACTGCTCCTCGCTCATCCGCATCAGCAGGGTGTCGTCGGTGATGCCCGCATTGGACACCAGCACCTCGACCGGTCCCTGGTGCTCCTCGATCTGTTTGAACGCGGCGTCGATCTGCTCGCTGTCGGTGACATCGGCCTGCACCCCGAACAACCCCTCGGGGGCGCCCGAGCCGCGATGGGTCACCGCGACGTTGTCACCCTTGGCGGCAAGGTGCCGCGCGATGGCCAGCCCGATGCCCCGGTTGCCTCCGGTGACCAGTACCGATCGTGCCACGTGTCGTCTCTCCTCACAGGTGCTGCCGATGCAGCACCGAGGCTATCGAGTTACCCACCAGTCGGGCGGGCGGAGTGGTGTGAACCATGCCGGATGACATGATTCGGGGGTGTTCCGCATCGCGTTCTACCAGCCGGAGATCCCGCCGAACACCGGAAACGCCATCCGGCTCGCCGCCAACACCGGCTGCGAGCTGCACCTGATCGAGCCGCTCGGGTTCTCGCTCGCGGCCAAGCAGCTCCGGCGCGCCGGGCTGGACTATCACGAGCTCACGACGACCCACGTCCATCCCGACCTCGACACCGCACGCACCGCATTCGGCCATGCCGCCATCTACGCCTTCGCGACGACCGCGGCCCGCTGCTACGCCGACATCGCCTACCAGCCGGGCGACGTGCTGCTGTTCGGCCCGGAGTCGGTCGGCCTGCCCGCCGAGGTCACCGGCTCGGATGCCATCACCGACCGGGTGTCGCTGCCGATGGCGCCCGGGTCGCGCTCGCTGAACCTCGCGAACTCGGCGTCCATCGTGGTGTACGAGGCCTGGCGGCAGCACGGCTTCACCGGGGCCGCAGACCGCTAGGGCAGCCGCTGGCCGATGAACAACGCCGAACCGGCCCCGGCGATCAGCGCGAGCGTGCCGAGCGCCAGCCACGGCTTGCTCGCGTCGGCTTTCTTGACCTCGTAGCCGATCTGCTCGCCGAGATCCTCGTAGACGTTGTCGAGCTGACCAGCGGACGCCGCCTTGTAGTAGTCGCCGCCGGAGATCCGAGCGATCTGGCGCATCGCGGCGTCGTCCGCGGGGACGGGATAGCTGCGACGCTCGATCTCCACCGTGCCGTGCGCGGTGCCGAACGAGATCGTGGAGATCGGCACGTTCGCCTTCCTGGCGGCACGGGCGGCGGTGAACGCGCCTCGCGGGTCGTTCATGTTCTCGGTCGGCGAGACCTGTTTGCCGTCCGCCATGAGCACGATCCTGGCGGGCGGTGGGCCGCTCGGACCGCCGACGACGGCGGAGAAGCTGTCGATCGCCTGCATCGCGGCGAAGATTCCCTCGCCGGTCGCGGTTGACTCGGCGAGCTGCAGCCGGTCGATCGCGTGGATGGTGCCCTTGCGGTCGGTCGTCGGCGGCACCAGCACGCTCGCGGTTCCCGCGAACGACACCAGACCGATGTTGACGCCGGGCGTCATGCCCCTGACGAACGACGTCGCCGACCGCTGCGCGGCCACCAGCCGGTTCGGCGGGATGTCGGCCGCCTCCATCGACAGCGAGGTGTCCATCACCAGCATCACCGTCGCGCGGTTGCGCGGCACCCGTTGCTCGGCCGTCGGGCCCGCGAGCGCGGTCGTCAGCAGGATCAGCGCCACGATCAGCAGCGCGGGCGGCACGTGCCGCACCATGCCCTGCCGGGTGGCGCCGACCCGTTCCAGCATGGCGAGGTTGGCGAACCGCAGCGTGCGCCTGCGCCGCGCCCGCAGCGCGAGCATGTAGCCCGCCACCAGCAAGGCGGCGACGATCAACAGCAGGAACCACGCGGGCGAGGTGAACCCCGTCAGGCTCATCCGACCGCCCCCGACCAGCGGCGTTTGCGTTCGACGACGAACCGCACGGTGTCGGCGATCCAGTCGGAGTCGGTGCGCAGCGTCAGCTGTCCCGCGCCCGCGCGCCGCAGTCCCCGCGCGACCTCCTCGCGGTGCGCGGCGGCCGCCGCGGCGAACTCCTTACGCAGCAACGCCGACGCGTGCACCTCGCGCTGCCTGCCGGACTCGGGGTCGGCGAGCACGACGGTGCCGACGTCGGGCAGGTCGATGTCGCGCGGGTCGAGCACCTCGATGCCGATCAGGTCGTGCCGCGCCGACAGCGCCCGCAGCGGACGCTGCCACTCGGTGCCGCCGAGGAAGTCGGAGACCACCACGACCAGGCCCCGCCGCCGGGGCGGACGCCGCAGCTCTTCCACCGCGCTGGCGAGGTCGCCGTGCGTGCCGGTCGGTGCCCGCTCGGTGGTGGCGACGGTCTTGACCAGACCGCGGGCGTGGCTGAGCCCGCCGCGCGCCGGGATCCGCGTCGTCCGAGCACCTGTCGAGACCAGTGCGCCGATCCGGTTGCCGCTGCCGCCGGTCAGGTGCGCGATCGCGGCGACGGCGCACACCACGAGGTCACGCTTCTCGCAGAGCGCGGAGCCGAAGTCGAGGCTCGCCGACAGGTCCGCGACGATCCACGTCTCCAGCTCCCGGTCGGCGACGCGGTCGCGGATGTGCGGCGTCGTCGTGCGCGCGGTGACCGCCCAGTCCATCCGCCGCACGTCGTCGCCGGGCTGGTACGGCCGCACCTCGCCCGGCTCGGAGCCGGGGCCCGGCACCAGGCCGAGGTGGTTGCCCTGCAGCAGGCCGTCCAAGCGCCGCCGCACCTCGAGCTCGAGCGTGCGCAACCCGGCCTCGAGCCGGTCCCCCCGCAGCACGGGCGGCGCCCACGCCGGACGCGGTCCCTCGTCGATCGGTGGCACAACCCTCCCTAGCGCACCGGAGTGCTCACGGACAGCGGCTGCTGGCCGTGCGGTGACTGCTGCGGCCGCGCCGACACCTGCGGCAGCGGCACCGTCTGCAGCACCCGGGTGATGATGTGGTCGAGCGGCACGCCGTCGGCGAGCGCGTCGTAGGACAGCACCAGCCGGTGCCGCAGCACATCGGGCGCGACGTCGACGACGTCCTGCGGCAGCACGTAGTCGCGCCCGCGCACCAGCGCCAGCGCGCGGGCCGCCGCGATGATGCCGAGACTGGCCCGCGGCGACGCGCCGTAGGACACCCAGCCGGCGACGTCGGTGAGGCCGTGCTCGTGCGGCGTGCGGGTGGCCATCACCAGCCGCACCACGTAGTCGACGAGCGCGTGGTGCACGAACACCTGCGCGGCGACCTGTTGCAGCCGCACCAGCTCGGCCGGGGTGAGCGCCTCGTTCGGCTCCGGCGGGGTCACCCCCATCCGGTAGACGATCTCGCGCTCCTCCTCCGCCGTCGGGTAGTCGACGATGATCTTGAAGAGGAAGCGGTCGCGCTGCGCCTCCGGCAGCGGGTAGACGCCCTCGTTCTCGATCGGGTTCTGGGTGGCGAGCACGAGGAACGGGTCCGGCATGTCGAAGGTCCTGCCACCGATGGACACGTGCCGCTCGGCCATCACCTCCAGCATGGCCGACTGCACCTTGGCGGGCGCGCGGTTGATCTCGTCGGCGAGCACGAAGTTGGCGACGACTGGCCCGAGCTCGACGTCGAACTGCTCCTGGCCCTGCCGGTAGATCCGGGTGCCGAGGATGTCCGCGGGCACCAGGTCGGGGGTGAACTGCACCCGGGAGAAGGAGCCGCCGACCACGTTCGCGAAGGTCTCGACCGCGAGCGTCTTCGCCACGCCCGGCACGCCTTCCAGCAGCAGGTGGCCCTTGGCGAGCAGGCCGACGAGCATCCGCTCGACCAGCCGGTCCTGGCCGACGATGACCCGCTTGACCTCGACGACGGTCCGTTCGAGCTGCTCGGCGTCCTGCGCGGGTGTCGCCTGCCGCTCGCCCGCCGTGTGGCCGGATTCGGTCACGTGTGCCTCCCTCGGATGTCGTGTCAGGCCCAGCCCACCGCACTACCCCCAGGGTGACAGCTACGCCATCCTTCACCGTGGCGCACCAGCGGTAATGCCGCTGTGAAAGCTCACCCGCCGTGCGTCTCGCGGGCGCGGCGCAGATCGTCCTGGGTGTCGACGTCGGCCGCCTGCCGCGCCGAGGCCGCGACGTCGGTGACCGCCAGCGTGCCGAGCGTCGCGTGCAGCGCGGCGCCCGCCGGCTCGGCGGGCAGGGCCGCGCGCAGCGCGTCCGCCCGCCACACTCCGGCCAGCCACTGCCGCCGCCCGTCCGGGTCGACGAGCACCGCGCCGTCGTTGTCGCCGATGGCCGCCCGCAGCGTCGCCACCGTGTCCGCGCCGAGCCCGGCGAGGTCACCGGCGAGGACGGCGACGTCGCTGCCGGGCGGGCAGCCGAGCTCCGCGCAGCGGGCGAGACCGGCGGCGAGCGCGGCGACCGGACCGGCGCCGGGCGGGTCCTCCCGGGTCCAGTGCACGCCGTCGATGCCCTCCCGCACCGGGCCTACCACCACGATCTCGCGGGCCACGCCGAGCGCGTCGACGACCCGGCGCAGCAGCGGGACGCCACCGACGGTGAGCATCGGTTTGTCCACACCGGACAGCCTGCGGGCGGAGCCGCCCGCGAGCACGATCCCGTACAGGGGTTGCTGCCGCATGGGACCAGTATCCCGGCTCGCGTCAGCCGACGATGCGCACCGCGTAGGGCATGATGTCGTAGTAGCGCACCGGCGTCACGTGGATGACCGTGCCGGACTGCATCGCCTCGATCATCTGACCGTTGCCGAGGTACAGCGCGACGTGGTGGATCCCGGACGTGCCCCAGAACAGCATGTCGCCACGCTGCGCCTGCGACAGCGGCACCTTGCGGCCGTACTCGTACTGGTAGCCGCTGTAGTGCGGCAACTGGACGACCGGCGCGAACGCGTACATCATCAGGCCGGAGCAGTCGAAGCCGATCTTGTTGTAGTCGCCGTAGCTGTCGGCTACGCCCCAGTCGTGCACGCCGGAGGTGGGGCCGGTGTAGTAACCACCGCCCCAGGCGTAGGGCATGCCGAGCTGCGACATCGCGCGGGAGATGATCGTCTCGACCGTCGGTGACGTGGCCGCTGCCGAGCCGCTGCTCTGCTGCGCCGCTGCTGCCTGCTGCTGGGCTGCGGCCGCCGCCTGCTGTGCTTCTTGCGCCTCTTCCTTGTGCTTGGCCGCGAGCCAGTCCTGGTAGCGCTCGCGCTGGCCCTCGAGACCCGCGACCCGTTGCTGCGCCTCGTACAGCGCGCGCTGCACCGCGTCCCGGTCCTCGGTCAGCTCCCTGGCCTGCGCCGCCTGGCTGGCGCGGGCGTCGACGGCGGTGGCATAGGCGGTGCGTGCCGCCTGCTGCGCCTGCTCGGCCTCGCGCCGCTTCGCCTCGGCCACTTGCAGTGCCTCGCGTGCGGCCGCGTCGGCGTTCGACTTCTTGACCTGCGCCGAGCGCAGCTCGGCGATCGCGTCGAGTTTCGTCTCGCTGAGCGCGTCGAGCAGCTGAGAGCGCAGCATGACGTCCTGGGCGTTGTTCGACGTCATGAACGCCGACAGCGAGCCCATCCTGCTGCCCTGCTGATAGCTGCCCGCGATGAACTCGTCGGCCTTCTTGTGGGCGGCGTCGACCGCCTTGGCCGCCAGCGCCGCCTGGCTGTTGGCCTGCGCCGCCCTGTCCTGCGCGCGCTCGGCGGCCGTTGCCGCGTTCTCGGCGTCGACCCGGGCCTTGTTGGCCAGCTCCAGCTTGAGCCCCACCTGGTTCTGCAGGTCGCTGAGCCTGCCTTCCGCCTCGGCCAGCTGGTTGGTGAGCTCGCCGACCTGGCTGGCGCGGTCCTGCACTGCTTCCCTGCTCGCGTCGATCTCGGAGTCGCTTGGCTTCGGCGGTGGCGGCGGAACGGCGACGGCCGTCCCGGCTCCCAACACGAACACCAGACCGGCGGCGACGGCGGCGACCCAGCCGACTGTCGCGGCCGACCGCCGCGACCCGCGCCGCGCTCGTCTTCCCCACTGTTCGGCTGACACGACGTTGCACCTCCCCGGTCCGACAGCCCGCGTCGCGCTATCTCGGTTCCGCGTGAGCCCTGCACCGGACTTGCCACTTCGGCAGGCAAACACTGTCACATTCGGCGCAGATTCACCACCTACCTCACTAGTATGAGGACATATCACCAGCCACATGAGTCACACGAAGCCGAATTTCCACCCATTCGAGTGAGGCCTCGGCCACCGGCATCCCGTCTTGAAACCTAAACCGGACAGGCGTACTGTTTAGTGCGGGTGATCACGGCACGCGACTCCCGCGTTCGCCGACGTCTCGCTCATGAGCGAGACTCGACACCCGTCAAACCCGAAACTGGCCACCGCACCCGGACACCGCAGAGCTCGATGGAGAACGACGTGACAGCACCGGCAAGCAAGGACACCTTCGGCGCCCGCGACACCCTCACCGTGGGTGACAACTCCTATGAGATCTTCCGGCTCGACAAGGTGCGGGGCTCGCAGCAGCTGCCGTACAGCCTGAAGATCCTGCTCGAATGCCTGCTGCGCACCGAGGACGGCGCCAACATCACCGCCGAGCACATCAACGCGCTCGGCGGCTGGGATCCGAACGCCGACCCGTCGACCGAGATCCAGTTCACCCCGGCCCGCGTCATCATGCAGGACTTCACCGGCGTGCCCTGCGTGGTCGACCTGGCCACCATGCGCGAGGCGGTGGCCGCGCTCGGCGGCGACCCGAACCGGGTCAACCCGCTCGCGCCCGCCGAGATGGTCATCGACCACTCCGTCATCATCGACGTCTTCGGCCGCGCCGACGCCTTCGAGCGCAACGTCGAGATCGAGTACGAGCGCAACCGCGAGCGGTACCAGTTCCTGCGCTGGGGACAGGGCGCGTTCAACCAGTTCAAGGTCGTCCCGCCCGGCACCGGCATCGTGCACCAGGTCAACATCGAGCACCTGGCGCGCACCGTGATGGCCCGCAACGGCCAGGCCTACCCCGACTCCTGCGTCGGCACCGACTCGCACACCACCATGGTCAACGGCCTCGGCGTGCTCGGCTGGGGCGTCGGCGGCATCGAGGCCGAGGCCGCCATGCTCGGCCAGCCGGTGTCGATGCTGATCCCGCGCGTCGTCGGCTTCAAGCTCTCCGGCGAGATCCCGCCCGGCGTGACCGCGACCGACGTGGTGCTGACGATCACCGAGATGCTGCGCAAGCACGGCGTCGTCGGCAAGTTCGTCGAGTTCTACGGCGAGAGCGTCGGCCAGGTCCCGCTGGCCAACCGCGCCACCATCGGCAACATGAGCCCCGAGTTCGGCTCGACCGCGGCGATCTTCCCGATCGACGAGGAGACGATCCGCTATCTCAAGCTGACCGGCCGCTCCGACGACCAGGTCGCGCTGGTCGAGGCCTACGCCAAGGAGCAGGGCCTGTGGCACGACCCGAGCCACGAGCCGGAGTACTCCGAGTACATCGAGCTCGATCTGTCCACCGTCGTCCCCTCGATCGCGGGCCCGAAGCGCCCGCAGGACCGCATCGAGCTGACCGCGTCGAAGAACTCCTTCCGGCAGGCGCTGAAGGACTACGTCACCGACGGGCAGGCCACCCCGCACACCTCGCTGGACGAGGCCGACGAGGAGTCCTTCCCGGCCAGCGACCCGGTGGCGTTCTCCACCGCCAACGACAACGGCGCCGCGCTGGTATCGGCCGCGAACGGTGCCGCGGGCAGGCTGTCCAAGCCGGTCCAGGTGAGCACGTCCGACCGCGGCGAGTTCGAGCTCGACCACGGCGCGGTCGTGATCGCCTCGATCACCTCCTGCACCAACACCTCCAACCCCTCGGTGATGCTGGGCGCGGCACTGCTCGCCCGCAACGCCGTCGAGAAGGGCCTGTCGTCCAAGCCGTGGGTCAAGACGTCCATGGCGCCCGGCTCGCAGGTCGTCACCGACTACTACGAGAAGGCGAACCTGTGGCCGTACCTGGAGAAGCTGGGCTTCCACCTGGTCGGCTACGGCTGCACCACCTGCATCGGCAACTCCGGCCCGCTCTCCGACGAGATCTCGTCTGCGGTGCAGGAGAACGACCTCACCGTCGTCTCGGTGCTGTCCGGTAACCGGAACTTCGAAGGCCGGATCAACCCCGACGTGAAGATGAACTACCTCGCGTCGCCGCCGCTGGTCGTCGCCTACGCGCTGGCCGGGACGATGGACTTCGACTTCGAGAACCAGCCGCTGGGCACCGACGGCGACGGCAACGCCGTGTTCCTGCGCGACATCTGGCCGACCCCGGCCGAGATCCAGCAGACGATCGACTCCTCGATCACCAAGGAGATGTTCGCCAAGGACTACGCGGACGTCTTCGACGGCGGTGAGCGCTGGAAGTCGCTGCCGACGCCGACCGGCACCACCTTCGAGTGGGACTCGGAGTCGACCTACGTGCGCAAGCCGCCGTACTTCGACGGCATGCGGATGGACCCGGCGCCGGTCACCGACATCAGCGGCGCCCGGGTGCTCGCCAAGCTCGGCGACTCGGTCACCACCGACCACATCTCCCCCGCCGGCGCGATCAAGGCCGACAGCCCGGCCGGGCAGTACCTCATGGCCAACGGCATCGAGCGCAAGGACTTCAACTCCTACGGCTCGCGGCGCGGCAACCACGAGGTGATGATCAGGGGCACCTTCGCCAACATCCGGCTGCGCAACCTGCTCGTCGACCCCGAGGGCGGCGTGCAGGGCGGCTACACCCGCGACTTCACGCAGGAGGGCGCGCCGCAGACGTTCATCTACGACGCGGCGCAGAACTACGCCGCCCAGGGCACCCCGCTGGTGGTGCTCGGCGGCAAGGAGTACGGCTCCGGGTCGTCGCGTGACTGGGCGGCCAAGGGCACCTCGCTGCTCGGCGTGCGCGCGGTGATCACCGAGTCGTTCGAGCGCATCCACCGGTCCAACCTGATCGGCATGGGCGTCATCCCGCTGCAGTTCCCGGCAGGTGAGTCGGCCGACTCGCTCGGCCTCGACGGCACCGAGACGTTCGACATCTCCGGCATCGCGGCGCTCAACGACGGCGACACCCCGCGCACCGTGCACGTCACCGTGACCAAGCAGGACGGCGGCACGGTCGAGTTCGACGCGGTGGTTCGCATCGACACCCCCGGCGAGGCCGACTACTACCGCAACGGCGGCATCCTGCAGTACGTGCTGCGGAACATGCTCCGGGCATGACCCCACGGCTGGGGACAGCCCCGTGACCATCACGTTGCTGGTCGCGGGGCTGGTCATGCTGTTCGGCGCGCTCGTGCAGGGCGTCGTCGGCTACGGCATGAACCTGGTCGTCGCCCCGCTGCTCGCACTCACCGATCCGAGCCTGGTGCCGGTGCCGCTGCTGCTCATCGCCATGGTGCACGCCCTGCTCGCGGTGGCCCGCGAGCACAACCACGCCGACTGGCGGGGCGTCGGCTGGGCGATGATCGGCAGGCTGCCCGGCATCGGCCTCGGCGTCGCCGCCGTCGCACTGCTGCCGCAGGGCCCGTTCTCGATCGCGGTCGCACTGTCCGTGCTGATCTGCGTCGGACTGTCCCTGCTGAGCTGGCGGCCGAGCCCGACGCCACGCTCGCTGCTGGTCGCCGGGGTCGCCAGCGGCGTCCTCGGCACGGCGGCCGCGATCGGCGGCCCGCCGATCGCCCTGCTGTACCAGCACCATTCCGGTCCCACCATCCGCGCCACGATGGCGGTGTACTTCGCGGTCGGCACCGCCGCCTCGATCGGCGGCCTCGCGCTGTCGGGCGCCGTCCACGCCGAGCCCGCGCTGCGGGCCGCGATGTTGCTGCCATTCCTCGTCGCCGGATTCCTGCTGTCCAACCCGCTGCGCCGGTTCATCGACGGCCGCTGGATGCGCCCCGCCGTGCTCGTCGTGGCCGTGGGCAGCGCCGCCGCGCTGCTGCTGCGCGGCGTCCTCGGCTGAGTGCGTGACGAGCACCACAGGTCAATTGGGACATCTGCGCCGTAACGTTTCGGTCATCCGGTCGTATATATAGGACAAGTCGGTCCAGTCGTAATGACTCCTGCGCAGATGAGGAAACTTCGGCTTCGTGACAAAACACAGCAGCTCGCGGGCATCCCGCGAGGACACCGTGTCGACCCGGCTCGCCGCCGTCATCTCCGGCGTGCTGCTCGTCGCGCTCGGTCTCGTCGCCGTCCTGGTGTTCTCTGCTGGGGCCGACACCGTCATCGGCCGGCCGACCTCGCACCACAGCGAGCCGGCGGAGACGGAGCACAAGGTCGGCCTCAGCGCCCTGGTCGAGTCGACGACGCACACCAGGCTCGACCGCGCGCCGATCGACCGCCACCCGCAGCGGGCGACCCAGGGCTGGGTCGTACGGCCGGAGAAGATGATCCGGCTGTTCGACGCCCCGCGCGGCCTGCGTGTTCCACACTCGCGGCGTTTCCCAATGTCGAACTCGGCGCCCTGAGTGTGGGACACGACGCAAGCCCACCTACCGTCGCGTGGGGGGTTCGCAGCAGCCGGGGGCGCAGGGGGCGCCGTTGGTGGTGTTGCCCGCGGTGGGCAGCGCGGACAGCCG